>JASBSV010000076.1 GCA_030148745.1 Paracoccaceae bacterium
TCCAGATCGCGCTGATCATGGGCCGGACAGCCAAAGACCGCCCCTGTGCCATAATCCATCAACACAAAGTTCCCGACCCAGACAGGCAGTTCGACGTCGTCATAAATGGGGTGCCGGACGGTGATGCCGGTATCGATCCCCTTCTTTTCCGCCTTTTCCATCGCCGCTTCGGTGGTGTCCATCTTGCGGGTCTCGGCAATAAAGTCGGACAGTTCGGCGTTGGTTTCGGCCAGGGCGCGGGAAACGGGGTGTTCGGGCGAGATGGCGATAAAGCTGGCACCGCGCATCGTGTCTGGCCGGGTGGAATAGCACAGGATCGGATCGCCGCCATCGGTGCGCTGGAACGGAATCTCGATGCCCCGCGATTTGCCGATCCAGTTGGCCTGCATCAGTTTGACCTTGGGCGGCCAGTTATCCAGATCGCCGATCGCTTCCAGCAACTCTTCGGCAAAATCGCTGATCTTGAAGAACCATTGTGTCAGCTCGCGCCGCTCGACATCCGCGCCCGAGCGCCAGCCCTTGCCGTCGATCACCTGTTCATTGGCCAGAACGGTCATATCCACCGGATCCCAGTTCACGACGGCGTTCTTGCGATAGACAAGGCCCTTGTCCATGAAATCGATGAACATCGACTGCTGCTGGCCATAGTATTCGGGATCGCAGGTCGCGAACTCGCGGCTCCAGTCGATGGAAAGGCCCAGCGGCTTCATCTGACCGCGCATGTCGGCGATGTTGGAATAGGTCCATTCCTTGGGGTGCCCGCCAATGGCCATCGCGGCGTTTTCGGCCGGCATGCCAAAGGCGTCCCAGCCCATCGGATGCAGAACCGAGAACCCGCAAGACGCTTTATAGCGCGCAATAACATCGCCCATCGTATAGTTGCGCACATGGCCGATGTGGATGCGCCCCGAGGGGTAGGGGAACATCTCAAGCACGTAATACTTGGGTTTGCTTGCATCGCGTTTGGCCGCGAATGTACCGGCCTTTTCCCAGGCCTCCTGCCATTTCGGCTCAACTTCGGCAGCGGTATAACGGGACATGTCGGGTGGTCCTTGAATTGAAAACGCCGGGCGGGGCCCGGCGCGGTCATAATAACTGAACGCTTCGGGGTCTAGAGCTTGCCGTCGCGGATACGAAGCTGCCGCGCGCGGCTGAGGATGGCGTCTTCGATGGCGCGCGTGGTTTCAGCGCTGGCCGGGCCGCTGCGCGTGGCCAGCGCCACGTTAAGCGAACGCGCGTCAAGCGCAGGGTCCTGAACATAGATCGTCGCCCGATAGGCGCGCCCGCCGCCTGGCGGCGTGCCATATCCGGTCACGATCACGCCCGAAAACGGGTCAACCGACTGAATCGGCAGAAAGTTGAGCACATCCAGCGATGCGTTCCAGATGTATTTGTTGACCTCGACCGTGGTATTGGGATTGTCGCGCGTCTTGAAAAGGTCAAAAAATGACGACTGGCGCTGTTCGGTCGGGCGCGGGACGGTATCGCGGTTGGAGTTGTTGCCGCCAAAGATGCCGCCGCTACCAAAACCGCCGCTGCATCCGGCCAGGGCCAGGACGGTAACGCCGATCGTTCCGAATTTCATCAGTTTTCGCGAAATCATCCCGCACCCCAAGCTATGGCTTTGCGCTCATTTAGTAACGAAGCCACCGGTCTGCGACAAGGCTTTGTTGTAAGGCCCGGTTGCAGGCGCAGCTTTGTGCCCGCCGGCGGTTTTTTGCCTTGCTTCCGCCGCATTGTGGCAAAGATGCATCATCGGCGGGATTGTTGCCGCGCAAACCTTTTGCCCGCCTTGCATTTGAGCAGTGAAAGGAGGAAATAGCCTCATACCCAACTCGGATTGCCCCGATTGGGGTGAACCTTTTAAGATACGAGGGAAAACGATGAAAAAAGTACTTTTCGCTACTACAGCGCTTATCGCGACTGCTGGCGTTGCGTCTGCTGAAGTTGCTGTCTCCGGCTGGGCCGAGATGGGCATTTCGAAGACAAACAGCACCGATGCGGTTCTGTTTCAGGACTATAACGTAAAGTTCTCGATGTCCGGCACCACCGACGGTGGCCTGTCGTTTGGTGCAAACGTTGAGCTGCGTGACATCGCAAACGGCGGCTACAAGGGTACCGGTGACGACAACGGCACCGATGTTTACATCAAAGGCGGCTTCGGCTCGCTGACCATGGGCAACACCGATGGCGCCATGGACTGGGCAATGTCGGAAGTTGGCATCGCAGGTTCGATCGCTGACAACAACACTGCACACGCTGGTTACATGGGTTCCTATGGTGACGGTGCGTACGACGGCCAGATCGTTCGTTACGACAACAGCTTTGGCGACATCGGCTTTGCCGTTTCGACCGAGATCGACGATAGCGGTGCTCGTGCAAATGGCTTCGCTCTGGGTGCCAAATATGGCATGGACATGGGCGGCACCACCGTTAACCTCGGCGCTGGTTACCAGACTTACGTTGTTGGTACTACCGCTGCTTCTGGTTGGAAGGCTGCTGCAGGCTGGACCGCTGGCGACAAAATCACCATCGCCGGTATCAGCGCCAATGCTAACTTTGGCGGCATGATCGCCAAGATCGAGTACACTCAGCTGAACAACAACAACAACGCAAACGTCACCCACACCGGTGTCGGCCTGGGCTACAGCGCCAATGGTCTGACCCTGGGCGCCAACTATGGTACCTACCAGGTTCCGGGCGCAAACAACGACTCGCGTGGTTTCGGTATCGCAGCTGACTACGACCTGGGTGGCGGTGCCGTCGTTCAGGCCGGTTACGGCACATCGACCGTTGGCAGCGCTGCATCGACCAACGACATGTCGATCGGTCTTCGCCTGAACTTCTGATCCTAAGGGATTAAAGTTTGAGAGGGCGGGCCTTTGGGCCCGCCCTTTTCATTTGCCGCAGTGTGATCGACACGCGATGATCTCTGTGATAGCGCCATAAGGCACCCGCCGGACAATCGCCCTGATCAAATGATCCCCATTCGCCCCCAGAAGGTTCCGCAGCTTTTTGAACAAGCGCAGCGCCTGTTTTCGGCCGGCAAGCTCGATCAGGCCGAAAGCCTGTTTCGTCAGATTGCGCTAAGTGCCCCGAAACTGGCAGAGGCCCCTTTTCAGCTGGCCCGGATCGCGGTGCAACGCGGCGATCTGAACGCGGCCCGCGACCATCTGGACAAGGCGCTGGCCCTGAAACCGGGTGAGGCGATGATCTGGCGCGCGCTGGCCGATCTTTGCCGTATGACCGGAGACAGGGCAGAGGGGGCGGCGCTTTTGACCCGCGCGCGCGGCGCGAAACTCCCCCGCGATCTTTACGCTGAGGTTCGGGCGTTGCTGGAGGGCAAAGACGCCGGCCTGCCTGCGGCGCGCGACGCGCTTGTGGCGCGCGCCACGGCGCAGCGTGATCGCGGAGAGCTGGCGCAGGCCCTGCAAACCATCAGCCGGGCCATCGCGGAAAATGGCAATGACCTTGCCGCGCTGGCCCTCAAGGCCGACATACTGCATCGCGATGGCCAATATCAGGGCGCCGCCACCACCTATCGCAAAATGCTCAAACTGCGGCCGCAGGACCGCCATGCGATGACCGGCCTGGCCTTGGTTCTGTCCGCCGAACCCGGGCAGGAAAAAGCCGCACGCGCGGCCTTTGATGCCGCGATCAAGGCGCATCCGCAGGACAACAAGGCGCTGTTTCACAAGGCGCAGTTTCTTCAGGACGGCGGCAGTTTTTCCGAGGCCGAGGCGCTGCTTCGCAAGATCATCAAGCGCGATCCGGGTTATGGCGAGGCCTTTCTTGCGCTCGCGCGGGGCCGCAAGGTTGCACCCGGCGATCCGCTGATCGGTCAGATGACCTCGGCCTTGTCCGATCCGGGTATCTCGGCCGCGCGCAGGGCGCCAATAGGCTTTGCCATGGCAAAGGCGATGGAGGATACCGGCGCCCATGAGCGGGTTTTTGAGTATCTCAATCCGGCCAACGCGCAGTATTCGGCGCTTGGCGCGCCTTATGACGACAGCGAGGGCGCGGCGATGTTCGACGGGCTCAAAGAGGCTTTCGGCGGTGTAGATTTCAGCAAAAAGATCAAGGGTACCGGTGATTTCGCGCCGATATTCGTCACCGGCCTTCCCCGGTCCGGCACGACATTGGTTGAACGTCTGTTGTCAAATCATCCGGGTCTGACCGCTATCGGCGAAGCCGCCCATCTGATGCATGCCCAGCAGGAGGTTCTGGCCCGGCGAGGGGGCGGCTTTCACGATGTCGCCGCCATGCCGGATGCCGAGGTCGCGCGCTTTGGCGAAATTTATACGCGGGCCGTCAAAAAGCACCACGGGACGGGCCGGGTCATCGACAAGGCGATGATGACGCTGCATGTCGCGGGGCTTGTACGGCTGGCGCTGCCGCAGGCGCGAATTATTCTGGTACGGCGCGATCCGCGCGACATCGGCCTGTCGATGTACAAGAACGTCTTTCCGCCGGGAAGCTACAGATACAGCTATGACCTGACCCATCTTGGCCGCTTTATACGGATGTATGAGGATATGGCGGCCTTTTGGCGCGAACAGGTGCCGGGGCTTTTGATTGAGGTTCAGTATGAAGAGCTTGTCGCCGATCCGCACGGCGAGATGCGCAGACTGACCGACCAGCTTGGGCTGAGTTGGAGTGACGATCTGACAGATGTGCAGAAATCCGCCGCCAAGGTCAGAACATTAAGCGTTTATCAGGCCCGCCAGCCGATTTATAAGTCGTCGGCCCGCGCGTGGGAGAAATACAAAGAGGATCTGGCACCGCTTATCGATGCCTTGGGGGATTTGGTCGGATAATGTCACTGCAAACCATCACCAGCCGTATTCGCAAAGCGGAAAAGAAGGCCGGGCGGGCCGAAGGCTCTACCAAGCTGATCGCGGTATCGAAAGTTCAGCCCAATGAACGGGTCGAGGCGGTGCTGGCCGAGGGGCATCGCGTTTTCGGTGAAAACCGGGTACAGGAAGCGGCCGGCAAATGGCCCGATTTTCGGGCGAAATTCGAGGGGGTCGAACTTCACCTCATTGGCCCGCTGCAGACCAATAAGGCCCGGCAGGCGATAGAGATGTTTCAGGCCATTCATTCGGTCGACCGGCCCAAGCTTGCCACCACTCTGGCCCGTCTGGCGCAGGAAACCGGCCATTGCCCGGATCTTTTTCTTCAGGTGAACACAGGGCAGGAGCCGCAAAAGTCGGGTGTTCTGCCCGAAGATGCTGATAAATTTGTTGCCGATTGTCTGGCACTGGATTTGCCGGTTCTGGGGCTGATGTGTATCCCGCCCGCCGATGAAGAACCCTCGCTTCACTTCGCGCTTCTGGCCAAGATCGCCGCGCGCAACGGGCTGAACGGCCTGTCGATGGGCATGAGCGGGGATTTTGAAAGCGCTATCGCCTTGGGCGCGACCCATGTGCGCGTGGGCTCGGCCATTTTTGGAGCTCGCGCTTACGGCGCGGCCTAGCCGGACAGGATGATACGTGTTCCGGGGCGCAGGCGCCCGGCGATCCAGATCAGGTGATCGGGCCGAAAGGCGATGCATCCTTGAGTGGGATAGCCCGGGCGTCGCCAGCGGTGCATGAAAATCGCCGAACCTTTGCCGCTTTGCGCCACGGGCCAGTTCCAGTCGGTCAGAACGACAAGATCATAAAGCCGGTCACCACGGCGCAGCTTTTCGTGACTGAACCCATGCGGCGCGCGCACCAGATGATTGTAATGGGGATCGCCCGGATCGTCCGACCACAGATCGCCCGGCCCGATCGGTGCGGCCCAATGGGCCGGCGGTGCAATCCGGTCGGGCCGGTAGAGAAGGCCCGTCACCCGCAGGATCCCCGAAGGGGTCGCCCCGTCGCCCTCGCATTTGTCGGCGCTGATCCCGCCCGATCCGATAGAACAGGGGAAAACCCGCCCCAGAAACCGGGCTCCGCGCGGTGTGACGATCAGATCGCCCGCGCTCACAGAAGATGACCGGATTTTCGGGCCTTGGTCGCCAGATATTCGTGGTTATGCGGGTTTTCGCCCACGGCAAGCGGCACACGTTCGGCCACCTCCATGCCTTCTGCTTCCATCATTCGGACCTTGGCAGGGTTATTGGTCAGAAGCCGCAGGCGCCTGACGTCCAGTCGTCTCAGGATTTCGGCGCCGATCCGAAAATCCCGCTCGTCATCTTCGAACCCCAGACGGTGATTGGCATCGACCGTGTCAAACCCCTGATCCTGAAGGCTGTAGGCGCGCATCTTGTTTGCCAGGCCGATCCCGCGCCCCTCCTGATTGAGATAAAGCAGGATGCCGGCGCCTTCCTTACCCATCTGCGCCAGCGCCGCGCGCAGCTGCGGGCCGCAGTCGCATTTCAACGATCCCAAAAGGTCACCGGTAAAACAGGCCGAGTGCAGCCGGACCAGCACCGGCCCCGAACGGTCCGGGCGACCGATCTCTACGGCATAGTGCTCTTCACCGCCATCTTCGGGGCGAAACACATGCAGCCGCCCGGCCTCGGACACCGACAAGGGAAGCCGGGCGTCGATCACCGGATTCAGCGGGCTTAGCGCGTCCAGATTACCGCCCAGATCCTGCGCGGTGACCCGGGTCAGATTGTAGCGTCCGGCGATTTCCGGGCCGTCGGGCAGTTCGATAACCAATGCCGCCGGCAAGAGCCGCGCCGACTTCAGCAGGCGGATCGCGAGGTGGTGCAAATCGGCGCCGCCCTCGCGGACCGCGGAAAAGGGGCCCTTCATCGGGCTGGCCAGATCGCCGGCGGGATCGGCCATTCGCTGAACCCAGGCGATCGTGGCATCCTCTGGCACAGCGATCCGCACCAGATCACCGTCATAGGCGGGAACCTTTAACGTGGCCGCGCGCCAGTTGGTGATCGCCAGAACCGCCGCCCCCCCAAGCGCGCGAAGGTCAGCCAGACGCGCCGCGCTTGCCGTTTCGGCGGCCATGACCAGCGCATCGCCGGCATCGCAGGTCAAAACCACCGGCACACCCATACGCAGGTCGGCGCGGGCCCGGGCGAGGGTCTCGATGAAATCGGGTGTTAAGGTCATCACTGTTTTCCTTTGCCCCTGACATGTAGCCTTGGCCAGCGGATTTTGAAACAATCGACGCAGCACGCACACGTCCGCGTGAGCGTTTTGCAGTAAATCTTGCCGTTTCGGTTATCTCAAATCATGTCTGAACCGGGTAAAGGAGGAACCACGCCATGGGAACGCTTAAAAAGATCCTGCTGGTCGATGACGATGATGACCTGCGCGAGGCGCTGTCTGAACAGCTGGTCATGACCGAGGATTTCGACGTTTTCGAAGCGGCCAATGGCAGCGAGGCGATGGATAAGGCCAAGGCGGCGCTTTACGATCTGGTGATCCTTGATGTCGGGCTTCCCGATACCGACGGTCGCGAATTGTGCCGGCTGATGCGCAAGCAGGGCGTCAAATGCCCGGTGGTGATGCTGACCGGACATGACAGCGACGCTGACACTATTTTGGGTCTGGACGCTGGCGCCAATGATTATGTCTCCAAACCGTTCAAGTTCCCGGTGCTCCTCGCCCGGATACGTGCCCAGCTGCGCCAGCACGAACAATCCGAAGACGCGGTGTTCCAGCTCGGCCCCTATACGTTCAAGCCGGCGATGAAGCTTTTGATTGATGAGGCCGAGCGCAAGATCCGCCTGACCGAAAAGGAAACCAATATTCTGAAGTTTCTTTATCGTGCGACAGAAGGCGTTGTGGCGCGCGATGTGCTGTTGCACGAGGTTTGGGGCTATAACGCGGGCGTTACGACCCATACGCTGGAAACCCATATCTACCGCCTGCGCCAGAAGATCGAGCCGGACCCGTCGAATGCCCGCCTTTTGATCACCGAAAGCGGCGGCTACAGGTTGGTTGCCTGACCCGCGATATCGAGATCCCTCTCACGTCGGGGTTATGACGTGGATCCTCCCTGTTGGACTGGCCCGGCCTTAACGCCGGGCCTCTTTTTTGTGGGAATGCGAACTGCCATCAGGATATAGCCAAGCAGCATCGCCACCCCGATAGCGGCAAACAAAAACGGCAGGCGCAACGCTGCTTCGCGCCCTAGCGTGGGCTCAAAATAGGATACGATGTAACCGCCGGCCAGCGCACCAAAGGGCATCATGCCCCAGCCAAAAAATCGGTATATCGAGTTGACCCGCCCCAGAATCCGCTCGGGAATAATCCGCTGTCTGAGAGATACGGTGACTACGTTCCACAGCAGCCCACCCAGCATTACCAAAAACAGGGCCAGCCCTGCCACAAAGGGCGAGTTAGTCAGATAAAACAGGCTGAAGGATATGATAAACAGACCCATCGCTAAAATGATGCTTTTGGTACCGCCGATCCGGTGGACGATATGCGGGGCAATAAGGCCGCCGATTACCCCACCTGCCGCGCCCGCAGTCAGCAACACGCCGTAGCCAAACGCGGAAAGCCCAAGGATTTCCTGACTGAATAGGATCAGAATCGTAATGGTCGCAATATGCAGCGCGTTCAGTAGCCCCAGAAGGATCGCCAATGTAAGGATCAACCGATTGGCAATGATCCACCTGATCCCCTCGCTCAGATCGCGCCAAAAGCTTGTGCTTTGCAGGGGACTGGGTTTGGCAGGAATGGTCATGCCCCAGACCAGCCAGACAGCGACGGCAAAGGTCACGGCGTCAAATACAAAGGGAACGGGCACCGACGTCGCGATCAGAAAACCGGCTAAGGGCGGGCCGACAAAGGATCCCATGACCTGTTCAATGCTCCAGATCTGGCCATTGGCTTTTTCTAGGTGCGTTTTGTCCACAACTGACGGCAAAACCGTTTGCGCGGCGTTGTCACGCAAAACCTCGGCCGTGCCCAAAAGAAAGGCCAGCGCCGAAAAGGCCCAGATGAGCCGCGCCTGCCCACTGTCTGTGTCTGCCATAGGTAGGGACGGCGTCGACAAGATCAGCGCCACAACCGCGAATGTCAGAAAAAAGCGCAGGGTGTCTGCCCAAAGTATCAGCCGTCGCCGGTCCACCCGGTCGGTGATGACGCCTGCTGGGATCGACAACAAAAACCACGGCAAGCGGGTGGCAAAGACGACCACCGCTATCAGGGTCGGATCGCGAGTAATCAGCGTCGCCAGCCACGGAAAGGCAAGGGCCGACACCCCGTCGCCCAGGTTTGAGACCGCCGAGGCCGTGAATAGCAGCCGAAAGTTCCGATTGGTGACAAGTAGGGGCATCCGGTACCTTTTGGGTGGCAGTGACCCGAGGCTTGACCTATTGTCGGACGAAGTCAAACCGGAAGCGGACAGGAAAGCGCCATGCCATTTACTCTTGCGACCTGGAACATCAATTCGGTGCGTCTGCGCGAGGGGATTGTTTGCAAGCTTTTGTCCGAAGAGGCGCCGGATATTCTGTGCTTGCAGGAATGCAAATCACCGGTCGATAAAATACCGCTCGAGGCGTTTCAGGCCTTGGGCTACCGCTATATCGTCGCCCGGGGGCAAAAGGGTTACAACGGCGTTGCGATCCTGTCGCGGATCCCGATCGAGGATGCTGGCGCAAACGACTGGGCAGGGTTGGGACATGCCCGCCATGTGGTGGCTCGTTTGGAAAACGGCGTGACGATCCACAATAACTATGTTCCGGCGGGCGGCGATATTGCCGATCGCGAGGTCAATCCGAAATTCGGTCAGAAGCTTGATTATCTGACCGAGCTGCGCGATGCGTTTCACGCCGAGGCGCCCGCGCGCTCGATCCTCGTTGGTGATCTGAACATTGCTCCGCGCGAGGATGATGTCTGGGACCACAAAAAGCTGTTGAAGGTCGTCTCGCACACACCGGTTGAGGTTGAGCATCTGGCCCAGACGCAAGAGGCAGGATCGTGGGTTGATGTAACGCGCGCCGATATTCCCGACGGCCGGCTCTATTCATGGTGGTCTTACCGCGCCCGCGACTGGGACAGCGCCGACAAGGGGCGGCGGCTGGATCATATCTGGGCCACTTCCGACATTGCGGGGGCTGCCCATGGCTCGCGGATTTTGCGCCCCGTGCGCGGCTGGGACAAGCCAAGCGATCACGCCCCGGTTTTCGCCAGCTTCGATCTTTAGCCAGCCGCGCGGCGGCGATCTGGCCTCGGGGCAATGGATTTATTCCGCGTGATGGCGCGTTTCTGCTAATCTTTATCCAATCAGGCCCCGCTACGCCCTGTCGCATGGGGCTTGGCACCGGCGGGGTGGCGCGCCATATAACAGCCAAGTTACTGCAATCAAGGGGCTGATGAGATGCTTGAGTTGAACGCGAAATCCGATACCGCATCCGAGGATCTGATCAAGGACGGTTCCGAGGCGGGCTTTATGGCCGATGTCGTGGACCAGAGCCAGACAATCCCGGTGATTGTCGATTTCTGGGCCCCGTGGTGCGGGCCTTGCAAGACTTTGGGCCCGGCGCTTGAAAAGGCGGTCAAGGCGGCCGGCGGCAAGGTCAAGATGGTCAAGATCGATGTCGATCAGAACCAGGCAATCGCCAGTCAGCTCAGAATTCAGTCGATCCCGACGGTTTATGCTTTCTGGCAGGGACAACCGGCTGACGGGTTTCAGGGCGCTTTACCTGAAAGCGAGGTCAAGGCCTTTGTCGATCGTGTCGCCGCGCTGGGCGGTGGCGGCGAGGATGCCGGCCTGTCAGAGGCGATAGATGCAGCCGAGCAGATGCTGACCGAAGGCGCTGCGGTCGATGCGGCCGAAACTTTCGCCGCCGTGCTGGAAGAAGAGCCTGAGAATGCAGCGGCCTATGGCGGGCTGGCCCGTGCGCATATTGCAATCGGAGAAACGGACAAGGCCAAATCGCTGCTTGATAACGTGCCTGCCGCCATCGCCACAGCGCCCGAAGTAGAAGCCGCGCGCGCCAAGCTTGATCTGTCGCTTCAGGCCGCCTCAGCCGGTCCCGAAGCGGAATTGAAACAGGCGGTTGAGGCGGACCCCGATAACCATCAGGCACGGTTCGATCTGGCAACTGCCCTTTACGCCGGCGGCAAGGTTGAGGAGGCGATCGATCAGTTGCTCGAACTTTTCCGCCGCGACAGAGACTGGAACGATGGCGCGGCCAAGACCCAGCTGTTCACGATCTTCGATGCAATGAAGCCTCAGGACCCGCTCGCGATCAAAGGCCGGCGCCGCTTGTCGTCGATGATCTATGCCTAGGGTTCTGGCGCAATAGGCGGTGTGTATGACTAACCTGTCCGATTTGCCCGCAACGATCCCGATCTTTCCGCTTCCCGGCGCGCTGCTTTTGCCAAGGGGCCGCCTGCCCCTGCATATTTTCGAGCCGCGCTATCTGGCGATGCTGGATGATGCCATGAAAACTCCGCACCGGCTGATCGGGATGATCCAGCCGGGTGCGGATTCCGGATCGCTGGAAAACGGGCTGCATTCGGTGGGCTGTGCGGGGCGCCTGACGGCATTCTCTGAAACCGAGGACGGGCGGTATATGATCACCCTGTCGGGCAGATCGCGATTTCGTATAACAAGCGAAACTCCCGGCTTTACGCCTTATCGCCGGGCCGATGTCTCGTGGGATGGTTTCGACCGCGACCTTGGCGCACCCGAGACGGACCCGGATTTTGACCGGTCGGCCTTTCTGCCGATGTTGATGCGCTATTTCGAGGCGCAGTCGCTCTCGACCGACTGGGACAACCTGAGCGAGGCGGAGGATGAGCTGTTAATCAATTCGCTGGCGATGCTCTGCCCCTTTGATCCAGAGGACAAACAGGCGCTTTTGGAAGCGCCGACATTATCCGACCGGCGCGAGACATTGGTGACTTTGATCGAGTTTTCGCTCAGAAGCGGGGATGGTGAGGAGAAAATGCAATGACCACACCCGAGGCCCCGCTGTTTGACCGGCGTATGTTAGAGGCGCTGGTCTGTCCTCTGACCCAGACGACCCTGTCCTATGACAGCGAAAAGCACGAGCTGATATCAAAGCGCGCGCGCCTTGCCTTTCCGATCCGCGATGGCATCCCGGTGATGCTGATCGACGAGGCGCGGGAATTGGATTAAGGGCGCCGCCCCTGCATCAGCTTTGGCAAATCGCCGGTCAGACCAGCCGCTTCGCGCATGAAACCCCGGCGCAGCCCGGGAACGGCGTTAACCGCTGCCATACCCAGATCACGGATCAATCTGAGACTTCCATTATCATTTGAAAACAATCTGTTAAATCCATCGGTGGCCATTGCCAGCGTGGTTGTGTCAAACCGCCGCCAGCGCTGATATTCGGCCAGGGTAACGGGGTTGCCAATATCCTCGCCCCGGCGCTTGGCGGCAATCAGCACCTCGGCCAGCGCCGCCATATCCCGAAAACCGGCGTTCAGGCCCTGACCTGCGATCGGATGCATCCCATGTGCCGCATCACCGATAAGCGCGGTTCTGCCGGCCACGAAAGCCTGCGCCAGTGACAACCCCAGAGGATAGGTAAAACGCTCACCTGCCAGTGCGATATCCCCCAGAAAATCGCCAAAGCGCGGCTGCAGTATTTTCAGGTAATCGGCATCATCGGCGGCCTGGATCTGTGCGGCATGTGCGCTCGTCTCGGTCCAAACGATGGAGGAGCGGTTGCCCGCAAGAGGCAGGATCGCAAGCGGGCCGGACGGCATGAAGAACTGATGCGCGATGCCATGATGCGGCTTTTCGTGCTCGATCGCACAAACCAAAGCGGTCTGGCCATAGTCCCACCCGGTGCGGCTGATACCGGCACGCATCGCCGTGCCGCTTTGGCGTCCATCGGCGCCAACAATAAGCTGGCCGCGCAACTTTTGCCCTTGGCTCAGCGTAACAGTGGCTGCTTGCGCAGTAACTTCCTGAGCGATGATCGTGTCAGGTGCGATTTGGCGGATCAGGGGGTGCGTTTCGATGGCATCCAGAAGCGCGGGCCTCAGAAACCTGTCTTCGACCATGTAACCCATGGGCCCGTCTTCCATTTCCGCCTGATCGAAATGGAGGAAAAACGGTGAGGGCCCTTCACCTGCGCGCCCGTCCGACACTTTGATTTCCATGATCGGCTGCGCCGTTTGCTCAAGGCCCGGCCAAAGCCCGATCGCCGCAAGCATCCGCGTCGAGGCCAGCGCAAGCGCATAGCTGCGCCCGTCGAAATCACCCGCGCCGCGCCGGTCGGCGGAAAGCCGGTCGATGACCACGGAACTGATACCGCTTTTCGCCAGCGCCAGCGCAAGGGCGGTGCCGTTCAACCCGCCGCCTACAATCAGAATTTCGCTATCCATGATCACGATATGGGGTGATGCTTCGGGATTGTCCATGTGCTGCCCTGCCGCTACGGTCCGAATTATAGTCAGGGAGAATATGATGGCGAGCGAATGGCTGAGCATGTCGGCGGCGGATCTGGGCCGCGGTATCGAAACCGGTGAGATTGATCCCGTCGCTTTGACCGAGACCTATCTTGCCGCCATCTCCGGGCATGAATTGCGAGACCGGATTTATGCCCGCGTCACAGAGGACCGCGCCAGAGCCGAAGCCGCGGCGGCGGCAGAGCGCGCCAGATCAGGGCATCGCTTTGGGCCTTTGGACGGTGTGCCTGTTTCGTGGAAGGACCTGTTTGACACCGCAGGCGTTGCGACCGAGGCCGGATCGGCGCTTTTGCGCGGGCGCACCCCGGCGCGCGACGCAGAGGTTTTGCAAAATGCGACGATGGCCGGTCTGGTCTGTCTGGGCAAAACTCATATGTCGGAACTTGCCTTCTCTGGTCTGGGCTATAACCCGGTGACGCAAACGCCGCCGTCGGTCAATGACGCCGAGGCGGTCGCGGGCGGCTCGTCCTCGGGGGCGGCAACCTCGGTCGCGTTCAATCTGGCGGCGGCGGGCATCGGCTCGGACACGGGCGGATCGGTACGTATCCCTTCGGCATGGAACGATCTTGTGGGGCTCAAGACCACCTCGGGGCGGCTGTCGCTTGGGGGGGTGGTTCCGCTTTGCGCGCGGTTTGACACTGTCGGCCCGCTTTGCCGTTCGGTCGAAGATGCCGCCTTGCTCCTTGCTGTCCTCGAAGGTGGCCGGCCCGCCGATCTGACCGGCGCGACATTGGAGGGGCGGCGGTTTTTGGTTCTGGAAACCATCGCCTTGGACGATTTGCGCGATCAGCCGCGCGTTGCGTTTGACAGCGCGGTTCAGCGGTTTCAGGCCGCCGGCGCGCTGATTGAGCGTCGCGAGGTGCCTGTCGTTGCCGATGCGATGGCGCTGTCTTCGGTGCTTTTCGCCCCCGAGGCTTATGGAACATGGCGCGACACAATCGAAAGCGCGCCGCATCTTATGTTCAGCGAGATTCTGGAGCGGTTTCGCGGCGGCGCCGATGTTCTGGCCGCCGATTACGTGGCCGCCTGGCAGAAGATCGATCAATATCGCGCGGCATACGCCCAGGCGGTGGCCGGCTTTGATGCGGTCATCCTGCCCAGTTGTCCGATTCTTCCGCCAAATATCGCCCGGCTGGCCGAGGATCACGACTATTATATCTCGGAGAATTTGCTGACCCTGCGCAATACCCGTATCGGCAATCTGATGGGCCTTCCCGCCCTTACCCTGCCCACCGGTCTTGCCTCTTGCGGCGTTATGCTGATGGGCCAGCCCTTTGAGGAAGAGCGTCTTTTACGGCTGGGGGTTGCCGCCGAAGCGGCATTGGCATGAGCCGCCGGACAAAAAAGCCACAGTAGCGGGCCTCCAAAGTCCGGAAATCCATGCGTTTTTCTGGACCGTGCCGTGACTTGGCGTTATCCTGATCTCAAAGGGGCGAAACGACCCCGGTTTTGAGGCAGTAAAATGACGTACCCCGAGCGGTTTTCGAACCTGCCAGAGTATGCTTTCCCGCGTTTGCGCGGCCTTCTGGACGTGCATGCGCCGGGTGGCGATGTGCTGCATATGACCATTGGCGAGCCGCGCCATGCCTTTCCGCCATGGATTGTCGACATCATTTCCAAAAACGCCGGCGGCTTCGGAAAATACCCGCCCAACGAAGGCACGCCCGAACTGCGGCAGGCGATCGCCGCATGGGTTGGGCGTCGTTATGGCGTGACTGTCGATCCGGCCACGCAGATTATGGCGCTGAACGGCACCCGCGAGGGGCTGTTCAACGCCTGCCTTGCGCTTTGCCCTGAGCGGATTCGCGGCAAAACCCCCGTCGTGCTGACGCCGAACCCCTTTTATCAGGTCTATGCGGTTGCGGCGCTGGCAGCGGGGGCCGAGCCGGTTTATGTTCCCGCCCTTCCTGAAAACGGCTTTTTGCCGGATTTCTCGGCGCTGCCCGACGATGTTCTGGACCGCACGGCGATTGCCTATGTCTGTTCGCCCTCCAATCCGCAGGGGGCGGTCGCCAGCCAAGACTATTGGACGCGTCTGATCCGCCTGGCCGAAAAGCATGATTTCAGGATTTTCGCTGACGAGTGCTATAGCGAGATCTATCGCGACACCGCGCCCGTGGGCGCGCTTGAGGTGGCCGCAAAGCTTGGCGCCGACCCCGAGCGGGTGGTCATCTTTCATTCGCTTTCCAAACGTTCGAATCTGCCCGGTCTGCGGTCGGGTTTCGTCGCCTCGGGGCCGGAGAACCTGCGCCGGATTCAACAGTTGCGCAACTATGCCGGTGCACCCCTTCCCCTGCCGCTTCAGCATGTGGCCGAGGCTGTCTGGGCGGATGAGGATCACGTCACTGAAAGTCGCGCCCTTTACCGCGAAAAATACGATATCGCCGATCAGATCTTTGCCGGGGTTGCGGGTTATCAGGGCCCTCAGGCGGGTTTTTTCCTGTGGTTGCCCGTCGACGACGGCGAGGCGGCGGCGCTCAGGCTTTGGCGGGGAACGGGTGTTCGGGTTCTTCCGGGGGCTTACCTGTCGCGCGACGTAGGCGGGCTCAACCCCGGCAAGAAATTCATTCGGGTCGCCATGGTGGCCCCAAAAGAAGAAATGGCACGCGGGCTCAAGACAATCCGCGAGTGCCTATACGATTAAGGACAGGACAGTACTATGGCCTATCAAGTCAGACAGCGAGATCCGCTTTTGGACAGCAACATGCAGGCAGCGATCGAACGCCGTGGCAAAGAGCTTCTGGGCATCGTTCTTGTGGCTGCAGGCGTACTGGTCAGCATGATGCTTGCCTCGTATTCGGTCGATGATCCCGGCTGGCTTACCAATACCGATATGGGTGTCCAGAACTGGCTTGGCCGCTTTGGCGCTGCCATTGCATCGCCGCTTTATGTGATCGTCGGTGCAGGTGCGTGGGGCATCGCGCTGGTGTTTCTGGCATGGGGGCTGCGCTTTGTGCTGCATATCGGCGAAGAGCGCTGGATGGGCCGGCTTGTCTTTTCGCCGATCGCGATTGCCATCGCCTCGGTCTATGCCTCGACATTGATCCCCGGTGCCGGCTGGTCGCACAGCTTTGGCATGGGCGGGCTTTTTGGCGATACGGTGCTGGGCGCGATATTAAGCGTTCTGCCGGTGGGGGCGGCATTTGGCCTTAAGGTTATGACGGTGATCGCCTTTGCGGGCGGCGCTGCGATGATGCTGTTTGTCATGGGATTTGACCGTTTCGAGCTGCGCCGGTTTCTGCGGTTTATGACCGTCAGCCTGATCATGGTCTATGCTCAGGCCATGACGCTGATGGGCCGCGGTGCGGTTGGCGGCGCGCGTGCGGCGGCGGCGCTTCACCAGCGCCAGAAAGAGCGCAAGGCCGCCCGCCTTGCTGCAGGTGAAAGCGTTGATTTCGACGATCAAATGCCAAATCAATATCAGCAGGGCGCACCTGCAGCCCCGGTTCAGCGAGAGGAAAAAACCGGTCTTCTGGCGCGGATGCCCAGTTTGGTAAAACGCCCCGCCGCTCCGGCCCCGGCCCAAGAGGTCCCTGCGGACCATGGCGGCGATATCGTGGTGGACGGCGATGACCGGATCCGCGCGAAAATCAGCGATGTGATCAAATCACGCGCGTTGCAACGTCCGGTTATGACGGCGCAGCGGCCCGAGCCGCCGGTGGTTTCGCGCTCCGTCCCGTCAGCGCCAGCGCCCGTGCGGCCACAGCAGGCCGCGCCCGCGCCGCAGGCCCGCACCTATTCCGATACCGAAGGCTCGGTTATCGAGCGCGGGCCGTCTGTGCCTCAGCCGGCTTATGTTCCGCCGACGCCTGAGCATCGCAAGGTCGTGCAGCATACGCCGCGCAAAGCGCCCGCACCCTCGCGTCAGGCGCGCGCCGAGGCGCAGCCGGCGCTGCAATTTGATGACCCGGCAGCGGCTTATGAGCATCCGCCGCTCAGCCTTTTGACCAACCCGGTTTCGATTGAGCGTCACCATCTGTCGGACGAAGCGCTGGAAGAAAACGCGCGGATGCTGGAAAACGTACTGGATGATTATGGCGTCAAGGGTGAGATCGTATCGGTCCGCCCCGGCCCCGTTGTGACGATGTACGAGCTTGAGCCGGCGCCGGGCCTGAAAGCCAGCCGCGTGATCGGTCTGGCCGATGATATCGCGCGATCAATGTCGGCGCTGTCGGCGCGCGTTTCAACCGTTCCGGGGCGCAGTGTGATCGGCATCGAACTGCCTAACGAGCACCGCGAAAAGGTGGTCTTGCGCGAAATTCTGGCCGCCCGCGATTTCGGCGACAGCAACATGCGCCTGCCTCTGGCGTTGGGCAAGGACATTGGCGGCGATCCGATTGTCGCAAACCTGGCCAAGATGCCCCACCTTCTGATCGCGGGGACCACCGGCTCGGGCAAGTCCGTCGCTATCAACACCATGATCCTCAGCCTGCTTTACAAGCTGTCGCCGGAAGAATGTCGCCTGATCATGATTGACCCCAAGATGCTGGAACTGTCGGTCTATGATGGCATCCCGCATCTGCTGTCACCCGTTGTGACCGACCCCAAAAAGGCGGTTGTCGCGCTGAAATGGGTCGTGGGCGAGATGGAAGAACGCTATCGCAAGATGTCCAAAATGGGTGTGCGCAACATCGAAGGCTATAACGGGCGCGTTCGCGAAGCACAGTCCAAGGGAGAGATGTTCAGCCGCACGGTTCAGACCGGCTTTGACGACGACACGGGCGAGCCGATCTTCGAAACCGAAGAGTTTCTGCCCCAGACGATCCCCTATATCGTCGTGATCGTGGATGAGATGGCCGATCTGATGATGGTCGCCGGCAAGGAGATTGAAGCCTGCATTCAGCGTCTGGCCCAGATGGCCCGCGCCAGCGGCATCCACCTGATCATGGCCACCCAGCGCCCGTCGGTCGATGTGATTACCGGCACGATCAAGGCCAACTTCCCGACCCGTATTTCGTTTCAGGTGACCGGCAAGATCGACAGCCGCACGATTCTGGGAGAGCAGGGCGCAGAACAACTTCTGGGCATGGGCGATATGCTTTATATGGCTGGCGGTGCGAAAATCACCCGTGTGCACGGCCCCTTCTGTTCGGATGAAGAGGTTGAAGAGATCGTTAATTACCTCAAATCCTTCGGCCCGCCCGAATATATGAGCGGCGTTGTCGATGGCCCCGACGAGGACAAGGAAAGCGACATCGATCTGGTTCTGGGTCTTGGCGGCAATACCGATGGTGAGGACGCGCTGTATGATCAGGCCGTGGCGATCGTGATCAAGGATCGCAAATGCTCAACCTCCTACATTCAGCGCAAACTGGCCATTGGCTACAACAAGGCCGCGCGTCTGGTCGAGGAGATGGAAGATCAGGGTCTGGTCAGCGCCGCCAACCACGTCGGAAAGCGCGAGATCCTTGTTCCCGAGAAATAGAATATCTGCGCCGGGGCGTTGCGCGCCATGCGCCGTAAAAGAGCGGTTTTTTGCCGTTTGTCATATTTTGACCGGCGCGGCGGTGGAATCGCCCGTGGGGCCGACTAAGTAATGGGGATGAAAAAGCTTATCACTACCGCAGCCTTCGCAATCGTTCTGTCGGCCTTTCCGGCCGTTGCGCAGAGGATTCCTCTGTCTGAGATATCGAAGTATTTCAACAGCTTCGAAACCGCTGAGACAAGCTTTACCCAGATCAACAGCGATGGTTCGAAATCCACCGGCCGGCTGTATATTCAGCGCCCCGGAAGGGCTCGATTCGAATATGATCCGCCGCAGAAGTTTCTGGTGCTGGCCGGGGCTGGGAAGGTTGCGATTTTTGATGGCAAGTCAAATTCCAACCCCGAAGAATACCCGCTGCGCCGCACGCCGCTATCCATCGTTCTGGCGCGTAATGTGGATCTTGCCAGCTCAAAAATGGTGGTGGCCCATAAGGGCGACGAAAAACTGACGACCGTAACGGCGCAGGATCCAAAGCACCCGGACTATGGGACGATCGAACTGGGCTTTTCGTCAAATCCGGTCCGGTTGCGGCAATGGGTGGTCACCAATAACACCGGCGAGAAAACCAAGGTTATTCTGGATGATCTGACGACGGGCAAGAAATACTCGGTCTTTCTGTTCAGCATCGTTCGCGAGGCCGAAGCCTGGAACAAATGACACTGGGGCGCCGATCAGCGCCCCTTAGCGTTTGCCGCAGGTGATCAGCTGTATCTGGTAATCAACGGCGCGGTCTGAAACCTCATTGGCGACGCGGACCAGCCAGTCTTTCCTGCGGTAGGTGCCGCGTGAAAAACCGCCGCGCCCTTCGTGATAAGCCAGATATTGCGACCAGGCATCGGCCTTTGAGATGCCCAGCTTTCTGCTGGATTCGTTCATGTACCAGCCGATGAAATCCGTCGCATCGCGGATGTTGTCGCGCCGCGCGCTACGGCGCCCGCTTGAACGGCGGTAATCGTCCCAGGTCGCGTCAAGCGCCTGTGAATAGCCATAGGCCGAACTTTGACGTCCCATCGGGATAACGCCAAGTGCGAACTGATGCGGGGTTCGGGCATTGCCGATGAATTTTGATTCCTGATAGATCGTGGCCATCTGAACCGGCACCGGAACGCCCCAGCGATTTTCAGTCTTTTGCATTGCCGCCAAATAGGCCGGCCGCTCTTTCACGATGCTGCACGCATTGTCCAGATTCCTGGGCGCCGAATACTGGCTGCTGCCGCAGGCCGACACCAAAAAAGTAAGAACAATCGCGCGAAAGGGTCTGCTCATCCTGCCGCTCGCATTTTTTAATTATTGCGATCAGGCTAGCCTATTTCGGTGGGTTTGAAAACCTCTGCTCAGACCAGAAAGGCAAGGATAAGCGGAAGTGTGAACACTGACATCAGGGTTGAAACGACCACAAGTCCGGCCACAGCATCGGAATCCGCGCCATATTTTTCGGCCAGAAGATATGAGGTCACGGCAACCGGTGTCGATACCTGCAAAACAAGAATCGCAAAGGGCACGCGCGGAAGCGCGAACAACAGCCCGACCGCCACCGCGATTGACACACAGATCAGCACTTTGGCGGCCGAGAGCCATATCGCACGCGAAATCCGCCCCGGCTGAAGCCGCGCCACCGCTACGCCCAAAGTGATCAGCATCATCGGGATTGCCATCTGGCCGATCAGGCTGATGGTGTTTGTGACGAAATCGGGTGTTTTCCATCCCATCCAGAGAAACAGCGCCCCAAGAACGGTCGCCCCGACAAGTGGCTCTTTCAACGCTTTCCAGATCGAGCCACCACCAGAAACAAGCCAGATGCCGGCAGTAAAGGAATAGATCGCCATGATCGCAAAAATTACCACGGCATAGCCCAGCCCTTCGTCCTGAAAGGCAAACAGGGCAAGCGGCAGGCCAAGGTTGCCGGTATTGCCGAAAATCAGCGGCGCAAGATAGCTGCGCCGGTCAAGTCCGGCCAGCCATACGACAAGCGCCGAGGCCAGCGTGACACCGCCATAAGCGGCAATGGTGGCCAGAGAGACCGCCGTCAGCGCAGCGGGGTCGATGGTCGTTCTCATCAGCGAAACAAAGATCAGACAGGGCACAGAAAGCGTCATCGCCATGCGCGTGACGAATTGAACGCGGTATTCAAAGCCAAGTTTGACCCAGATGAATCCCACCGCCGCCAGAAAGAAAACCGGCGCCACAATTTCCAGAACTGTCAGTACAAGGTTCACAGACTGTTTCCGCCTATTTTCGCCGATCCCCATGGACTCGATCCGCCATCGGCGTTTACTAACGGTCGGCAGGGGGCGCAATCAAATGCTGAAACAGCGCGCGAAATATTACTTGGGACAGGTTGTCCGGCATCGTAAACATCCCTTCCGGGGTGTGGTCTTTGATGTGGATGCGATGTTTTCCAACACCGATGAATGGTACAACGCCATTCCCGAAGAGAACCGCCCGTCCAAAAATCAGCCGTTCTATCACCTTCTGGCCGAAAACGACCAAAGCTACTATGTGGCCTATGTCTCGGAACAGAACCTGATCGCCGATTACTCTGGCCAGCCGGTTGATCATCCCGATCTGCCCGATCTGTTCGGAGAGATGGAAGACGGCGCATACCCGCTTCAGGTCAATCTGAACTAGCTTTTGCCGTTCTGATCTGCTTGCTCGATCGGCAGGCCCGCGTCGCGCCACCCGCCGATGCCGCCGCCAATCTCGGCGATATTTTCAACACCCATATCCATGAGTGTCCTGACCGTCAGGGCAGAGCGCCAGCCAGATGCGCAGAAAAATATCAGCTTCTGACCACTGGCCAGTGCCGGTTTGAAATAAGGGCTTTGGGGATCAATCCAAAATTCGATCATCCCGCGCGGCGCATGAAAGGCGCCCTCGATCCGGCCGACCCGGTTCAACTCGCGCGGATCGCGCAGATCGACCAAAAGCGCACTACCGCTTTGCGCAGCCTGATACGCCGCCTCGGGCGAAAGGGTTTCGATTTGTGCCTTTGCGGCGGCAACCATGTCTTTGACGGGCGTAATCGGCATCTTAATATCCCAGCGCTGCGCCGTCTTTGCGCGGGTCCGATGCCCCGATCAAAACCCCGGCTTTTTCGTCGATCATGATCGCCTGAGCGCCGCCCAGCGGCACATCGGGGATGGCGACATCATGCCCTTTTTCTTTCAGCGCCTGGGCCACCACGTCCGAATATCCCCGCTCAACCTTCATCACGCCGGCGTCCGAAAAACACCTTGGGGCGTCGATAGCGCTTTGAAGTTCCATACCGTAATCCCGCAGATTGGTGACAAAACGGCTGTGGCCGGTCGGCTGGTACGCCCCGCCCATGACGCCAAAGGGCATCGTATAGGCCCCCGGTTTACGCAACAGCCCCGGAATGATCGTGTGCATCGGGCGCTTGCCTCCCTTTGCCTCGTTGGGATGACCTTCTTCAAGCGTAAAGCCTGCGCCGCGGTTCTGAAACAGGATGCCATATTTGGACGAGGCGATCCCCGATCCAAAGCTGTGGAAGATCGAATAGATCAGTGAAACAGCCATCCGGTCGCGGTCGACAACGGTGATATAGATCGTGTCTTTATGAACCGCCTCGCTGATTTTGGCCGGGCTGGCCATCGCACGGGCAGGGTCAATCAGCCCGGCCAGCGCTGCGGCGGTTTTTGGGTCAAGCATGTGATCCAGCCGGTTGGCATAGGACATATCGGCGATAAAGCGGTTGCGCGCATCATAGGCCAGCTTGGTCGCCTCGGCCTCGATATGCGCACGCTCGGCGCCAAAGGGGTCCATCGACGGCAGGTCGAAATGCGACAGAATGTTATTGAGCAGGATCGCCGTTGCACCCTGACCGTTGGGCGGATGCTCGTAAAGATCGACATCCTTGTAGCTGCCGCTGACAGGCTCGCCATACTCGGCCGCGACATTCGCGAAATCGTCCAGTGTGTGCGTGCCGCCGGCAGCATTGAGCGCGCTGACCATATCTTCGGCAATCTCGCCCTGATAAAACGCCGACCGCCCCTCACGCGCGATTGCCTCCAATACTTCGGCCTGACCGGGCGCGCGAAAGATCTGGCCGGTTCGGGGCGCTGCGCTGTCCATCAGGTAAAAATCGCGCGCCGCACCCTTTGGCGTGTCCGCGGCGATGGCCCAGTCAAAGGCCGTGCGCGGCGCTACCGGAACGCCGGCCCTGGCATAGTGGATTGCCGGGGCGAGCGTTTCTGCCAGATCAAGCTTTCCCCAATCGCCGGAGAGCCTGCAAAAGGCATCGACCGCGCTTGGGATAGTGACGGCATGGGCCGAACCGGGGGGCATCACCGCGTGCCCCGCGTCGCGGAGCGCCGCCGCGTCAAGCCCGGCCGGCGCACGGCCCGAGCCGTTAAGCGCGATTACGCGATCCTCACCGGGCGGCGTGAAAAGGACAAAGCAATCGCCGCCGATACCGGTCATCTGCGGCTCGCAAATCCCCAAAAGAACGGCGGCGCCGATGGCCGCATCCATCGCATTGCCTCCCTGAGACAAAAGCGAAAGCGCCACATGTGACGCCAGCGGATGCGAGGTGGCACAGATCCCGTTTGTTGCGAAAACCTCTGATCGGCCGGGTTTGTGAAAGTCGCGCATCGGATCCCCTGAAAAGGCTGAAATTGTCGGCGGCACAGTAGGACGCGCGACAGGCGATTCCAATCGGGATTTCCAATAAATAGTCGGGATGGATGATCTGCTGCGCTATAGCGTTTTGTAGACCTCGACGTCACGCACTGGGTGGGGGCTGTTAAACGTGACGCCGAGGGAAGCTATATGCAGCTACCCTTCCGAGCTACTGAGGCTTTCTGTTCTTGATAAGGTCGATTTGGGGCGGTTTTGAGGCACAGGTCGATTGGGGGTCGATACTGGGCAAGCTTTAATCCACCGAAATTCGACGTGTCAGCAGGTGCAACAGGCCATGATGCGGGATCGGCTGGCGGTCGCGCGGGCAATGCCGTTGCAGGCGATAGTGGCGCGGATTTTCATGCGTCGGTCAGGCAAAAGGTGAGGCGATTACAACCGGCGCAGCGTGAATATCTGAGGTTTTCAGCAAGGCTACAGATCAAGGGCCAGCCAAAACCGCCCTCTGGCAGGTCATCTGGTAAACATCGGACCCAAGGCTTGCCGGACACTGCGGGAATGCCGCCCGGCATTGGAATGCCCTGATCACAAACCTCGCAAGCCAAAGTGCCATCCGCGCGAAATATCCTGAGTTCGATTTTTCCGTCGCGATTGTCAGCGTAGGAATGTTCGACCACATTATTGAGCACCTCTGCCAGAACAAGCTCGGCTTTCTGGACCGTATCGGGCGTAAGTTCAAAACGCCGCAATTCCTCTGTCACCGAACGCAAGGCCCTGCGCACGGACAGCTCATGCGATCGAAAAACGAAGCGCAGCGTTGTCTTGCCGGCAGGGTCCCAAGGGTCTGTGTCGTTGCTTTGCCCCACCGCTCGGATAATCCCTTCAGGGGGTCAGCGTTGTATCGCTGAACGCCGTATTGACGTCCGGGTGGATGGTGAAAACCTGATCCATACGCGTCAGGTGAAACACTTTTGCGACCGCTGGGGTAAGACCGGCAAGTTCGAACCGTTGGGTCGGGGGCATCATTTTCAGGACAACAACGACCGCGCCCAGACCGCTCGAATCAAGAAAATCAACCCCGGACAGATCAAGGATAATACGCTTGTGGCTGGAATCGGCGATCTTGCGCATCTTATCCTTGAACTGGATGGCGACGGCGGCATCGAGCCGGTCTTCCATTGCGGTGATCACCGTTGCAGACCCGCGATCTTTGCTGCGCAGTTTCATTTGGATCTTTCCGTTGTGACCGAAGCAGGAGTAAGGCTAGACGGGAATCGTTACCATTCTGTATGCGTGGTCCGTTATTCTGGAGAGGTGGCTCATGAAAGATGTGTATATTTCGGGTGCGGCGCGCACTCCGATGGCTGGTTTTCAGGGGGCGTTTGCCTCGGTCGATGCACCTGTTTTGGGTGGCAGGGCGATCAGCGCCGCCATGTCGGACGCCGGGGTTTCGACTGTCGATGAGGTTTTGATGGGCTGCGTCCTGCCGGCCGGTCAGGGGCAGGCGCCGGCGCGTCAGGCGGGCTTTGCCGCCGGCCTTGGCGAAGAGGTTCCGGCAACCACACTGAACAAGATGTGCGGCTCGGGGATGAAAGCCGCAATGATGGCCTTTGACCAGATCGCATTGGGACAGGCGGATACAATGGTCGCCGGCGGCATGGAAAGCATGACCAACGCGCCCTACCTTTTGCCGAAAATGCGCGGCGGCGCGCGGATCGGGCATCAGAATGTGATGGATTCGATGTTTCTGGACGGGCTTGAGGATGCTTATGACAAAGGCCGCCTGATGGGCACTTTCGCAGAGGACTGCGCCGAGGCGTTTCAGTTCACCCGCGAAGATCAGGACGCCTATGCGCTTGCCTCGCTCAACCGGGCCCTTGCGGCGCAATCCTCGGGCGCGTGGGAGGGAGAGATCGCCTCTGTCACCGTGGCAGGGCGGTCAGGGTCGGTCGAGGTTTGTGATGACGAACAACCCGGCAACGCCCGGCCCGAGAAAATTCCGAACCTGAGGCCTGCATTCAAAAAGGACGGCACGGTCACGGCGGCCAATTCATCGTCAATTTCCGATGGCGCTGCCGCGCTGGTGCTGACGTCTGACAAGGGCGCATCGGCGCGGGCGCGGATTCTTGGTCACGCATCGCACGCGCAGGCCCCCGGTTGGTTCACCACGGCGCCCGTTCCTGCGGCGAAGAAGCTTCTCGAGGCGGTCGGCTGGAGCATTTCGGACGTAGACCTCTGGGAGGTGAACGAGGCGTTTGCCGTGGTTCCCATGGCCTTTATGAAAGAGATGGGGATCAGCCACGATATCGTTAATGTCAACGGCGGCGCCTGCGCTTTGGGCCATCCCATCGGGGCGTCGGGCGCGCGGATTATCGTCACGCTTTTGAATGCGCTGGAAAAGCGCGGGCTGAAACGGGGCGTCGCCGCGATCTGTATCGGTGGCGGCGAAGGCACCGCCATCGCGATTGAGCGTCTATGATGGATTACCCTGCGCTGGCCGCGCGAATCGCGGCGCTGACCGATGGCGAGACCGATGCCGTCGCCCTGATGGCGACGGTTGCCTGCGAGATGCATCAGTCCGACGACCGGTTCGACTGGACCGGATTTTACCGGGTGACCGGCCCCCGAATGCTTAAGATCGGACCCTATCAGGGCGGGCACGGGTGCCTTGTCATCCCCTTTGATCGGGGCGTCTGCGGCGCGGCGGCGCGCAGCGGTGAAACCCAGCTGGTCGCGGATGTCGAGGAGTTTGAAGGCCATATCGCCTGTGCTTCGACCACACGCTCGGAAATTGTTTTGCCGGTCTGGAACGAGGCCGGTGATCTGATCGGCGTTTTCGATATCGACAGCAACCGCCCCGCCGCATTTGACCAAAGAGACGCCAAAGGGCTTGCGGCGATACTCAGAGACGTTTTCGGCGCCAGAAAATTGACTTAACCGGCATGAAAAAAACTTGCCAGATTTCACGCGATCTGGCAGCGTGAAAAACAGGGATGTTTTTTCACGGAAGAATCGGGCGTGCTTCAGGTTGACCCAGGGCAAATGCGATCACTCGGCGCTGATCTGCGGGCGCTGCGAAAGGCGCGCGGGATAACGCTTGCCGATCTGGCGCAGCAGCTGGACCGTTCTGTCGGCTGGATGAGCCAGGTCGAGCGCGATTTGTCAGAGCCCTCGATCACCGAACTTCGTCAGATCGCGGGCGTTCTGAACGTGCCTATGTCCATTCTTTTCGGTCAGGCGGACGCCCCGGCGGAAGAGGTTGGCCATATCGTGCGCAAGGGTCAAAGGCGGCAAATAGGCTCGACCGTGGCCGGTCTGGTGGAAGAGCTTTTGTCGCCGGATCTGACCGACGACTTTGAGGTCGTACATTCGACCTTTCGGCCAAACTCGGAAATTTCAACGCCCGTCAAGCGCCCCACCCAAGAGGTCGGATATATCCTGTCCGGAAAGCTGGATCTGTGGATCGACGGGCGGACCTATCGGTTGCAAAGCGGCGACAGCTTTCGGATCCGCGGCGAGCCGTTTCGCTGGATGAACCCCTATGATGTACCCGCCGTTGCGATCTGGGTCATCGCGCCGCCGGTGTACTGAGATGAGCTTTCATGCATGGTCCGTGTTCGCGCTGTTTTGGGTCGTATTCGTCACCACGCCGGGGCCCAATGCCGTCAACTGCATTTCCAACGGGATGACCCATGGCTTTACCAGATCCCTCTGGGGGGTGCTTGCGATCCTGACTCAGGCAACCGCGTTTCTGGTGCTTTCGGCCTTGGGGGTCACGGCGCTTTTGGTGACCTCGCCCGTGGCGTTTTTCTGGGCCAAGCTGATCGGGGCGGGTTTTTTGATCTGGTTAGGCGTTCGCGGGTGGCTGAATGCGCGCAAACCGGTGCGGCCCGACATGCGCCGTGGCTCGATCTATGGCAAGGCGCTGGCGATTGCGACAATCAACGCCAAATCGGTGGCCGGATATCTTGCTGCATTTTCGCAATTCGTGCAGCCCGATGTGCCGATCTGGCACCAGATGTCGGTGATCATGCCGACCGCCCTGACCATTACCGCGCTGTCCTACACCGGCTTCACCGCGCTGGGCGCGGGCCTTGGCCGGGCCGCCATGGGCGCCGTTTTCAACAGCTGGTTCCGCCGCTTCATGGCCGTCAGTTTCATTGTCTATGGCGCGCTGCTGGGCGCCGCCGCCCTGCCGGGGAGGGCATAATGTTCGAAATCTTTGAAACCCAGAGCGCCCCCGCAGGCCCTCAAAAGAAGGGCGGATAAGCATGTGGCAGGTATTGACCTCATTCGATCCCGCGCTTTTGGCGACATTCGTTGTGGCGGGGCTTTTGCTGAATATAACGCCGGGGGCGGATTTCATCTTTGTCTCGGCCAGCGGCATCTCGGGCGGGCCAAAGATCGGGATGGCGGCGGCGCTGGGCGTCAACCTTGGAATTGTCGTTCATGTAACGGCGGCGGCGGCTGGGGTGTCGACGCTTCTTCTGGCCTATCCGCCGGCCTATCAGGCGATCCGTTACGCTGGCGCGGCCTATCTGCTGTATCTGGCAGTGAAAACCTGGCGCGAGACCGGCGCGATCGGCCACACCCGCGCGGCGCCCAGCATCCGCGCCGCCATCAGGCGCGGGTTTATCACCAATGTCCTGAACCCAAAGACAGCGCTGTTCATCTTTGCCTTTATCCCGCAGTTCACCGACCCGCAGATCGGCCCGCTGTGGATGCAGATCGTGATCCTTGGCGCAATCTTCTCAATCAACGGTTTTATCTTTGTGCTGTGCCTTGGCGCCGCTGCCGGGATCTTTGCCGACGCTTTGCGCGCACGTGTGCGCGTTCTCAATAAAATCACTGCAATCCTCTTTGGCGGGCTCGCGGCCCGCCTCGTGCTCGACTAAGGGAGTTTTCGATGTCCGATTTTCCAACCACTGCGCGCGTTGTCATCATTGGCGGCGGCGTTGTTGGCGTGTCCTCGCTTTATCATCTGGCCAAGGCCGGCTGGACCGACTGCGTTCTTCTGGAAAAGAATGAACTGACGGCAGGATCGACATGGCACGCGGCCGGCAACTGCCCGTCGTTTTCGACCTCATGGGCGGTGATGAATATGCAGCGCTATTCGCTGGATCTATACAAGGGTCTGGCGGGCGAGGTTGATTATCCGATGAACTATCACGTCACCGGATCAATCCGGCTGGCCCATTCAAAAGAGCGGATGCAGGAGTTTGAGCGCGCGCGCGGGATGGGCCGGTATCAGGGGCTGGATCTTGAGATGATGTCCCTGTCCGACATGAAAGACGCCTATCCGTTTCTGGAAACCCATGATCTGGCCGGCGGGCTTTATGATCCCGACGATGGCGATATCGATCCTGCCCAGCTGACCCAGGCGCTGGCCAAAGGCGCGCGGGCGATGGGCGCGCGGATCGAACGGTTCTGCCCCGCAACCGGCGTCAGCCGCGAGGGCGGCGAATGGATCGTGCACACCGACAAGGGCGATATCCGCTGTGAAAAGGTGGTCAATGCCGCCGGATACTATGCCCAGCGCGTGGGCGAATGGTTCAAACCCTTTGGCGGCCGCACCGTGCCGATGGTGACGATGTCGCATCAGTATTTTCTGACCGAAGAAATCCCCGAACTGAAGGAATGGACCGAAGCCAACGGCCGCAAGGTTCCCCTGCTTCGTGACGTCGATACCAGCTATTACCTGCGCCAGGACAAAAACGGCCTGAACCTCGGCCCCTATGAGCGTAACTGCAAGGCCCATTGGGTACAGCCCGGCGATCCGATGCCCGAAGACTTCAGCTTTCAGCTTTATCCAGACGATCTGGAACGGCTGGAATGGTATATCGAGGACGCGATGGCGCGCGTGCCGATCCTTGGCACTCAGGGCGTGGGGCGTGTCATCAACGGGCCGATCCCCTATGCGCCCGACGGCCTGCCGCTGATCGGTCCGATGCCGGGTGTTCCCAACGCCTATGAGGCCTGTGTCTTTACCTTCGGCATCACCCAAGGCGGCGGTGCGGGCAAGGTTCTGGCCGAATGGGTGACCGAAGGCCAAACCGAATGGGACATGTGGGCGGTCGATCCGCGCCGCTATACCGATTACACCGATCAGGATTATTGCCACCAGAAAGCGCTTGAGGTTTACGGCCACGAATACGGGATGCATTTTCCTTATATGGAGTGGCCGGCAGGGCGCGACAAAAAGCTGTCGCCGGTCGATGCAAAGATTCGCAAGCTGGGCGGCGTGATGGGCGCCTATAACGGCTGGGAGCGCGCGAACTGGTTTGCCCAGCCGGGCGATGACACCTCGTTCGAGGCGGCGCAGACATGGTCGCGCTCGGGCCCGTGGGAGGCGCGCATCCGCGAAGAATGCGAAGCGGTGCGCGACGGTGTTGGGGTTCTGGATCTTCCCGGCTTTTCACGGTTCAACCTGTCGGGTGAGGGGGCTGCGGAATACCTGCGCGGTATGATCACCGGGGGGCTGCCCAAAATCGGGCGCATGAACCTTGCCTATTTCGCCGACAGCCGTGGCCGCATTGTGACCGAGATGTCGGTGATGCGCCACGGCGAAGACTTTTTCACCCTGATCACCGCAGCCGCCGCGCAATGGCATGATTTCGAGCTTTTGGCAAAAGATCTGCCCAACGGGCTGAGCCTGACCGATCATACCACCGAATACTCCACACTGATCGTCAGTGGCCCCAAATCGCGAGAGCTTTTTGAGAAAATTTCCGAGGCGGATCTGTCGCTTGGCTGGCTTTCGATCCAACCGGCCAAAGTCGCGGGGCAAAATGCGGCGCTGGCGCGGGTGTCATTCGCGGGCGAATTGGGCTGGGAAATCCATGCCGCCAATGCGGATATGCCGGCCATCTATGATGCGGTGCTGGCGGCGGGCGCGAAACCATTCGGGATGTATGCGCTCAACAGTCTGCGGATCGAAAAAGGGTATCGCGCGTGGAAGGGCGATCTGTCGACCGACTATACTCTGCTAGAGGCCGGGCTGGACCGTTTTGTCAAACTGGACAAACCTCAGGATTTCCCGGGTAAGGCAGCGTTGCAGAATGAAAAGCAGCAGGGCAGCGCCAAGCAGTTTGCCATTCTCACGCTTGAGGCCGGTGATTATGACGCGCCTTATATGTCGACGATCTGGCAGGGCGATCAGGTTGTGGGCGAAACTACCTCGGGTGCCTGGGGTTACCGCGTTGGAAAATCCATCGCTCTGGCGATGATCAAGACCGAATTTGCCTCCCCCGGGACCGAGCTTGAGGTTGAGATTTATGGCGCGCGTGTCAAAGCCACCGTTCAGCCGCAGGCGCCGCTTTGGGATCCGCAGAACGAAAGGATCCGCGCATGACGATCCCGGCAGAAATGTCCGGTGTCTTGCTGACGCGCCACGGCGGACCAGAGGCATTGGAATGGCGCGGCGATATTCCGGCGCCCGTGCCCGGACCGGGGCAGGTTCTGGTCAAGGTTCTGGCCGCTGGGGTTAACAATACTGATATCAACACGCGCGTCGGCTGGTATGCGCCCGAGGTGACCGGCGCGACATCTGACACCGATCAGCCGGTCGAGGCAGGCGGATGGGGCGGCGCCCTGAGCTTTCCGCGCATTCAGGGCGGCGATCTTTGCGGGCGCGTTGTGGCGGTGGGATCCGGCGCTGGCGCGGTCGCTGTCGGTATGCGGGTGACTCACCCCAATTGCGCACCGCGCCCGAGCAAGGAAAACCCGGTAGGCTTTACCGTGATCGGTTCGGAATTTGATGGCGCGTTCGCCGAATATTGTCTGGTCGAGGCGCGGGATCTTTATGATGTGACGGCATCGCCTTTGACGGATGTTGAAATTGCAGCAATCCCATGCGCCTTTGGGACGGCCGAAAATCTTTTGACGCGCGCCGGGGTTGAGGCGGGGCAAAAGGTTCTGATCACCGGCGCATCGGGCGGTGTGGGCCTTGCCGCGGTACAGCTGGCGGCGCTGCGCGATGCGGATGTGACCGGCATGACCTCACCCGAAAAGGCCGATGCGGTGCGCGATGCCGGGGCAGGCCATATTCTGGCACGCGGCGATACCCCGCCTGAGCGCGCCTTTGACGTGGTGATCGACGTTGTTGGTGGTGCCGGTTTCGGCGCCCTGATCCGTGCCCTGAAACCGGGCGGGCATTATGCGGTATCGGGCGCCATCGCCGGCCCCATGGTCGAGGCTGACCTGCGCGAGATTTATCTGGCCGACCGCACGCTGCACGGCTGTACCTATCAACCGCCTGCGGTTTTCGAACGTCTGGTGATGCTGATCAACACCGGACAGGTGCGGCCCCTTATCTCAGGCAGCTATCCGATGTCCGACATTGCTCGCGCGCAGCAGGATTTCATGTCCAAACGCTTTCCCGGAAAGCTGGTCCTTTTGCCACCGGAGGATGCAGCGTGAGAGATATCACCCTTATGGACGGCGGACTGGGGCAGGAGCTGATCAAACGCTCTGGCGATCGCGCGACGCCCTTGTGGTCGACACAAGTGATGATCGACCACCCCGGACTGGTCCAGGAGGTGCATCGCGATTTCTTTGACGCCGGGGCTATGGTGGCGACTACCAATACCTATGCGCTGCACCGTGACCGGCTGGAGCGATTTGGCAAGCCTGCGGAGTTTGAACACCTGCTTGGGCTGGCGCTGGCTGAAGCGCAGGCCGCGCGCGATGCACATGGCAGTGGTCGCATCGCCGGCTCTCTGGGACCGCTCGTCGCCTCGTATCGCCCCGATCTGGCGCCGTCGCCCGAGATTGCCGCCCCGATATATGCCGAAATCGCCGCGCTGATCGCACCGGGGGTGGATTTCTTTATCCTTGAAACCATGGCTTCGGTCGCACAGGCAGAGGGCGCGCTTATGGGCGCGCAAACGGCGGGTAAGCCAATATGGCTGTCCTTGACCGTGACCGATCAGGATGGCCGGTTCCTGCGCTCGGGCGAGCCTCTGGCCGATGCCGTGCGCCTGATCGAGGCCTATGCCCCGCAGGCCGTTCTGGCCAATTGTTCGGTGCCCGAGGTGATTGGCGATGCTCTGTCGGTGATCAAGGGGTTCGGAGTGCCATTTGGCGCCTATGCCAACGGTTTTACCCAGATCACGGCCGAGTTTCTGAAAGACAGCCCAACGGTGGACGCCCTACGCGAACGCGACGATATGGGCCCTGCGGTTTACGCAGACCACGCCATGCGCTGGATCGGCCAAGGGGCAACGATCGTGGGTGGCTGTTGCGAGGTTGGCCCCGCGCATATCGCTGAAATATCGAAACGAATTAGGGAAATGCCCAATGGCTGAGCTTCCGCAAAAAGCCCGCGTCGTCATTATTGGTGGTGGCGTTATTGGCTGTTCTGTCGCTTATCACCTGACCAAGCTTGGCTGGCAGGATGTCGTCCTTCTGGAGCGAAAACAGCTGACCTCTGGCACGACATGGCATGCCGCCGGTCTGATCGCTCAGCTGCGCGCCACGGCCAATATGACCAAGCTGGCAAAATACTCGCAAGAGCTTTACGGCAATCTGGAAACTGAAACCGGGGTTGCTACCGGCTTCAAGCGCTGCGGCTCGATCACCGTGGCGCTGACCGATGAGCGGCGCGAAGAGATCTTTCGCCAGGCCGCCATGGCGCGTGCCTTTGGTGTCGATGTGCAGGAAATCAGCCCCGCCGAGGTTCAGGCGCGTTACGAGCATCTGAACATCGACGGCGTGACCGCAGGCGTTTATCTGGAAAAAGACGGTCAGGGGGATCCGGCGAACATCGCGCTTGCCCTGGCCAAGGGGGCACGTCAGCGCGGCGCGCTGATAAAAGAGCGCACGCGGGTCAGCCGCGTGACCAAATCCGGGCGCGCGATCACCGGTGTCGATTGGGAAAGCGGCGGCCAGACGGGTCACATCGCCTGTGACATGGTGGTCAACTGCGCCGGCATGTGGGCCCATGAGGTCGGGCGCATGGCAGGTGTGAACGTGCCGCTTCACGCCTGCGAGCATTTCTATATCGTGACCGAGGCGATCAAGGGGCTGACCCAATTGCCGGTCCTGCGGGTTCCCGATGAATGTGCCTATTACAAGGAAGATGCCGGCAAGATGCTGTTGGGCGCGTTCGAGCCGAACGCCAAGCCATGGGCGATGGATGGTATTCCGGCGGATTTCGAATTTGATCAGCTGCCCGAGGATTTCGATCATTTCGAACCCATTCTGGAAGCTGCGGTAAACCGCCTGCCGATGCTTGCCGAGGCGGGTATCCATACATTCTTTAACGGCCCCGAAAGCTTTACCCCTGACGACGCCTATCATCTGGGTCTGGCGCCCGAGATGGACAATGTATGGGTCGCGGCTGGCTTTAACTCGGTCGGGATCCAGTCGGCGGGCGGGGCCGGGATGGCCCTGGCGGAATGGATGGACAGCGGCGAAAAGCCCTTTGATCTGGGTGATGTCGATATCAGCCGGATGCAGGCCTTTCAGGGCAACAAGACCTATCTTTTCGAACGCTCGAAAGAAACGCTTGGCCTGCTTTACGCAGATCACTTTCCCTATCGCCAAAAGGCCACCGCGCGCGGCATACGGCGCACACCCTTTCACAGCCAGCTGGCGGAAAAAGGCGCGGTCTTTGGTGAGCTTGCCGGGTGGGAGCGCGCCAATTGGTTCGCCCGGGACGGTCAGGAGGCGACGTATGAATACAGTTGGGGGCGGCAGAACTGGTTCGACAACTGGGCAGCAGAGCATCGCGCGGTTCGCGAAGCGGTGGGCCTTTACGATATGTCGTCATTTGGCAAGATCAGGGTCGAAGGGCCTGACGCCACGGCCTTCCTCAATTACGTAGGCGGCGGCCAGTTCGACGTGCCTGTGGGCAAGATCGTTTATACTCAGTTTCTGAACGTCAGCGGCGGAATCGAAGCTGATGTGACCGTCACGCGCCTGTCGCATGAGGCTTATCTGGTGGTGACGCCGGCGGCGACACGGCTGGCCGATCAGACATGGCTGATGCGCCACCGGGGCAATTTCAACGTCGTATTGACGGATGTCACGCCGGGCGAGGGGGTTCTGGCGGTGATGGGGCCGCGCGCCAGAGATCTGATGCAGAAAATCTCGCCCAATGATTTTTCCAACGACGCCAATCCTTTTGGCACCGCGCAGGAGATCGAGCTGGGCATGGGGCTGGCCCGGGTGCACCGGGTGACCTATGTGGGTGAGCTTGGCTGGGAGATTTACGTGTCCTCCGACATGGCCGCCCACGCCTTTGACGTGATCACTGAGGCCGGGCAGGATGTGGGGTTAAAGCTGTGCGGTATGCATATGATGGACAGTTGCCGGATCGAAAAAGGGTTTCGGCATTTTGGCCATGACATCACCTGCGAGGATCATGTTCTGGAAGCGGGGCTTGGATTTGCGGTCAAAACCGACAAGCCCGAGTTTATCGGCCGCGAGGCTGTGTTAAAGAAAAAGGAAAGCGGGCTGGACGCCCGTTTGCTGCAATTCAGGCTGACCGATCCCGAGCCGCTCCTCTATCACAATGAACCGGTTCTGAGGGATGGCCAGATTGTTGGTTATCTGTCCTCGGGCTCTTACGGGCATACATTGGGCGGTGCGATGGGTCTGGGCTATGTGCCATGCCGGGGAGAGACTGCAGCGGAGGTTCTGGCATCGAGCTATGAGATTGATGTGGCTGGCACGCGCGTTGCGGCCGAGGCGTCGTTGCGGCCGATGTATGATCCGGCATCGGAGCGGGTAAAGCAATGAGGCGGATCGGCCTTCACCTCAGGCCGCTTGTCGCATAGAAGCGCGATACCGCAGAAGGCCGAGGTGCGCGCGTGAGCGATTTATACAACCCGCCGAACGATCCTCTGGTCATCCTTGAGGATGATCATGAGCTGCTGTTTGTCGACAAGCCGTCGGGCCTTTTGTCGGTGCCCGGCAAAGGCGCGCATCTGGCCGATTGCCTGCTGGCGCGGGTGCAGGCGGTTTTCCCTCAGGCGCTGCTGGTGCACCGGCTTGATCGCGACACTTCGGGGGTCATGGTGTTTGCCCTGAGCGCGCATGCGCAGCGCCACCTTGGGCTGCAATTTGAAAAGCGTCAGACAAAAAAGACCTATATTGCGCGGCTCTGGGGCCAGATGGAGGAGAGCGAGGGCACGGTCGACCTGCCCATTGCGGTGGATTGGCCAAACCGGCCCCGGCAGAAGATCGACCATGAGACAGGCCGCCCGGCCATAACCGACTGGAAGGTCATCCGGCGCAAACCGCAGGAAACGCGGGTGCGCCTGATGCCACATACCGGGCGAAGCCATCAGTTGCGGGTGCATATGAAGGCCCTGGGCCACCCCATTCTGGGCGATCCGTTCTACGCAAGCGGTGCAGCGCGTGAGGCGGGGCGGCTGATGCTGCATGCGCAGAGCCTGCGCCTCCGGCATCCCGATGGGGGCCGCGGGGTCACGGTGAAGGCCAAAGTGCCCTTTTGAACGCCGCCGCCCGCCTTCGGCGAGAGTATTTTTACAAAGAAGAAAAGATATGCGCCCCTTGGCGGTGCCGCGGGGCGCATGATGGGCTTAGGTCATTCGGCGGCCCAGCCGCTGACGGCTTTGACCTCGAGAAACTCTTCAAGGCCGTAGGTACCGCCTTCGCGCCCGTTGCCGGACTGTTTGTAGCCGCCAAAGGGTGATCCTTGCGCAAAGCCCTTGCCGTTGGTTTCGACCATGCCTGAGCGAAGTTGCCGCGCCACGCGCCGGCGCTTTTCGTCGTCGGGCGTCTGGATGTAGTTGGTCAGCCCGTAGGGTGTGTCATTGGCGATGGCGATGGCCTCTTCTTCGGTCTCGAAGGGGATGACCGAGAGGACCGGGCCGAAAATCTCTTCGCGGGCAATTGTCATCTGATTGTTCACATCCGCAAAGACGGTGGGGCGGACATAGTAGCCCCGGTTCAGACCGTCGGGCCGCCCGGTGCCGCCAGCAACAAGGCGGGCGCCTTCGTCGATGCCTTTCTGGATCAGGGTCTGGATCTTGTCGAACTGAGCCTGGCTGACCACGGGACCGATGTGATCGCCCGCTTTGGAGGCCGGCCCGACATGGGTATTGTTTGCCACCTCGGTGACGACATCAACAGCACGGTCATAGATGCTTTTTTCGACCAGAAGCCGGGAAGGCGCATTGCACGACTGGCCCGAGTTGCGAAAGCAGCGCACGGCGCTGTATTTCATTGCCGCTTCGGGGGCGTCGGCAAAAAGGATGTTGGCGCCTTTTCCGCCCAGTTCGAGCGAGACCCTTTTAAGGCTGTCGGCGGCGGCTTTGGAGATGGCGATGCCGGCGCGGCTGGAGCCTGTGAAGCTGATCATATCGACGTCGGGATGCGCGGACAGTTGCGAGCCGACGCCGGCGCCGTCGCCATTGACCAGATTGAACACGCCTTTGGGAAAACCGGCCTGATCGACAAACTCGGCGAACAGAAGCCCCGACAGAGGCGCGATTTCCGAAGGTTTGAGGACCATGGTGCATCCGGTGGCCATCGCCGGGACCGCCTTGAGGACGATCTGGTTCATTGGCCAGTTCCAGGGCGTGATCAATGCCGTGACGCCGATAGGTTCGAGCAGGGTTTTTTCAGTGTCGGTATAGCCACGTTCAAACTCAAATGCTTCGAAAGCTTTGATGAAACCTTCCAGATGCCAGCTTCCGGCGCCGGTTTGTTGGACGCGGGCCAGATTTTGCGGCGCGCCCATCTCAAGGCTCATCGCCTGAGCCATTTCTTCGGAGCGGGCGTTGTAGATTTCAAGAAGCTTGCGAAGCAGGGCGAGCTTTTCTGCCTTGGGCACGGCGGCCCAGCCGGGGAAGGCGCGTTTGGCGGCGGCCACGGCTTTGTCGGTATCTGCCTGATCGCCCAGTGAAATGACCGCTGCAACCTCTTCGGTTGATGGGTTGATGACTTCAAAATCGTTGGATTTGGCCGGCGCGACCCATTGGCCATCGATATAAAAATTGCGTTTTTCGATCATGGTGCTCTCCCTGCGAATTTGGCGCACACTGGCATTCGGCGGGGTCCTGTGCAAGCGGCCTGAGGCACCCTATATAAGGCTCTTGTGACCTGAACTGAAAGGATACGACATGGGGCTGCGCATCAACGACACAATTCCGGACCTGGAAGTGGAGACCGACCAGGGCAGGATTAAATTGCACGAGTGGATTGGCGATGACTGGGCGATCCTGTTTTCCCATCCGAAAGATTTCACCCCTGTGTGCACAACAGAATTTGGCGCTGTCGCACAGTTGGCGGACGAGTGGAAAAAGCGCGGAACCAAGGTGATTGGCGTTTCCGTGGATGGCGTGAGCGATCACAAAAAATGGAAGGGCGATATTGAGAAGGTCGCCGGTACCGACGCCGGATTTCCGATCATAGCCGATGAGGATCTGAAGGTTTCCAAGGCTTTTGATATGCTTCCGGCCGAGGCTTATCTGCCCGATGGCCGGACCCCGGCCGACAGTGCCACGGTGCGGTCGGTTTTCATTATCGGGCCTGACAAGAAGCTGAAGCTGTCGATGACCTATCCGATGACGGTCGGCCGCAACTTTGCCGAGGTTCTGCGGGCTTTGGACGGGTTGCAGACCAGTGTGAACGAAGGTGTAGCGACGCCGGCCAACTGGCAGTTGGGGCAGGATGTGATTATTCCTACTTCGGTCAGCGACGAGGATGCAAAGGCGCGCTTTGGCTCGTTCGAGACGGTATTGCCTTACCTTAGAACGGCAAAGCTTCCCAGCTGACTGTCGGGCGGGTTTACTGCCAAGCCAATAAAAACGGGCCGCGATTGCCGGCCCGTTTTTTGCGTCAAAGGCAGGGCCGCGCGCTGCTTGCGTTAGGCGGTGCTTACACGCTTTTCGTTCAGAACCACACGCGTTCCCAATGGGACCATATTGTAAAGCTCGGTCGCCTGCTCGTTGACCAGCCGCGCGCAGCCGTTGGAGACAGCGCGCCCGATCGTCCAGGGCTGTGATGTGCCGTGAATGCGCAGATAGCTGTCGCGCCGGGCCGAGGTGTAAAGATAAAGCACCATTGATCCCAACGGGTTATCCACCCCGCCGGGTACGCCATCAGCGTATTTCTCATAGGCTTCGGGGTCACGCTTGATCATCTCGGGCGTGGGGGTCCAGCTTGGCCATTCACGTTTGGCACCGACATAGAATTCACCGGCGTGATAAAGGTTCGCCCGACCGACGCCGACAGTGTAACGGATCGCGCGATTGTCCGGCAGCGTCCAGTAGAGCCGGAATGTATTGGGATCGACATGAAGCTCGCCCGGGTCAAGCGGGGTTTGCAAGCTAACCTCGACCGGCATGTATTCTTCGGGGATGACATAGGGTTTTGCCTTATGGGCAAGGGCGGGGGTGGCTGCGAGGGTAGCGGTGGCAATTGATGAGCTTAGAAAATGGCGGCGGTTCAGCATGGGCGATCCCTAAGTAAGTGAACAAGAAAACGTCGATAACTTTATAACGCCGCTGGTTTGCATAAAGTTCAATAATCACATGCAGCTTACGTAAATGTGAAACAAAAAGGCCCCGATGAGTGACATCGGGGCCCTTTGATTGCTTGGGAAATAGCCGAATTCAGTCGGCGTTTTCTTCCTTTTTGATCTCTTCGCCGGTTTCCTGATCGACAACTTTCATCGACAGGCGAACCTTGCCGCGATCGTCAAAACCCAGAAGTTTGACCTTCACTTCCTGACCTTCCTTCAGAACGTCCGAAGGATGGTTCAGGCGGCGGTTTTCGATCTGGCTGACATGGACAAGGCCATCGCGCTTGCCAAAGAAGTTCACGAAAGCACCGAAATCGACGATCTTGACGACCGTTCCGGTATAGATTGCGCCTTCCTCGGGCTCGGCCACGATCGCGTGGATCATGTCATAGGCCTTTTGGATCGAATCCCCGTTAGGCGAGGCGATCTTGATGACGCCATCGTCGTTTATGTCGACCTTGGCGCCTGACACTTCGACAATCTCGCGGATAACCTTGCCGCCCGAACCGATGACTTCGCGGATTTTATCCGTAGGAATGTTCATCGTTTCGATGCGCGGGGCATGTGCCGAAAACTCAGCGCGCCCTTCGCTCAGCGCGCCTGCCATCTCACCCAGGATGTGAAGACGCCCGGCCTTGGCTTGGTCCAGCGCCTTTTCCATGATCTCGGGGGTGATGCCGGCGACCTTGATGTCCATCTGAAGCGAGGTGATGCCCTGATCGGTGCCGGCGACTTTGAAGTCCATGTCGCCCAGGTGATCTTCGTCACCCAGAATGTCGGTCAGAACCGCAAAACTACCGTCATCTTCCAGGATCAGGCCCATGGCCACACCGGCAACCGGCGCCTTGAGCGGCACAGCGGCATCCATCATCGACAGGGACGAGCCACAAACCGTAGCCATCGAGGATGAGCCATTGGATTCAGTGATCTCGGACACCAATCGGATGGTATAGGGAAAGTCGGTTGCCGAAGGCAGAACCGCCTGAAGGGCGCGCCATGCCAGTTTGCCGTGGCCAATTTCGCGCCGGCCCGGAGGACCAAAGCGGCCAACTTCGCCCACCGAATAGGGGGGGAAGTTGTAATGCAGCAGGAAGTTCGACTTGTAGGTGCCGTTCAGCGCATCGATCATCTGCTCATCGTCGCCGGTGCCCAAAGTGGTCACAACCAGACCCTGAGTTTCACCGCGTGTGAACAGGGCTGAGCCATGGGTGCGCGGCAAAAGGCCGACTTCGCTAACGATCGGGCGGACCGTGTCCAGCGCCCGGCCATCGATCCGCTTGCCGTTCTTGACGACGTCGCCACGCACAACGCTGCTCTCCAGCTTTTTGAGCGCCGAGCCAAGGTTCACGTCTTCCTTTTGCTCGTCGGAAAGCGCTTCCATGATCGCTTCGCGTGCAGCGGCTACTGCGGCGGTACGCTCTTGCTTGTCGGTGATGGCATAGGCGGCACGGATTTTGTCTTCGCCTGCGGCTTTGACGGCATCGTAGAGTTCCGAGTAATCAGGCGGCGTAAAGTCAAACGGCTCTTTCGCGGCGGATTCGGCCAAATCAATGATCAGGTCGATAACCGGTTGGATCTGCTCGTGACCGAATTTCACCGCGCCCAGCATTTCGGCTTCGCTCAGCTCATAGGCTTCGGATTCGACCATCATCACGGCGTCTTTGGTGCCGGCGACAACAAGGTCAAGCCGCTGCTCGGGCTTGTTGCGCAGATCGTGCATGTCGTCGACTTCGGGGTTCAGGATGTATTCGCCATCCACGAAACCAACGCGGCAGCCTGCGATCGGGCCCATGAAGGGTGCGCCCGAGATCGTCAGCGCTGCCGAAGCGGCGATCATTGCGACCATGTCCGGGTCATTGACCAGATCGTGGCTGAGAACCGTACAGATAACCAGAACTTCGTTTTTGAAGCCCGGCACAAACAGCGGGCGCAGCGGGCGGTCGATCAGACGGCTTGTCAGCGTCTCTTTTTCCGTGGGCCGTGCTTCACGCTTGAAGAAACCACCGGGGATTTTGCCGGCGGCATAGTATTTTTCGTTATAGTGGACCGTCAGCGGGAAAAAGTCCTGACCGGGCTTTTGCGCTTTTGCAAAGGTCACTGCGGCCATGACGCTGGTTTCGCCCAGAGTGGCGATAACCGTGCCGTCGGCCTGACGGGCGATCTTGCCCGTTTCCAATGTGAGGGTCTCGTCCCCCCACTCCATCGATTTCGTCGTTACGTTAAACATCACGTTTCCTATATTGGCCGCCGGGGCCTATCCCCTTTGGCCGTTCCTGTAGAGGCCGTATTGCCTCTGGCCCTTTTGCATTTTCTCCGCCGCGGGCCCGGCAGCGAAGAGTAAGTATATCGACCCTGCGGCCTAAACACTGTTTCGCCCGACAGAAATTGCTCTTTCAAGCGAAAACCGCGCCCGGATGGGGCGCGGTTTTGGATCTTAGCGGCGCAGGCCAAGCCTTTGGATCAGGTTCTGATACCGGGCTTCGTCCTTGCCTTTGACATAGTCAAGAAGCTTACGACGCTGGGCAACCATCATCAAAAGACCACGGCGAGAATGATTATCCTTTTTGTGGGTTTTGAAATGCTCGGTCAGGGTCGCGATGCGCGAGGAAAGGATAGCCACCTGAACTTCGGGCGAACCTGTGTCGCCTTCTTTGGTGGCAAATTCCTTCAGCACGCGTGCTTTTTCTTCAGCAGTAATCGACATCGGGGTCTCCTTATATCTAAGGGTTCATGGCGCAGGCCGGGATGTCGTCCAGCAAGGCCCTTGGAGATTTTACCGCCTCAACTATGAAAGTCGTCATTCAGGCGGATGCGCGCGTATAGGGGATAACGGAAAAAAAGGAAAGCGTTAGTTGGCGATCTGTGACGGATCCCCAAGTTTTTTTGGCGGCAAACCGGTGCTGACGCCTCTTAGGGCTGGATCAGTCCGGTGTCGACCATGACACCAAAGAGACCATGTCGGTTGTAACGCTGTCCGTGCCACCCACAAGCGCAACCGGCTCACCATTCAGAAGGACCGTGCTGGACGGCGCGGTTTCGTCATGGCTCACGTCTATGACCGAACTGGCAAGGTCAGCCGGGTCCACCGCGACCAAGATCTGATCGCTCTGGACGTCAAAGTCCTGAATCGTCGCCTGCGGACCAGCGTCCATCCAACTGCCCGAGATGAAAGTATCGGCCCCCGGCCCGCCATTTGCCAGATCGCCATTTCCGAGGATCAGAACATCATCGCCCGCGCCGCCATTCAGAAAATCGGCGATACTGGTTTGCGCCTCTGCAGGGCCATCGACCGAGCCGATGACAGTGTCGTTGCCTTCGTCACCCATGAGCGTGTCGCTGCCAGACCCGCCTGCGATGATATCGTCGCCATAACCGCCCTCAATCTTGTCGTCGCCGGACTGACCCAGCAGCAGATCGTTGCCCGGGCCACCGGTGATCTGATCATGGCCGGGCCCGCCAAGCAGGGTATCGGCGCCGCCCTGACCGAAAAGCTGATCATGACCGGCACCGCCGCTGACCGTGTCGGCGCCGTCGCCCCCAAGCAAAAGATCGTCGCCGGCCTGACCGTCCACATTGTCGTCGCCGGCACCGCCATAAAGATGGTCATCGCCGGGCGCACCGAGGAGGCTGTCGTCACCCGCATAACCGTTCATCTGATCCTGACCGCCGCCGCCGATCAGGGTATCAGACGCCGCGGTTCCGGCCTGAATCGTGCCTAAAACCGCCTCTATCGTTGCATCGGGCAGAGTATTATCGGTGCTGTCTGGCAACTCAGCGCCCGGCGTGCTGCCGATACCGCCATCAGTTGCGCTGTTTGCGTTGGGATCCTGTGCCGAGATGGCAGAGGAAGGCGCGTCATCCGCTGAGGGCGCCATCGCGCTTTCATCGCCAGCTACATAGCCAGCGGCAACTGACGGGCCGCCCGATGCCACAATCTGTTCAGAACCGGAGGCGGAAAGCGCCTCACCCAACAAACCCAAAGGCCCACCCGCCGACTGATCCGCGCCGTCGGTTTCGGGGTCGGTGTTTGGATCATCGGCCTGATCTGCACCGGGATCGTCATCGGCATCGGATTTTCCGGTGTTCAGAAGGCTTGGCACCTCAACAAACAACCCGGCCATGAACAGGCCCAGAATTCCGGACAGCGCCAGCATTTTTTCCAATCCTCGCCGATATCAAAACTGCCCGAAGGCTGTGCTCGCATAGGACAGTCAGAGGCGAAACGGGTTAAGATCGGGTCAAAAATCGCCCGGGTCCTCAGGAATTATTAGTAAAAATCAATATTAACGACGCCTTCGATGCGTCATTCGTTCCCATCCCCGAGCGGGGCTTTGAAAAACGGTATAAAGTTCCCGGTCACCGCCCGGGGATTTTCTTCCATGATGAAATGGCCACTTTGACAGGAAGCCTCGGTCACGGGCGTGGCCCAGCTGTTCCAATATTTGGCCGGGCTGCCGGATTGGGCAGGAAAGCCGGCATCGCTCCATAAAAAGTGAAGCGGGGCGGTGATTTTCCTGCCAAGGCTGCGGTCTGTCTCATCCAGACGGCGGTCAATTCCGGCGCCGGCCCGGTAATCGGCGCACATCGCGTGAATGCGCGCAGGCTCGCGCGCCTGACTGCGATAGCTTTCCAGCGCGTCCGGAGGAAATGCGTCCAGTGATTTGGCCCGGGTCCATGACGCAAGCGTCCAGTCGATATAGCCTGCCGGATCCGCCCCGATCATCCGCTCGGGCAGTGGGTAGGGCTGTGCCAGAAAGGTCCAGTGATAGGCGGCCATGGCCAGTTCCGCAGTCCATGCAGACCACAGATCAGCGGTGGTGATAACCTCGATGATACCAAGCCGGCTGACGCGGCCGGGATGATCCAGCGCCATGCGATAGCTGACCCGTGCGCCCCGGTCGTGGCCAAGGACCATTACCCGGTCAAGCGCGAGCGCATCCAGAAGGCCGATGATATCGTTCGCCATCTGGCGTTTGGAATAGGTAATGTGTTCGGGATCATCGGCTGGTGCATCGCTTTGGCCATAGCCCCTGAGATCGGGAATGATCACATCGAAAAGCTGTGCCAGTTGAGGCGCAACGCGCGACCAGCACATTCCGTTTTGCGGATACCCGTGCAGCAATATCAGAGGCCTGCCGCTGCCGGCGCGCTGAAAGCTGATGCCGATGCCATCCACCTGTGCGCGCGATCTTGTAAAGCCGGGGATCGTCATGAGGCCGCTCCGGCATCTTGAGGTGCGTGCCAGAGAACCGGCGATTGAGAATAAGATATGTATAGCGGATGTTTGGGGTGGCCGTGTTTTGACAGACCCAGATGATAAAGCGGGATATTCCGGGCCCGAAGGAGGCGTTCAACTGCCGGGCCGCGGCCAAGATGTGCGCCATGTGTGCCCCAGGCCGCGACCACCTGATCTGCCCAGTCACAGGCCTCGAGAATGGCTTTGTCATTGGCTGGGCCGACCGGATCGGCGGCCTTGCGCATCGCGAAAGGATCGGTGTCGCGCCAGGCGAAAATATTTGTCACCCGGAAAGCGCCAAAGCCCAAGGCGCGGGCCCGCCGCTCGCAACGTTCGACGGTGGGGTCGTTTTGAACTTCGGTCGCGGTGGAAGGGTTGAGCATAACGAAATGGGCCTTTGCGCCCGCCCGGTCCCAGACACGGGTCAGATGATAGCGGTATCGCTCGCAATGAGAATAGACCGCCGAGGAGTTCGCATCGCCCTTTTGAAAGCTCTTGGTGATCATCGGGTTATTTTCCGCGCCGCTTGCGGGAATGTCAAAGCCAATGCGCGGGGCCGCAGACGCAGGGCCGCCTTCGGCGAGAGTATTTTCACAAAGAAGAAGGGCTGGATCAGTTTTGAAAGACCCGGCTTGGGTGCAACTCGCCGCTGCGGTAGGTGCCGACGGCGACGGCATGACCGTCGAGGGAGGCCCATGCCTCATCGCCATAACCGACGTCAGATGCGATGACCGCGCCGGGGTTTCCGTGCCTTAGCCTTGCGGCGCCTTCGGCGGTGGCCACGAGTTCCGGCAGATCGCTCAGACCCTCTTCGAGGGGCAGGAGGAGGCTGTCTAGTTCGGGTGTTTTTGCAAGATCTTCGATCGTCTCGAGAGTGGTGGCATGGTCGGTATCGAAGGGCCCGGACCAGACCCGGCGCAGCGATCTGACATGGCCCAGGCAACCCAGCGTCTGGCCGAGATCCCGGGCGATTGCGCGCACGTAACCGCCCTTGCCGCAGATCATTTCCAGAACCGCGTGGTCGGGATCGGGGCGCTCTGTCAATGTCAGTTCTTCGACAAACAGCGGGCGCGCGGCGAGGTCCACATCCTCGCCGGCGCGGGCCAGTTTATAGGCCCTTTCGCCGTCTATTCTGACGGCAGAAAACCGCGGAGGGATCTGCATGATGTCGCCGGTAAAGCCGGCGAGCGCATCGCGGATTTCCTGATCGTCCGGCCGTAGCGTCGATGTGGCGATCACCTCGCCTTCGGCGTCGTCGGTATTGGTTGCCGCGCCAAATCGGACGGTAAAGCGATAGGCCTTCATTGCGTCCGTTATATAGGGAATGGTCTTGGTCGCTTCGCCCAGCGCGATGGCCAGAACCCCGGTCGCATCGGGGTCGAGCGTTCCGGCGTGGCCCGCCTTTTTGGCGCCAAAGGCCCAGCGGACCTTGTTGACAACGGCGGTCGATGTCGGCCCGGCGGGCTTGTCAATCACGATCCATCCGGAGATGTCGCGTCCTTTTTTGCGCCTTGCCATCAGTCTTCCAGATCGCGCCGGACGTCGCCCTGGGAAAACAGGCGCCGCGTGTCGTCCATCCGGTCGAAGGTATCGTCGATTTCAAATCGCAGTTCGGGCGCAAATTTCAGCGTCAGTTTCCGGGCCACCAGCCGGCGTAGTTCCTGGCGGTTGCGGCGCAGGGCCGCCAGCGCCAGATCGGCGCCGTCGCCGCCCAGCGGCAGGACATAGGCGGTGGCGATTTTCAGGTCGGGGGTGGCCGTGACTTCGCCCACAGTGATCGATATGCGATTGAGGTCCGGATCATGGACATCGCCGCGCAGCAGAACGTCAGACAGGGTGCGGCGGATAAGTTCGCCGACACGCAATTGTCTTTGGCTGGGCCCTGTGCCCTGATGGGATTTGTTCTTTGCCATGGCCGAGCATCTAAGCAAGGTTGCCCGCCCTTGCAACCAAGGCTTTGCCTTGGCGGCTCTCACGGGCTAGAGACGCAGCGACATGAAGGAGTGTGAGATGACGCAAAAACCGGGAATAGTCGTTACCGGGGCTTCGGGCCGGATGGGGCAGATGCTGATCCGCCAGATCGCCAAAAGCGATCGGCTGCGGCTGGTCGGGGCGCTTGAGCGCGAAGGGCACGACTGGATCGGTCAGGATGTGGGCCTTGCGATGGGTGGCGCGGCGCTGGATGTGCGGGTGGAAGACGATCCGCTGGAAAGCTTTGCCAGATGCCAGGGCGTGATAGATTTTACCGCGCCGGAAGCCTCGGTGGAATTTGCCGGTCTGGCGGCGCAGGCACGCGCGGTGCATGTCATCGGGACCACCGGGTTCAGCGAGGATCAGCTGGCCGCGCTTGAGCCGGCATCGCGCCACGCCGCGATCATTCGCGCCGGCAACATGAGCCTTGGCGTCAACCTGTTGGTGCAGCTGACCAAAAAGGTGGCCCGGGCGCTGGATGAGGATTTCGATATCGAGGTCGTGGAGGCGCATCATCGTCACAAGGTCGATGCGCCGTCAGGGACCGCGCTGATGCTGGGCGAGGCCGCTGCCGAAGGGCGGGGCGTGGTCTTGAAGGATGTCACCGAAAGTGGCCGCGACGGCATAACAGGTGCGCGCGGGCGTGGCGCCATCGGTTTTTCGGCGATCCGCGGCGGCGACATTGTCGGCGAGCACGATGTGATTTTTGCTGCCGACGGTGAGCGGGTTATTCTGCGCCATGTGGCGACGGATCGCGCGATCTTTGCGCGCGGCGCTTTGAAGGCCGTGCTTTGGGGGCAGGGGAAAAAGCCGGGTATTTATTCGATGCTGGATGTTCTGGGGCTATGACCGGCCCTCAGAAATCGACCGCGATACCCTTTTTTTCCCAATCGCCATAGCGCGCAGGATCCGGGCCCTTGCGCCCGCCCAATTCGGCAGGGCGCCGGTTTTCAGGCTGCGACTTGCGGCGCTCTTCGGCCTCGGCCAGCGCACGTTTGGCGGCGGCGGGCAGGTCTTTGTCCGACCTTTGGGTCATCAGGCATGTCCTTGTCAGTCTTTGTGTCCTGATATACTGCCGAACGGGTTTTAAACAAGGAACCATCTATGGCTGAAAGCTCTCTGGCACCCAGACGCGCGGCGCTCGGGCTGCTTTCTGCGGTCATTGGTGAGCGGCGGCTTCTGGCAGAGGTTTTGCCGCAGGCGCTGACGGATCTATCGCCGCAGGGGCGGGCACGCGCGCAGCGCCTGACGCTTTGCGTGCTCAGAACCACCGCACGTGCAGATCACATCCTTGCGCCGCTTCTGCGAAAGCCGCCGCCGCTCTTTGTGCGCAATACATTGCGTCTGGCAAGCTATGAGATGCTGGCAGATGGGGCCGCCGCGCATGGGGTGGTCAATGATGCTGTGGCGCTGGTGCGGGGCAATCGCAAAACCGCCCATCTGGCGGGGCTGGTGAACGCGGTTTTGCGCAAGATCGCCGCGATGGGCCCTGAGGCATGGCAGGCGGCGCCGGCGCAGAAATTGCCGGGGTGGCTGCGCGGGCGGCTTGTGAAAGCCTATGGCGCGGCGCGGGTCGCTGATTTCGAAGCCGCCTTTGAAGAAGGCGCCCCCACCGATCTGACACCAAAGGCGGGCAATGCCGGGAAGCTGGCGGAAATGGTCGGCGGTACTGCTTTGCCGACCGGATCAGTCCGGCTGGACCGGTCGGCGCAACTGACCGGGCTGGCAGGCTATGACGACGGGAAATGGTGGGTTCAGGATGCGGCGGCTGCCCTGCCGGCGCTGCTGCTGGCGGCCCGGCCCGGCGAAAACATACTGGACCTCTGCGCTGCGCCCGGAGGTAAGACGATGCAGTTGGCCGCGTCGGGGGCGCAGGTGACGGCGCTGGATATCTCGGCCGAGCGTGCGCAGCGCCTGTCCGAAAACCTGACACGGACGCAGCTTAGCGCGCGGGTTGAGGCGGCTGACGCCCTAAGCTGGCAAGCCGATCAGCTTTTTGATGCGGTGCTTCTGGATGCGCCCTGTTCGGCGACCGGAACGATTCGTCGTCACCCGGATCTGGTCTTTGCAAAGGACGGTAAGGGGCTGCGCGATCTTTATGCGCTTCAGGCGGCGATGTTGGATCGGGCCGCGGGTCTTGTGCGCCCCGGTGGGCGGCTGGTCTTTTGTACCTGTTCGCTTTTGCCCGAAGAAGGGGAGCGGCAGGTCGCGGCATTTCTGGATCGCGCCCCGGGGTTTAGCGTTGATCCCGCCGATGCCGCATGGATCGAAGAGGATTGGAAATCTCCGCAGGGCGGGCTGAGGCTGCTGCCTGATTTCTGGTCTGACCGGGGCGGTATGGACGGCTTTTATATGGCCTGTCTGCGTAAACCCGCCTGAGCAATATTTTTCGCCGGTGACACGATCCGATGTCATGCCTATGATCGCGGATCAGGCAAACACCCCCAAGGGACAGGCGGATCGTGACACATTCCGAAGGCTGGTCGGCGCGTCGGGCGCGCTGGATGAACCGCTTTCATGCGCGTCTTTCCACCTTTGCCTCTCCGGCAACGGGCTTTGTCTCACAGCCCGAGCCGCGCACCATCGGCTCTTTTGCCCGCGGGCGGCAATTGATGGCGGGCAACTTTGTTTTTGCCGGCCATCTGGTCGAGGCGCCGGGCAAGTCGATCTGGGAGCTTGCCGCCCCCGATCCCGAGTTTGATGCGGCTTTGCACGGCTTTACATGGCTCGATGATCTGGCGGCGGTCGGTGATCTTGCCTCGCGGCAGCTGGCGCAGAATTGGCTGAATGGCTGGATCGGCAAATATGGTCGCGGCACCGGCCGGGGCTGGAGCCCCGAGATAACCGCCCGGCGTCTGATCCGCTGGATCAATCATGCATTGTTTCTGCTGAACGGTCAGGATAGCGTGGTTTCGGCGGCCTATTACAGATCGCTTGCCCAGCAGACGATTTTTCTGAACCGCCGGTGGGACACGGCCTTGCCCGGCCTGCCGCGTTTCGAGGCGCTGACGGGCCTTATCTATGCCGGGCTTGCCCTGACCGGAATGGAGCGGTTCGTGGCGCCGGCCACGCGTGCTTTGGCCAAGGATTGCGCCGAGCAGATAGACGCCGAAGGCGGCATCCCAACGCGCAACCCCGAAGAGTTGCTGGAAGTGTTCACGCTGCTGAACTGGGCGGCATCGGCGCTGTCTGACGCCGGATATCTGGCCCCGCGCGAACATCTTCTGGCAATTGAGCGCATTGCACCGACATTGCGGGCGCTGCGCCACAGTGACGGCGGGCTGGCCCGGTTTCATGGCGGCGGCCGTGGCCCCGAAGGACAACTGGACAATGCGCTTGCTGCCTCAGGCGTTCGGGCGCGGGCTAATACAGGGCTTTCGATGGGCTATGCGCGGCTTTCCGCGGGCCGTACCAGCGTTATCGTCGATGCTGCCGCCCCGCCCGAAGGCGCGGCGTCTTATAACGCACATGCCTCGACCCTGGCTTTCGAGCTGACTTCGGGGCGGCGCCCGCTGATCGTGAACTGCGGCTCGGGCGAAAGTTTCGGGGCCGAGTGGCGCCGCGCCGGCCGCGCGACCCCGTCGCATTCGACGCTTGGGATGGATGGCTATTCCTCGGCGCGCTTGGGCAGCGCCGGCTTTGGCGCTTCGCGCAGGCGGGAATTTCTGACCGACATTCCGCGCCGGGTCAGGGTGCAACAAACCTCGGGTCAGGACGGCATCAGCCTTCAGGCCGGCCATGACGGATTTTTGAAATCCCACGGGCTGACCCATATCCGGCAGCTGGACCTAGCCTTTGATGGCCGCAGTCTGACCGGCGAGGATACGGTCGCCACGCTGACCGACGAAGATAAAAAGCAGTTTGACCGGATGATGGACCGGCTCGAACTTCTGGGGCTGCCGTTTTCGGTGCGCTTTCATCTGCACCCTGATGCCGAGGCGCAGGTCGACATGGGCGGCGCAGCGATCTCGGTGGCGCTTAAAAGCGGCGAGATCTGGGTCTTTCGGCACGATGGAATGGCGCTTTTGTCGCTGGAAAAATCGGTCTATCTGGAAAAAGGCCGCCTGAAACCACGTGCGACGAAGCAGATCGTTTTATCCGGCCGTGCAATCGACTATGCAACGCGCGTGCGTTGGTCGCTGGCCAAGGCGCAGGACACACCGATGAATTTACGTGATCTCGAGCGTGACGACCATCCGCGCTGAAAACTCAAGGAAGATTTGCCGCATGACTGATTTAGTTCCCCTTCGCCGCGCGCTTTTGTCTGTCTCTGACAAGAGCGGCCTGATTGATCTTGCTAGGGCTTTGGCGGATCGCGGGGTCGAGCTTTTGTCGACGGGCGGTTCGGCGAAGACGCTGCGCGAGGCCGGATTGACGGTGATCGATGTGGCCGATGTCACGGGCTTTCCCGAAATGATGGATGGCCGCGTCAAGACATTGCATCCCAAGGTGCATGGCGGGCTTTTGGCGCTGCGTGACAATGACGCGCATCTGGCGGCGATGAAGGATCACGGGATCGGGGCGATCGATCTGTTGGTTGTGAACCTCTACCCATTCGAAGAGACGGTTGCGGGCGGCGCCGACTACGCCACCGCAATCGAAAATATCGACATCGGCGGGCCGGCGATGATCCGCGCGGCGGCAAAGAACCACGCCTTTGTCACAACCGTGGTCGATACCGAAGACTACGACGCGCTTCTGAGCGAGCTGGACAAGCATGGCGGCGCCACAGGGTATGAGTTTCGCCAGCAACTGGCGCTGACGGCCTATGCCCGCACTGGCGCCTATGACGCGGCCGTTTCCAACTGGATGGCAGAGGCGCTGAAGCAGCAGGCCCCGCGCCGGCGCGTTTTTGCCGGCACATTGGCACAAAGCTTGCGCTATGGCGAAAACCCGCATCAGCAGGCGGCCTTTTACACCGATGGCAAATCGCGCCCCGGCGTTGCCACGGCCCGCCAGCATCAGGGTAAAGAGCTGTCTTACAACAACATCAACGATACCGATGCCGCTTTTGAACTGGTGGCCGAATTTGCGCCTGAAAACGGCCCCGCCTGCGTGATCGTGAAACATGCCAACCCCTGCGGGGTTGCCACAGGCGCCACCATGTCCGAGGCGTATCAGCGCGCATTCGATTGTGACCGGACATCGGCCTTTGGCGGTATTGTCGCCCTGAACCAGCCGCTGGATGAAGAAACCGCACAGGCGATCACTCAGAT
>JASBSV010000087.1 GCA_030148745.1 Paracoccaceae bacterium
CAGCCGCACACCTTCAAGCCCCAGAACATTGGCAATCTCATGGGGGTCGGTGAACATCGATGTCGTGCCATGCGGCGTGACTGCGCGGGCAAATTCCGCCGGGGTCAGCATCCCGCTTTCGATATGCATATGCGCATCGCACAGCCCGGGGATCATATAGCGCCCCTTGGCTTCGATCACTTCGGTGCCCTCACCGATGCAATGGCTCGCGTCCGCCCCGCAATAGGCGAACCGGCCCCCGGCAATGGCCAGATCCTGCCCCTCAAGCACCTCGCGCGTGTGCACGTTTACCCATTTTCCACCCCGGATCACCAGATCCGCAGGCGCACGACCGGCGGCAACGGCAATCAGCCGCTCCGCCGTCTCGGCCCATGTTTTCCGGGCCGGCTTCTTTTCTTTTTGTATATCCATAACCCAGATTGGCACCGCCGAAGCGGGGCTTCAAGGTGCATTCTTCGCCTTTGGCGCCCCCCGGCCCGGGCCCGGCGAGGGCGGGGGCAGGGGCGCCCCTTACATCTTCAGGATTTCCGCCACCTCGACCGCGCCGCCTTCGGACAGGATCGGACAACCGGCCGCCATCTTGTTGGCCTCGGCCTTGTTGTCCGCGCTGACCACGGTAAAGCCCGAAACCGGGTTCGCGCCGCCGTTTTCCGCCACGCCCTTGGCGGTGACCATGCTGGACATGCCCACAGGGCCGCCGCCGCTGACGACCTTGTCGCCCATGCCCTGGTAGTAGGCATTCCAGGCACCCATGACCTTTTCAATTTCGGCGGGGTCCGTGGGTACCTTACCGCCATGATAAACAAAGATAAAATCTGGCATTCACTTTCTCCCTATATGCGTTCAGCCAAGGGCGGCCAGACGCTCCAGTTTGCGCAGTGACGATGTCCATCCCTGCTCGTGATTTGCCGCGGCCTCATCATCGGGCAGATCAACATGGCGCAGCTCAAACAGTGTGCCGCCATCTGCGCCCGGTGTCAGGCGTATGGTCACATGACTTTCCTCGCCGCGCTTGTCGTCCTCGTCGTGCCAGGCCCATGTAAAGCCGACCGAGTTGGGCGGATCGACATGGGTGACCTGCCCCGAGACTTTATAGCGCTGGCCCTGATCGTTCATCATGACCGACATCCACGGGCCGCGCCGGTCGAAACACAAATCATGCTCGGGAACATGCATGCCCTCGGGGCCCCACCATTCCAGCAGATGCCGGGTTTGCGAGATATAGGCAAAGACCTTCTCCTGCGGCGCTCCGAACTCTCTTGTGATCACAAGTTCCGACATTACTTTACTCGTCTTCCTGTTTCAGGGCTGCTTCCAGCCGGTTCAGGCTTTCTGACCAGAACTCGCGATGCGAAATCATCCAGTTGCTTATCTCGGCAACGGCCGCGGGCCGCACTGAATAGATACGTCTCTGGCCTTCGATCTTTTGCGTGATCACACCGGCCTGCCGCAGCACCTTCAGGTGCCGCGAAATCGCCGGAGCGGAAATCTCCGCCACATCCAAAAGCTCGCCCGCGCTCAGCGCGCCGCGCTCCAAAAGACGTTCGACAATCGCAAAACGGATGTTGTCGCCAAGTGCTGCAAATGTATCGGGAAGGGACGCCATAAATGATTCCATAAAATGTTAATTAACAATTATATTAAATATTGAGATCGGTCAAGCCTAACAATAAGCCCGTTTGCGACGCAAATCGACGTGAAAATTTCAGCTGGCCATGGCATGAAGGGCATAAAACAGGAGGTCCCATGACAAAGCCCGCCAATATCACCGCCGCCAACACTGTCGCCAATATCGAAAACTGGGATGACAGGGTCGATCTGGCCGCCGCTTTCCGATGGACCGCGCGGCTGAACCTGCACGAGGCCGTGGCAAATCACTTCAGCCTTGCGATCAACGATGACGGCACCCGCTTTCTGATGAACCCCAATCAGATGCATTTCAGCCGGATCCGCGCCTCGGACCTGATTGTGGTCGATGCCAATGATCCCGATACGCTGCGCGGCCCCAACGCGCCCGATCCCACCGCATGGGGTCTGCACGGCGGGCTGCATCGCCATTGCCCGCACGCGCGCTGCGCCATGCATGTCCATTCGATCCACGCCACCGTTCTGGCCACCCTCGCCGACAGCCGCCTGCCGCCGATCGACCAGAACTGCGCCACCTTCTTTAACCGCTACGTCATCGACGAAAACTATGGCGGTCTGGCCTTTGAGGAAGAGGGAGAGCGTTGCGCGGCCCTGTTCGATGATCCCAAAAAGAAGGTGATGATCATGGGCAACCACGGGGTGATGATCATCGGCGCTACGGTCGCTGAAACCTTCAACCGGCTCTATTATTTCGAACGCGCCGCCGAAACCTATATCCGCGCGCTGCAAACCGGCCGGCCCCTGCGCGTTCTCCCCGATGATATCGCCGAAAAAACCGCGCAGGAGCTTGAGCAATACCCCGAGCAGGACACCCGCCATCTGGCTGAGCTTAAGGCGATCCTTGATGACGAAGGCTCAAACTACGCGACCTGAGCGGCGCTGAAAACAGTCTCAAACCTTGCGGAAAAGCGCGATTTTGCCCATGTCCCCGGCATGCGTATCATCGGCCCCGTCGCCATAGATGGCGCAGCGTTGCAGGATCAGATCGCTGATCTTTCCGGCAAGCTGCGCGAATTTTTCGGCAAAGCCCGCCGCCTGCCAATGCGCCTCATTCACCGTGATGGCAATCAACGCGCCGGGGCGGGCCACGCGCAGCAGCTCGTCCAATGCGCCGGGTCCGACATGGCCCAGCGTGAATGTCCCCGCGCTCAGGATGCCGGCATAACGACCGTCCTCCACCTCCAGCTGCCGGGTAACATCGCCGACAAACAGCCGGGAATAGACCGCCTTTTGCGCTGCGATCCCCAGCATTTCGGCAGAGATATCGACCCCCTCCACCGGGCCGATCCCCCGTTCGGCCAGATGCTGCGCGACCAGCCCGGTTCCCGCGCCCACGTCCAGAACCGGACCCTCCCCGCCGAAGGCATCGGCAAAGGCCGCGACCAGCCTTTGGGGCAGGCGGTAATCCATCGCCTTGGCGAAATCGCTGTCATAGCTTGGCGCCCAGTCGCGATAAAGCTGCACCGAATCTTCGGGCGTGCGCAGGGAATAGGCCGCATCAAGGCCGGGGGTTTTCTGTGCCATGACGCAGTGTGCCAAGCCCGGCCCGGCGCCGCAAGCATCGCAGAATTCTCTGGCCTCGGCCCGCCCTGCCGGGCATACCCGGCTTATGACACAGACCCTCCTTTCCCTTGGCCACGGCTATTCGGCGCAGGCGCTGTCGCGGCTTCTTTTGCTGAACGGCTGGCAGGTCATCGGCGCCAGCCGCAGCGCCGTGGCAAATCCCGCCGCGCACTCCGCCACGCGGATGATGGTTTTTCCCGGTGACGATCTTTCCGAGGCGCTGAAAGCGGCCAGCCATATCCTTGTCTCTGCTGCCCCTGACGTCGATGGCGACCCGGTTTTGCGCCTTATCAGAAACGATATTGCCGCTGCCGCCCCGCATCTTGAGTGGGTCGGGTATCTCTCGACCACCGGTGTTTATGGCGACCATCAGGGCGGCTGGGTCACCGAAGAGACGCCCCTGACCCCCTCAACCAAACGCGGTAAATACCGCGTCGCGGCCGAGGCTGAATGGCAATCGATCCCCGGTCTGCCGCTGCATATCTTTCGCCTTGCCGGCATCTATGGCCCCGGTCGCGGCCCCTTTGCCAAGGTGCGCGCCGGCACCGCGCGGCGGATCATCAAGGAGGGTCAGGTCTTTAGCCGCATTCACGTCGACGATATCGCCCAGGTGCTGGCGGCCTCCATTGCGCGGCCCGATCCCGGCGCGATCTATAACCTGTGCGATGACGACCCGGCGCCGCCGCAGGATGTGATCGAATATGCCGCGCAGCTTCTGGGCCTGCCGGTCCCGCCCGCCGTCGATTTCGAAACCGCCGAAATGTCGCCCATGGCACGCAGCTTTTATGCCGAATCCAAACGTGTCGATAACAGCCGCCTGAAACGCGATCTTGGGGTAAGCCTTCTGTATCCGGGGTATCGCGAGGGGCTCAAATCGCTGCTTTTGGCTGAAGCAGTGACTGATAAGCGCTAGTATTTCACGCCGCGCACCCGCGCCGCCCCGGCCGAGATCAGGGCAAAGACCACCAGAAACACAATCGCTGTGCCGATATTCGCGCCGTAGAAAAACAGCCGGTCACCGAACACCATATTGTTCAGAAACGGATAGGGCAGGCCGCTGGTTACCGTTCCAACCGGCTCGTTGTTCAGCGGGCGCACTACAATCTCGGCCCAGCTGAGATAGGCGGCAATGGTGATCATCAGCGCTGTCGCCGTCCGCCGCAACCGCCGGAACGCCCGGTGCAGGAAAATCGCGTCGAATATTTGCAGCGCCGGGCCCAGCGCATGAAGGTAATATTCGCGATACCAGACACCCAGCTTTCCGTCCGAGGTGACCGAGGTGGGATCGGCGAAGTACAGCCGCCAGTAAAGGAACACCACCATCGCATTGACCACTGCCGTCGTCGCCACCGCCACGTCCCAGCGCCGCGTGCTGCGCCCCTCGCTTAGCGCAACAAGCCGCGAGGCGGAAAAGGCCGACAGGTAAAGCCCCCAGATCGTCAAGTGCCGAAACGGGCCGCCAAAGGTTCCCGCATAGGGACCGGTCAGAAGATAATAGAGCGCATAGCCCCCCGCCAAAAGGAAGGTGATCCAGCGATAAATCCGCAGAGGTGTTGAATATCTCTCCATGCCAGCAACCTGCGCCATGGGATGGTTTTCTGTCCAGTCTGACCCGGCGTCAGGCCCGCGCCGATCCGATCTGCGCCACGCCCAGAACATCCAGCACCTTCGCCTCGATATCCTCGGCGTTCAGCGCGGCGGCGGCATACATGTCATGCGGGCTGGCCTGATCTATGAACGTGTCAGGCAGCACCATCGACCGGAATTTCAGCCCCCGGTCAAAGACCCCGCTTTCGGCCAGAAACTGCGCCACATGTGACCCGAATCCGCCCAACGCGCCCTCTTCCAGCGTGATCAGCGCCTCGTGGTTTTCCACCAGATCAAGGATCAGATCCTCATCCAGTGGCTTGGCGAAACGGGCGTCGGCGATGGTGGGGTTGATCCCGCGCGCGGCCAGCGTTTCGGCGGCCGCTTCTGCCTCGGCCAGCCGCGTGCCGAACGACAGGATCGCAACCCGCGCGCCCTGCCGCACGATCCGGCCCTTGCCGATTTGCAATGGCTCGGGGTTTGCCGGTATCTCGCATCCCACGCCCTCGCCGCGCGGAAAGCGAAAGGCGATCGGCCCCTCATCATGCGCCGCAGCCGTGGCCACCATCCGCGCCAGCTCGGCCTCATCGGCGGCGGCCATTACAACAAACCCCGGCAGGTTGGCCAGAAAAGCGGTGTCAAAGGCGCCCGCATGGGTGGCCCCATCGGCCCCGACCAGCCCGGCGCGATCAATCGCGAAGCGCACCGGCAGGCGCTGAATGGCCACGTCATGCACCACCTGATCATAGCCGCGCTGCAGGAACGTCGAATACATCGTGCAAAAGGGCTTCATCCCGCCCGCGGCCATGCCTGCGCAAAAGGTCACGCCGTGCTGCTCGGCAATGCCGACGTCAAAACAGCGCGAGGGGTAGCGCGCCCCAAACAGGTCAAGCCCCGTGCCCGAGGGCATCGCCGCCGTCACCGCGACGATCTTGTCGTCCTTTGCCGCCAGATCGATCAGCGTATCGGCGAAAACCCGGGTATAGGAGGGCGCGTTCGAGGCCGATTTTTTCTGCTTTCCGGTCACCACGTCGAATTTGGCCACGCCATGTCCGCGGTCATGTGCCTCTTCTGCCGGGGCGTATCCCTTGCCCTTTTGTGTGATCACATGGATCAGAATCGGCCCCGTGGCGCGATCCTTGACCGTGCGCAGAACCGGCAAAAGCTGGTCCATGTCATGCCCGTCAATCGGCCCGACATAGGAAAAGCCAAGCTGCTCGAACATCGTGCCGCCCACGGTCATGCCTTTCAGCACCTCGCGCGCGCGTCGCGCCCCTTCCTGAAACGGCGGCGGCAAAAGCGACACCGCCCCCTTGGCGGCGGCCTTCAGCTCCTGAAACGGCTGGCCGGCGTAAAGCTGCGTCAGGTAAGAGGACATCGCCCCCACCGGCGGCGCGATTGACATCTCATTATCGTTCAGAATAACGATCAGCCGCTTTTTCAGGTCGCCGGCGTTGTTCATCGCCTCATAGGCCATGCCCGCCGACATCGCCCCGTCGCCGATCACCGCAATCGCATCGCCGATTCCGTGGGCCGGCGTGTCGGCCGGCGTTCCGCCCAGATCGCGCGCCACGGCAAAGCCCAGCGCCGCCGAGATCGAGGTCGAAGAATGCGCCGCCCCGAACGGGTCATAGGGGCTTTCAGACCTTTTGGTGAACCCCGACAGGCCGCCTTTCTGGCGCAGGGTACGGATCCGGTCGCGCCGCCCGGTCAGGATCTTGTGCGGATAGCTTTGATGGCTGACATCCCAGATCAACCGGTCGCGCGGCGTGTCGAACACCGCATGAAGCGCCACGGTCAGCTCGACCACCCCAAGGCCCGCGCCCAGATGCCCGCCGGTTTCCGACACCGTCGAAATCGTCTCGGCCCGCAGCTCATCGGCCAGCCGGTGCAACTCAGCATCGCTGAGCCCCTTCAGGTCGGCGGGCACATTCACCCGGTCCAAAAGCGGTGTGTCAGGTCGCATTACTTGTCTCTTTCAATCACAAAGCGGGCGGCAGCCCGTAAAACAGCGGCGCGATCGCCAAACGGCGCCAGCGCCGCTTCGGCCTCGTCTACCAGGGCCTGCGCCCGCGCCTTGGCACCGCTCATACCCAAAAGCGAGACGAATGTCGCCTTTCCGGCATCGGCATCCTTGCGCAGGCGTTTCCCCGCCGTTTCGGCGCAGCCTTCCACATCCAATATGTCATCGGCGATCTGAAAGGCCAGCCCCAGCGCCCGCGCATAATCCGCCAGCGGCCCGGTATCGGCCCCGGCCATCACCGCGCCCGCCTGACCCGACCAGCCGATCAAGGCGCCGGTCTTATTGGCCTGCAGGCGGGTGATTTCCTCAAGTGTCAGATCGCGCCCGGCGGTTTCGGCGGCGATATCCAGCGCCTGACCCAGAACCATGCCCTGCGCCCCCGCCGCGCGCGCCAGCGATGACACCAGCGCCAGCCGCACCTCGGCAGGTCCGATCACCGGATCAGACAAAAGCTCGAACGCCAGCGCCTGTAACGCGTCGCCCACAAGGATCGCGGTGGCCTCGTCCCATTTGACATGCACGGTCGGGCGGCCCCGGCGCAGATCGTCGTCATCCATTGCCGGCAGATCGTCATGCACCAGCGAATAGGCATGTATCGCCTCGACCGCTGCCGCCGCCGGCAGGGCCGATTGCCGCGCCACACCGCAAAGCGCCGCCGTCTCCAGCACCAGAAACCCGCGCAGGCCCTTGCCGCCGGTCACCGCATAGCGCATCGCACGGGTCACCGGCTGGTCGTCATATCCGGCCAGAATAGTGTCGAAAACCGCCTGCACATCGCGCGCGGCGGCTTTCAGCGCCTGATGAAACATCTACAGCCCTTCGACCGGGGTGGTGCCCGTGGGCGCGCCGTTCTCGCCCATGGTGATCGCCTCGACCTTTTCCTGCGCGGCCTTCAGCTTGGCCTCGCAATGGGCCTTCAACTCGGCGCCGCGCTCATAAAGTGTGATCGACGCCTCCAGCGGAACATCGCCCGCCTCCAGTTTGCCAACAACCTCCTGCAACTCGGCCATCGCCTGTTCAAAACTCATCTCGGCTACCGGGGTGTCGCTCATTGGCCTCGCTCCATCAACACGTTCACATGCGCGGCCGCTGATGCCGCCAGCGCCTCAAGATCATATCCGCCTTCCAGAGTCGAGGCGACGCGCCCGCCGCAGTGGCTGTCGGCCAGATCACAGATCGCGCCGGTGACCCATGCGAAATCCGCCTCGCGCAGGTTCAGATTGGCCAGAGGATCGGCCGCATGGGCGTCAAAGCCTGCTGAAATCAGGATGAATTCGGGCGCAAAATCGTCGATTGCCGGCAGAACCTGCCGTTCCATCGCGGCGCGAAAGCCGCTGCCGCCGGTGCCGGGGTCAAGCGGCACGTTCAGAATATTGCCATGCGCGCCGCGCTCGCTTGCCGCGCCCGATCCGGGGTAAAGCGGCATCTGGTGGGTCGAGGCGAAAAGAACCCGCTCTTCATCCCAGAGCAGATCCTGCGTGCCATTGCCGTGATGCACGTCGAAATCCACAATCGCGACCCGCGACAACCCGTGATGGTCCAAAAGCCGCTTGGCGGCGATGGCGACATTGCCGAACAGGCAGAACCCCATCGGGGTTTCACGTTCGGCATGGTGGCCGGGCGGGCGTATGGCGGCAAAGGCATTACCGGCCTCGCCCGCCATCACCATATCGACCGCCAGAACATTGGCCCCCGCCGCCCGCCGCGCGGCCCGGTGCGAGCCTTCGGAGATAAAGGTATCGGCGTCCAGCGCCCCCTGCGGCGCGGATGCAATCCGGTCCAGATGCGATTGCGGGTGCACGCGCAAAAGATCCTCGTCATCCGCCAGCGGCGCCTCGACGCGCAAAAGGTCAAACCCTTCCAGCGCCTTCAGAACCGCCTCAAGCCGGGCGACCCGTTCCGGGTGACCCGACGGGGTGACATGACCCAGACAATCGGGATGGGTGATCAGTGCCGTCGTCATATGCGTTTCTACCCGTTTAATCGTTGCGCCAGCCGGCCCTTAGTCCGGCGCCAGCATATAACCCGCCCCGCGCACGGTCTGCAAATAACGCGGCTGTTTTGGGTCGGCCTCGATCTTGCGGCGCAGGCGGGTGATCTGAACATCGACCGCGCGTTCCTGTGCCTGACCGCCGGCGCGGCCCAGATCCTCGACCAGTTTGCTGCGCGCTACCGCCTCACCCGGACAATGCGAGAATATCCGCATCAGGGCGCTTTCGGTTGCCGTCAGCCGGATCAGTTCCTGACCGTGCCACATCTCGCCGCGCTCGATGTCATAGCGCACCGGCCCCAGATACAGAACCTTGGGCCCTTCATCGCGGGCCTCTTCGCCCGGCATCCGCCGCAGGATCGCGTTGATCCGCAATAGCAGCTCTTTGGGCTCGAAAGGTTTGACAAGATAATCGTCGGCTCCCGCTTCCAGCCCGGCAATCCGGTCCTCAACCTCGGATTTGGCGGTCAGCAGAAGGATCGGCATATCGCGATCCTCGCGCAGGCTGCGGGTCAGGGAAACGCCATCCTCGCCCGGCATCATCACATCCAGAACGATCAGATCGAAATCCAGACCGGTCAGGATCCGCCGGGCGTGTTCGGCATCGCGCGCCGCCGTCACCCAGAACCCGTTGCGGATCAGGAATTTCTGCAACAGCGTGCGGATACGCTCGTCATCATCGACGATCAAAAGATGCGCTTCGGCGTTCTGGCTCATGATTACTTTTCCCTTGCCGCGCGATAGTGGCGGCGCATGTCCGGGTCCATCATGGCCTCCAGTACCTGCCGAAATCCACTCACAGCTTCGGGACCGGCCGTGCGATAGGCCAGGCGCATCCTTTCGCGCTGGGCATCCGACAGTTCACGCTCCAGCGCGGCGCCCGCCTCGGTCAAAAACAGATGCCTTTCGCGCTTGTCGCGGGTTCCCACACGGCTTTCGACCAGACCGTCGGCAATCAGCGTGCGCAGCACCCGGTTCAGCGATTGTTTGGTCACGCCCAGAATCGACAAAAGGTTGTTCACCGTGGTGCCGTGACTGCGGTGAATAAAGTGGATCGCCCGGTGATGGGCCCGGCCATAACCATGCTCGGCCAGAATCCGGTCGGGGTCGGCGGTAAAGCCGCGATAGGCAAAAAACATCGCCTCGATACCCTTGCGCAGCTGCTCATCGGTCAGAAACAGCAGTGTTTCGCCACCGGGTGCTGCGGGGGGTGTCCCATCCGACATGTCAAATCCTCCCGTTTGCTTGGATCACTTTATGTCAGCCTTGTTGACATTCCAAGAATCAATTGCTAGCTGATTGGTGATTTTGGGTAACAATCTGTCCGATACGGACATAATTTGCGAAACATTTGCAAAGTGGGAGGGTGCGATGCCGGGGTATGATGACCGTGACGGTAAAATCTGGATGGATGGCAAGCTGATCGACTGGCGCGCGGCCAACGTTCATATCCTGACCCACGCCATGCATTACGCCTCGTCCGTGTTCGAGGGTGAGCGCTGTTACAGCGGCAAGATCTTTGAAAGCCGCCGGCATTCCGAACGTCTTCACGCCTCGGCCAACTACATCGACTTTCAGATCCCGTGGACGGTGGACGAGATTGAGGCCGCCAAGCAAGAGGTGCTGGCCGCCAACGGTCTGACCGACGCCTATGTGCGCGCGGTTGCATGGCGCGGGGCGGGCGAAGACATGGGCGTTGCATCGGCCCGCAACCCCGTCCGCCTTGCCATCGCCGCATGGGAATGGGGCAACTATTACGGCGATGCCAAGACCAAGGGCGCCAAACTGGACATTTCCAAATGGAAACGGCCCAGCCCCGAAACCATCCCCTCATTTGCCAAGGCCGCCGGTCTTTACATGATCTGCACCATGTCCAAACACGCCGCCGAGGCCAACGGATGTTCGGACGCGATGATGTTCGACTATCGCGGCTATGTCGCCGAAGCGACCGGCGCCAACATCTTTTTCGTTAAAAACGGCGAGGTTCACACGCCCGACCCCGATTGCTTTCTGAACGGGATCACCCGCCAGACGGTGATCGGTATGCTGAAAGACCGCCAGATCAAGGTGCACGAGCGTCACATCATGCCCGAAGAACTGGAAAGTTTCGAGCAATGCTGGCTGACCGGCACGGCGGCGGAGGTGACCCCCGTCGGCAAGATCGGTGACTATAACTTCGAGGTCGGCGCCCTGACGCGTGACATCTCGGACAGCTACGAAAAGCTGGTGCGCAGTTGAATAGTTAGTCTTGCCTATTCTTCATGGCAGTCCATGCTGCGAAAGCTCTTCGATCTTTGATCGAAGAGCTTTTCAGTGCTTTGATTGCTAACTCTGCAGCATCAATTTTGCCGATGGTATCTGATCTTGAGTAACTCGAGATGGGATCATAATCCGCCGAGTGCCGGTCAACTTGTAGCTCGTGATATAAATGAGCAAAATCCTCAATATCTTTCGGAAATTTGCTCATCGTTTGTTTGTTGCTGCACTGAGATTTTGAGTACTTATGCTCTACTGACCGATATGCCTGACGCCATGCCGGAGAGCTGCGATTTGCACTCTTGCCGCCGATTAGACAATCGGCGCAGTTCTCACATAGGGCGTGGAACATCGCATAGTATGCGGTGCTTATAGCGCGCTTGAGATCTGATTGTCTTGGACGCTTTGAAGAGCTTGCCCCGGCCAACCGCTTTGCCGTCCTAATTAGATCAAGCGGCTTCAGAGGATTGCTCCGATAGCGTCTTGAAAGAAAACACCGGGAACCTTTCCTCATTTATCTTTTCTAAAGGCTCTCTCAAGTGCCGCCCCAAGCTTTTGATCTGGCGAGGGTCCAATCGATCACCTTCAACTTCGAACACAATCACAACTCGAAGAATCGGGTCGCCGTCGTGATCATTGTCTGCAACCACATCAACAGAAAGCACGTTCGCGGGACTTAAATGTTCTTTTATCACGCGTAGCAGAACGCTTTTGAGGTCATCCATTTGAAAAGCCCTAATTGTTCTGACCCATTTAATATATGATTGTATTCACAATTTGTGAATCCCCTTAATTTTTTCTGACGCGCGAGATCTCGGACAGCTACGAAGAGCTGGTCCGCAGCTAGGCCTGCCGCGGCGGTTCAGCCTTTGGCCTGACGCTCAATTCTGGTAAAGGCCCGGATCCGTCCGGCACCTGCCCCGCGCGGCGCTTTCGATAGCGCATGGGTGGCCGGATGCGGTATCTTGCGATGCTCGCTTTGAACAAAGCGAAGCGCGCGCCGGGCGGTCCGTGGGGCATGGCTATGATCGGTGATATGGCGTGACATGATTGTCCTCCTCAACGCTCATGAGGTCGTAGTCTAGCATATTTTGGCGCCGGACGCAGGCGCCGCGTCCCGCGCCGGCCATTGCCCGCCGATCGCGGGCGCGGGAACCGCTGGACAAAGCTTTCCGTTGCGGCAATTTATTGCGCATGAAAAACTCCAACCTGATCAGCGGGCTGATCGCGGGCATTCAGACCCTTGCGCGCGGCCATGAGCGTTTTCTTCTGGGACTGGCCGGGGCGCCGGCCTCGGGCAAATCGACCCTTGCAGAGACGCTGGCGGCGGGCCTGCCCTCGGCGCAGGTGCTGGCGATGGACGGGTTTCACCTTGATGATGCGATCCTCAACGCCCATGGCACATATGCCCGCAAGGGCGCGCCCAATACTTTCGATGTGGCGGGGTTCGTTTCGACCCTAACCCGCCTGAAAACCCGCGAAACGCTCTATGCGCCGGTCTTTGACCGCGATCTGGAAATCGCCCGGGCAGGGGCCGCTGAAATCCGCCCCGATACCCAGGTGATCCTGGTCGAAGGTAATTATCTTTTGCACGACAGCGACGGCTGGCAGGATGTGCGCCCCCGGCTTGATGCCTGCTGGGCGCTGGATGTCGCCATCGGTGATCTTGAAAAGCGGCTGGTGGCGCGCTGGGCCGATCACGGCTATGGCGATGCCGAGGCGCGGGCAAAGATCGAAGGCAACGATCTGCCCAATGCCCGTCTGGTCGCCGGCACTCTGGCGCGGGCCGACCGGATTATTGCAGGCCTTTGACCTCGACCTTGCGCTGCGCCAGCCGCGCCAGACCCAGATGCCGCTCGCGCCAGACGATCAGCGCCCCGGCCCCAATGATCAAAGCGGCCCCCGCCAGCATCGGCACCGTCGGCACCTCGCCAAAGGCGTAATAGCCGATGATCAGCGCCCAAAGCATCGATACATAGGTAAAGGGCGCCAGAACCCCGGCATCTGCATAACGGTATGAGGCAGTCAGACAGATCTGCCCGACCCCGCCAATCAGACCCGCACCCACCAGAAAAGCCGCCTCGCGCGCGGTTGGCACGACCCAGCCAAATGGCAGCGTCAAAAGCGACAGCCCGGTCGCGGTGGCCGAAAAATAGAACACGATGGCGGCGGTTTTCTCGCGCCCGGCCATGGATTTGACAAAGACCTGTGCCAGCGCCGCGAATGTGGCCGAGCCCAGAACCAGCAGCGCGCCGAATGTCGCCGCATCCGCCGTGCCGCCAAAGCGCGGCCAAAGGATGACGATCACCCCGATCAGCCCCATCATCACCGCTGAAATACGCACCATTCGCACCTTTTCGCCCAGAATCAGGGCCGCAAGGATGACCATCATGATCGGCGTGGCAAAACGGATCGCCGTCACCTCGGGCAGAGGCAGATAGGCCAGCCCAGCAAATCCCAGCCCCATCGCCACCGTGCCGGCGACACCGCGCACCACATGGCCCCATGGGCGGTCGGTCTGCAGCCCCGCGCGCAGCCCGCCGCGCAGCCACAGCCAGACAAACAGCACCGGCAGCGCCATGACCGAGCGGAAAAAGACCGCCTCACCCGCCGGAACCCGGCCTGCCGTTACCTTGATAAAGCTGGTCATCACGGTGAAAATCGTCACCGCGCCGACCATCAGCACAATTCCACGCATATTTTCTGCCTATCCAATGCCGCGCCAAGGAACATCCCTTCCCTTCCCGGTGCAACCCCTTATTCTCCCCTAAAAAAGGAGCGCCCCAATGTCCCACCCCCTGTTCTCACTGGCCGGTAAAACCGCGCTGATCACCGGCTCGTCACAGGGCATTGGCGAAACGATTGCCCAGGGCTTTGCCCAGGCGGGCGCGGCGGTGATCGTCAACGGCCGCTCGGCCGATAAGGTGCACGCCAGTGCAGAGCGCCTGCGCGCCGCCGGCGCCACGGTGCACGAGCTGCCTTTTGACGTGACCGATCATGCCGCCGTGCGCGCCGCCGTGGACGGGTTTGAGGCCGAAACAGGGCCGATCGACATTCTGGTCAACAACGCCGGAATGCAGCATCGCGGCCCGCTGGAGGAGTTCGAGGAAGAGGCGTTCGACAAGCTGATGCAGACCAACGTCAAATCGGTCTTCAGCGTCGGGCAGGCCGTGGCGCGACACATGATCAAACGCGGGCGCGGCAAGATCATCAACATTGCCTCGATCCAGACCGCGCTGGCCCGGCCCACCATCGCGCCTTACACGGCCTCCAAAGGCGCGGTGGCCAATCTGACCAAGGGCATGGCCACCGACTGGGCCGGTAAGGGGCTGAACGTGAATGCCATCGCGCCGGGCTATTTCGATACCGAGATCAACGTAGCCCTCGTCGCCGACCCCGAGTTTACCGCATGGATCGGCAAGCGCACGCCTGCAGGACGCTGGGGCCAGTTGCCCGAACTTCAGGGCGCGGCGATCTTTCTGGCCTCGGATGCGGCCAGCTATGTCAACGGCCAGACGCTTTTCGTCGATGGCGGCATGTCCGCCTGCCTTTAGGCCACGGGGTCAGAAAAACACCCGCTGAACGAACCAATAGGCCCCCACCAGCGCGATCAGCGCCGATGCCGGCACGGCGATCCGGCTTTGGTACCACGGGCGCTTGCCGAACCACAGACCAACGGTCAGGAACGCAGCGGCCAGCACCGTCAGCTGGCCCAGTTCGACACCAACGTTAAAGGCGATCAGATCGATCACAAATCGACCCTGAACCACCCCGATCTCCTCCAGAACGCCGGCAAAGCCCAGCCCGTGCAGCAACCCGAAGCCAAAGACCACCGCCGCCCGTGACCAGCCCAGTTTCGTGCCAATGATATTTTCCACTGCCACATAAACGATAGAGGCCGCGATCAGCGGCTCGACGATAGCGGCGGGAACCGAGATGATGCCAAGACTGGCCAGCGCCAGCGTCGTGGTATGCGCCAGCGTAAAGGCGGTGACCTGCACCAGCAGCGGCCGCAGGTGCAGCGCAAAGAAAAACAGCCCCAGCACAAACAGGATATGGTCCAGCCCCAAGGGCACGATATGCACAAATCCGACGCTCACATAGCGCAGGAACCCCGACATCAGCCCCTCCTGCGCGGCGCCCTCGCGCGGCAGGGGGGCGCTTGTCTGCCCGCCGGTCAGATAGGCCGAATAGCCGGTTTCCTTGTCGCCCTGCCGCACCACCAGCGCGCCATATTCCGCCGCCCAGCCAAAGACCACGGGTGATCCGTCCGGTGGCAACTGGCCGGTCAGAACCACCGTCGTGTCGCGTGGCAGGTCCAGATCCCCCACCGGCGGCACGGTGACCTGCGACAGGTTCAGCGTCACAGGTCGGCCTGCCTTGACGGTAAAGCCCTTGCGGATCTGCGGCCAAAGCTCGCTCCAGCGCATTTCAAGCTTATCCGGCGGCAGTTTGCGCAGCGCGTCATATTGTGCGGCCTGCGGCGCCTCATTGGTGTCGCTGACCCCGCTCAGGTCGATCCCGGCCAGTATCGCTTCGGCCGAAAGCCTGACAACAATGTCGATCTGCGCCGGGCCCACGGTCACATCGGCAATCGCCGGGCGAACCTCATGTGCACGGGCCAGACCCGTCGAAAGCGCCAGAATGATCAGGATGTGGGAAAGGGTTTGTCTTGACAGCAGGCCAAACCATGCCAGCTTTCTTAACGCATTCATTACAAAAAGGTCTCCTTACCAATGCGCTTAGTGATAGCTTTCCTTCTCGCTGCGTCCAGCTTTACGTCGGTGCAGGCTCATGAATTCTGGATTTCGCCGCAAAGCTATCAGATCGCGCCGGATGACACGCTGTTTGCCGATTTCCGTGTCGGGCAAAAGTTCAAGGCGCCCTCTTTTGCCTATATTCCACAGCAATCGGTGCGCTTTGAGGTGGTGCTTGGCGATCAGGTCATCCCCGCCAACAGCCGCATAGGCGACCGCCCCGCGCTGTCACAGCGGATCGGCGGGCAGGGGCTTGCCGTGATCGTGCATGAAACCACCGATGCCAAGCTGACCTATTCCGAATGGGAAAAATTCACCGCCTTTGTCGCGCACAAGGATTTTCCCGGCGTTCTGGAGGCGCATGCCGCGCGCGGGCTGCCCCAGACCGGGTTCAGGGAAACCTATCGGCGATATGTCAAATCGCTGGTGGCGATCGGCGATGGCAAGGGCGCGGATCGCGAGATGGGTCTGCGAACCGAGATTATCGCGCTGGCCAATCCTTACACCGACGATCTGTCTGCCGGGTTTGCGGTACGCGTGATGCTGGACGGCAAACCGCGCATCGATGCCCAGGTCGAGGTTTTTGCCCGCGCCCCGGACGATACCGTCACCTCGACCTTCTACCGCACCGACGATCAGGGACAGGCGATATTCCCGGTGCAGGCGGGCACCGAATATCTGGTTGATGCCGTAGTGCTGGAGCCGCGTCAGCCCAAGGATCCGGCCAAAGATCCGGTCTGGCACAGCGATTGGGCCTCGCTGACGTTCAAGGTACCAAGATAGGCTCTGTTTAGGCCTGAAACGGGTCTATTTGCCCGGCTGGCTCAGGCGCGCGGCGGCCCATTCTGCGGCGTCGCGCACGCCCTCGTCGGGGTCGCCCGTCAGGCCCTGCGCCACCCCGGCCAGATCGGCCTGACCTGAGTTGCCGATCGCATAAAGCACGTTGCGCACAAACCGCGCGCGCCCGATCCGCTTGATCGGCGATCCTGAGTATTGTGCGCGAAACTGCGCGTCATCCAGCTGCGCCAATGCTGCAAGCGGCGGCGCATCGGTGGCGGGCCCCGCGCCATAACGGATGTCAGAGGCCGCCACGGCAAACTTGTTCCACGGACAGACCGCCAGACAATCATCACAGCCGTAAATCCGGTTGCCGAGCGCGGGGCGCAGCGCGGGGTCCACCGGGCCTTTGTGCTCAATCGTCAGATAGGAAATGCAGCGCCGCGCATCGACCTGATAGGGGGCGGGAAAAGCATCGGTCGGACAGACATCCAGACACCGCCGGCACGACCCGCAATGGTCTATTTCCGCCGGATCAGGGTCGATTTCTAACGTTGTAAAGATACTGCCCAGAAAGATCCAGTTGCCCAGATCGCGGCTGACCAGATTGCTGTGCTTGCCCTGCCATCCCAGACCGGCGGCCTGACCCAGCGGCTTTTCCATCACCGGCGCGGTATCGACAAAAACCTTCAGCTCGCCGCCCGCTGTCTCGATCAGCCAGCGGGCCAGCCGCTTCAGGCGCTTTTTGACGATGTCGTGGTAATCGCGCCCCTTGGCATAGGCTGAAATCACCGCCCGGTCAGGGTGGGCCAGCGCCTCCATCGGGTCGTTGTCGGGCGAATAGCTTTCGGCCAGCATGATTACCGAACGCGCCTGCGGCCACAGGGCGGCGGGGCTGGCGCGCCAGTTCATGCGCTCGGCCATCCATCCCATCTGCCCGTGACGGCCCAATTCGACAAACCGCGCCAGCCGCTCGGGCGCGTCGGGGATCGCATCCGGCCGGGTCACCCGGCAGGCGGCAAACCCTTCTTCAAGGGCCCGTGCGGCAAGCCGCGTTTTCAGATCAGAAGTCGAGATCGGCATAATGCGCCGGCGGCGGAAAGCCGGGCACCTGATCGGCAAGAATCCCGCGGAAGGCAGGGCGCGATTTGATCTTGGCGTACCAGTCCTTGACGATGTCCGAGCGGTTCCAGTCGACATCGCTGATGTAATCCAGCGCCGACAGATGCGCGGCGGCGGCGAAATCGGCCAGCGTCATCGCATCCCCCGCCAGCCAGCGGCGCTGATCCAGAAGCCATGCCATGTAATCGAGGTGAAACTTGATCGCCTTGGCCCCGGCCTTGACGTTGGTCGAATCGGGATAGCCTTTGCTCATGATCTTCTTGTTGACCCGCTCATAGAGCAATTTCGAGGTAACCTCGTGATGAAACTTGTCATCGAACCAGTTGACCAGCCGCCGCACCTCGGCCCGTTCGGCGGGCTTTTTGGGCATCAGGGCCGGTGTCGGCTTGGTCTCTTCGATATATTCGCAGATCGCCGCGCTTTCCGACAGCATCAGCCCGTCAATTTTCAGGACCGGCACTTTGCCCGCCGGGTTGCGGCGCAGGAAATCGGCGGCCCCTTCCCAGTATTTTTCTTCAACCAGTTCGACCTCGATCTTCTTTTCGGCCAGCGACAGGCGCACTTTGCGGCAATAGGGCGAAAGAGGGACGTGGTACAAACGGGCCATATGGGACTGCTGCTCAATGTTGTGGTGTTCTCACTGAATGCCGTGAAACGGGGCGCGATTCAATCCTCGAAACAATTTGCGCGCCCGTCTCGGCGGATCGTTTCCGCCCCATCGGCGATCTCTTTGGCGCGCTGGCGCAGAAATGCCGTGGGCCGCGCCGCTGAGCGGTCCTTGGGGTCGGGCAGCACCGCCGCCAAAAGCGCGGCCTGCGCCGGGCTCAGCTTGGCCGCGCTGGTCTTGAAATAGCGCTGCGCGGCGGCTTCGACCCCAAAGACGCCTTTGTCGAACTCGGCCACGTTCAGATAGACCTCAAGGATCCGGCGTTTGGACCAGAACAGCTCGACCAGCGGCGTCATCAGCCCCTCAAGCGCCTTGCGAAGATAGCTGCGCCCCTGCCACAGAAAGACATTCTTGACCGTCTGCTGGGTGATGGTCGAAGCGCCCCTGTTGCCGCCATTGTCAATCGCGGTGCGCAGCGCCTTCATGTCGATGCCCCAGTGCAGACAGAAATTGGCATCCTCTGCCGCCACGGCCGAACGTGCCATCACCGGCGCGATCTGATCGAAACTGACCCATGTACGGCTGACCCCGCCCAGACGCCAGCTTTCGGCAAGGATATAGGGCGTGGTCGGCGGGCGCAGGGCGGCGTAAAGCGCGATCCACGCCAGAACGGTCGCCAGCAGAATCAGAGCCCCCCGCACAAGCCGCCGTCGCAGCCGCTGTAAGCGGCCCGGAGGGGTCGGTTTGGACCCGCGCCGGGGTTTTCGGGATGTCGTTTTCTTTGCCACAGACCCCGGTATAGGGGCAGCCGCCTATAGGGTCTAGGCCGCCTGCGCCACCCCGCCGCCCATAGCGCCCAGAATGCGCGCCTGCGCGCCGGTAATGCGCGGACGCGCCGATCTGAGCGATGTCAGGGCCGGCAAATCGGGAAAAAATGTGGCAAGTTCGGCGCGCATCGCCGGATCGCCGGCCAGCATGTAATCGCCGGGGTAAAAGCTTTCGTTGGCGCAGCCCTCGGCGAAAATCACCTCGTGGCGGTCAAACAGCAGATGAAAATAGCTGACCTGAGGCATCGGCGTGAAGCGCACCCTCTGGCCATCGATAAGGTGCTTGGCCGCCACCAGAACCTCATCTTCGCCGAAATACATCTGCGCGCGCCAGCCACCGATCAGCATCCGGTGCTGCGGCGATACCGCCAGCGACCGCTGATTACCCAGAACGCCGGGGGCAAAATGCACCGGTGCGAAACGCCCGGTTCCGGGCACATCGCGCCGCCCGGTCCAGCGCAGGATCTGCGCGCCGTGATCCATCGTCATGACCGCATCGCCGGGGGCAAGCTCTTCCACCGGGCGCGCACCATCGGGCGTTGCGATCCGGGTGCCCTTGGTGAAACAGGGCGGGCCCATAGCCGAAACCGGCGTCTGCGAGGATGACGTCACATAGGTCGAGCTTTGAAAGACCGCGTTCTGAAGGACCGTGCCATCGTTTGGCGTGAACATCGCCGGTCCGCCGCTGACATAGAATGTCACGCCGGTGATCGTCTGGGTGACACCGTTCATCGTCACGGTGATCGTATCGTTGACCCAGACCTGCGTCACCGTCAGCCCGTTGACCGTATCGCCATTGCCCGGCTCGATAAAGCCGCTGTCATTGGCGTCGGTATAGTTAAATTTCGACACCGTCAGGGCGGTGCCCGCCGCCGGCGGGTTACCCGGATCGATGACAAAAAACTGGTCAATATACGTTGTTGGCATAAAGGGGCCTAACCTGCGAGTACCCGCAGAATTTAGGCGCCGATTGCGGCCCGTTTAGGACCAATTTGCGTTAGAGCGGTGAAAACCGGGTGCCGTTGCGGCGTCCCGGTTCTGACCATTGTGGCAAGCGGACGGGGCAGGGCCCCGCGCCTGGTTTCATTCCGCCGGGATCGCGCTGTCTGCCTGGCTCAGGGGATGCGGAAGGTGGATCAGCATCTCCTTGGGACAGATCTGAAGGAAGTTTCCAACCTCGCTCTCCCAATGTTGCAGGATATCTCCGGCGCGGCGGCTGCCGGTCTCTTCGTGGTGACGCTCGATCAGCGCGCGCAGCTCGCTTTGCCAATGCTCGACGGTCACCGGACCGGTCACCAGCGTCTCCATATTCATCAGCGCCTGCGCCTTGCCGTCGGGGTCATAGACATAGGCCATCCCGCCGGTCATGCCGGCGCCGAAATTCGCCCCTATGCGACCCAGAATAACCGCAACTCCGCCGGTCATATACTCGCACCCTGACGAGCCGCAGCCCTCGACCACAACTTTCGCGCCCGAGTTTCTGACCGCAAAACGCTCGCCCGCGCGGCCGGCGGCGAAAAGATAACCGTCGGTTGCGCCATAAAGCACGGTATTGCCGATGATTGTGTTTTCGGCGGCTTTCAGCGGGCTGGCCATGGGCGGGCGCACAACGATCATCCCCCCCGACAGACCCTTGCCGACATAGTCATTGGCATCGCCGCTGACCTCAAGCTTCAGGCCCGGCGCAGCAAAAGCGCCCAGCGCCTGACCGGCGCTGCCGGTCAGTTTCACCGTCAGATGGTCGTGCTGCAGATTGTTGCGCATCCCAAAGCGCTTGACGATATGGCTTGAGGTGCGGGTGCCCACGGTGCGCAGCGTGTTCTGCACCGCATAAGACAGCTGCATCTTTTCGCCATCCTCAAGGAACCGCGCCGCGTCGCGCACGATCTTGGCGTCCAGAGTGTCGGGTACGGCATTACGCTCGCGCTCGCGGTCATAAACGATCTTGTCTGCGCCATCGACCGTGATCAAAAGCGGGTTCAGGTCCAGATCGTCCAGATTGGCCGCGCCGCGGCTGACCTGACTTAGCAGATCGGCGCGCCCGATTACCTCATCCATCGACCGCGCGCCAAGGCTGGCCAGCAATTCGCGCACTTCCTGAGCATAAAAGGTGATCAGGTTCACGACCTTATCGGCATTGCC
>JASBSV010000120.1 GCA_030148745.1 Paracoccaceae bacterium
ATCAGGCAAGCCTAACGTTAGGTCGCGTGGCCTTTGCATTCTACCGCCCGCCGTGTCAGAAGGCGCGAAATTGCCGATGAAAGAGCCCCACGATGATCCTTTACCCCGCGATTGACTTAAAAGATGGCAATTGCGTTCGCCTGCTGAAAGGCGAAATGGCGGATGCGACGGTTTTCAACGATGATCCCGCCGCGCAGGCGCGCGCGTTTCAGGATGCCGGCTGTGACTGGCTGCATCTGGTTGACCTGAACGGCGCCTTCGAAGGCGCGCCGGTCAACGGCGCGGCGGTCGAGGCTATTCTGGCCGCAACAAGCGTTCCGGCCCAGCTGGGCGGCGGTATCCGCGACATGGGCACGATAGAATTCTGGCTGGGCAAGGGGATCGCGCGGGTGATTCTGGGCACCGCGGCGGTGGAAAACCCCGCGCTGGTGCGCGAGGCGGCGATGGCCTTCCCCGGCAAGGTGGCCGTGGGGCTTGATGCACGCGAGGGGCGCGTGGCGACCCGGGGCTGGGCCGAAGATACCGAGATCAGCGTCATCGATCTGGCGCGCCAGTTCGAGGATGCCGGCATTGCCGCGATCATCTATACCGACATCAACCGCGACGGCGCCATGCAGGGGCCCAATATCGAAGCCACCGCCGATCTGGCCCGCGCGACGCGCATTCCGATCATCGCCTCTGGCGGGGTCAGCTCGATCGAGGATCTGACACAGCTGCGCGATACCGGGGTGATTTCGGGCGCCATCTCGGGGCGGGCGCTTTACGACGGTGCCATCGACCTTCGCGGCGCGCTGGACATCCTGCGCCCCTGACCGCAAAATCCGCCGACCCTTTGCCGGAGTAGCTTTCGTGCTGAAAACCCGCATCATCCCCTGTCTGGACGTCAAGGACGGCCGCGTGGTGAAAGGCGTCAACTTTGTCGGCCTGCGCGATGCGGGCGATCCGGTGGATGCCGCGCGTGCCTATGACGCCGCCGGCGCGGACGAACTTTGTTTTCTCGATATAAACGCGACCCATGAAAACCGTGGCACAATGTATGATCTGGCCACGCGCACGGCCGAGCAGTGCTTTATGCCATTGACCATCGGCGGCGGGGTTCGCACCCATCATGACGTGCGCAACCTGCTTTTGGCCGGCGCCGACAAGGTCAGCTTTAATTCGGCCGCCGTGGCCGATCCCAATGTGGTGGCCGAAGCGGCCGAGCGTTTCGGCAGCCAATGCATCGTGGTGGCCATCGACGCCAAAACCGTGGCCCCGGGCCGGTGGGAGATTTTCACCCACGGCGGGCGGCGCGCCACGGGTATTGATGCCGTGGAATTTGCGCGCACCGTCGTAGCCAAGGGCGCGGGCGAGATTCTGTTGACATCGATGGACCGCGACGGCACCCGTGCGGGCTTTAACCTGCCGCTGACACGGGCGATTTCGGATGCGGTGCCGGTGCCGGTCATCGCCTCGGGCGGGGTTGGCAACCTTGACCATCTGGTCGAGGGCGTAACCCGCGGCGGCGCCAGCGCGGTTCTTGCCGCCTCGATCTTTCACTTTGGCGATTATACTATCCAAGAGGCCAAAGAGTATATGGCCGCCGCCGGCATTCCGATGAGGATGAGATGAACGCATTGACCCGCCTTGCCGAAACGATTGCCGCCCGCAAAGGCGCCGATCCTGCATCGTCCTGGACGGCGAAACTGCTGTCACAAGGCCCCGAGAAATGCGCCGAGAAATTTGGCGAGGAAGCGGTGGAGGCGATTATCGAGGCGGTTCGCGGCGATCGCGAAAAGCTGACCTCCGAGGCCGCCGATACCCTTTATCACCTGCTGGTGATGCTGGCCGCGCGCGATGTGACGCTGGACGATGTGCTAGCCGAGCTTGCGCGGCGCGAGGGCACCTCGGGCCTTGACGAGAAGGCTGCACGCAAGGGTTGAGCGCCCGCGCGCGCCTACTACCTAAGTATTTATTCTCTCTGACTTGCCATTGGGCTATGATAGCGCCATCAGGGACCAGTAAATCAGTTTCATCAAATACGAGCAGGTCAATCAAAGCGCCGCGTCAGGCGTGATCGCAGGCCTTGCTTTCAACACGCTCAGGAGCGGCCCGTGATCGAGAACCTGAACAGATATCTCTTTACGATGATCAACGCCCCGGCCAATCCCGGCGGGGCGATCCTCGCCTTCGCGCGGTTTTCCGCAAACTGGGTGATCTACATCATGGCCGCGCTGCTTGTGCTAGGCTGGATCCGCGGCGGGTATCAGCGGCGGATAAACCTTTTTGCGATCGGCCTTTCGGCGGCGCTTGCGCTGGCGCTGAACTTTCTGATCGCATCGGTGTTCTACCACCCCCGGCCCTTTGAAATCGGGCTGGGCCATCAGTTTGTTGCCCATCTGGCCGAGACATCCTTTCCCAGCGATCATGCCACAGTCCTGTTTGCCGTGGCTTTTTCCGCAATCATGGCCATCGGCGGGCGCTGGGGGCTTCTGGCACTGGTCGCCGCCCTGACGGTTGCTTGGTCGCGTATCTATCTGGGGATACACTGGCCTCTGGACATGCTGGGCTCGGCCATGGTTGCGGCGATTGCGGTCACGGTGGTTCAACTCGCCCTTGGTCAACCTGTGCAGCGGCTGGCGCATCATGCCAGCGCTATCTATGACAGGCTGATCGCAGCGCTGCATCTTCCGGCCCGGCTCTTTCCGCCCGCCGGCCAAAGTTAGGCGCGCGCCTTTACAGTTTGGAAGAGATGACCCCGGTGTTGAAACCGCCCATCCTCAGCTCTCCGAACAGCCGCTGATATTCGATCTTGGGGCAACGGTTCTGGATGACCGTGACGCCTCGGGCCTCGGCGCGGGCAGCGGCCTCATCGTCCTGCACGCCGATCTGCATCCAGATCGCCTTGAGCCCCGGCAGGGCCTCAAGCGCCTCGTCAACGACCTGACCGGCAAATTCCGAGCGGCGGAAAATATCCACCATATCAACCTGTTCGGTGATGGATTTCAGATCCGGCAGGATCTCACGCCCAAAAAGGCTCTGCCCGGCATAGGCAGGATTCACCGGGATCACCGTGAATTTCTTGAGTGTAAGGTAGCGGGCCACGAAATAGCTGGGCCGCACCGGGTTGGTCGAAACCCCGACACAGGCGATCACTTTCACCTGTTTCAGTACAGCGCGCAAAAGACTGTCGGGATAATCGGTCATGCCCCCTCTTAACCGGCTTTGAAGCAATAAAAAAGCGCCCGGACAAAATGCCGGGCGCAAGTGCGGAACGAGGGACAGTGAAGAAAAGCACAGATGTTCCGATCATGTGCTTCCTCTACTGAAATAGGCAACACAATCACCATGTAAAGAGAATGTAAGAAACTTGTGAACGTGGGGTAAACTGCGGGACATCCCGCAGCGGGGCGGCATTGCGCGCAAGACGGCGCGAATAAGCGGCGCGCGCCTAATCCAGAATATCGCCGATCACGTCAAAGGCTTCCTTCAGGATCACGTCGCGCAGCGAGCGTTTGCGGTATTTCCCCCGCTTATGGGATTTCCGCCGCGCCTTGTCCTTCTTTTGCATCTGTTTTGCCGGTTTGCTGGAAGGCTGGGCAACCACCAGCGGCTTCATGTCGCGCAAAGGGGCACCGCAGGAGGCACAGGAAAGCTCCTGCCGGCCCTCGCCGCGAAAGACCAGCGCCGCGCGGCTTCCGCAATATGAACAGGTGGCGATCTTGGTCGATTGCGGCATTGGCAGGCTTTCCTAGCGGTCACCCACCGCATATAGGGCCACAGCCGCCGCATTCGAGACGTTGAGCGAGCCAAATCCCCCCGCTGCGGCAATTTTTACAAGCGCATCGCAGGTCTGGCGCGTCTTCTCGCGCAGCCCCGGCCCCTCGGCCCCCAGAACAAGGCCGACAGGCCGTTCGGCCAGATCGGACAGGGCAGCGCCCAATGTCTGGTCCGCCTCGCCGTCCAGCCCCAAAAGGACAAAGCCCATGGCCTGCAACTCTTCCATCGTGGCGGCAAGGTTCTTGACCCGGAAATAGGGCTGGCGTTCCAGCGCGCCCGAGGCGGTCTTGGCCAGCGCGCCTGTCTCGGGCGCCGAATGGCGCTGCGGGGCGATAACGGCGCTGGCGCCAAATACCTCGGCCGAGCGCAGGACCGCGCCGACGTTATGGGGGTCTGTCACCCGGTCGAGCAGAACCACAACCGGCGGGCGCCCGGTTTGGCCCGAGACAGAAATCTCGGCAAGGTTGCCCCAGTTCAGCGGCCTGACCTCAAGCGCGGCGCCCTGATGGACCGATCCGGGATCAAGCGGCAGGTTGAATTTGCGCGGATCGACAATCTCGGGCTCGATCCCGCCCTGCTCCACCGCATCGCCCAGACGGTCGGCGGCGTTTTTGGTCAGCACCAGACGCAGCTTTTCACGGCGCGGGTTCAGCAAGGCATCGCGCACCGCATGCAGCCCGAACAGCCACAGCGTCTCGGCCGCGCCCGCGCGTTTGCTGCGCTCTTTCTCGACAACCCATTTGGGTTTTTTGCTGTTTCGCGGTGCCATTTGGTCACTCTCATCCCGAAAGGTTTTCCTTTTGCACGCCCGGGGCCCCGTCACAAGGGGCAACCGGCGCCGCGCCGGGGCCTTTGCCGCGCATTCAGCCATGGCAAGCCGGGCCAAAACGAGGCAAATGGACAGATCGGAAAGTTTTCGTATTGACGCCAGAAATGCCTCGCATTAGGCAGTCGGAGCTTAGGGCGACAGGCCGCAAGGTGTGGCAGGGGACTGTAACTCCCTCGCGGAGACGCACGCCTGGTTCGATTCCAGGGTCGCCCACCACTCACTTAACACATTGATTTAATTTACTTCTCCGTAATATCGGTGGTGATAACCGCTGTTTTTCTGTACTTTTTGGGCCGCTTTCTGTACTTTTGACGTCAGCGAGGTACAGACATGGCACCACAGAAGATCAAATATCTGCTCGAAGAGCGCGGGCGTTATTACTACCAACGCAAAGTCCCGAAGGCTCTTGTACACGCCTTGAAGATCACACGGTGGCACATGCCCGTGGGGGATAATTTCGAAACCGCAACAGACCGGATCAAGGAACTGAAACGCGAGCATGACGCAATGCTGGCAAAGGTCAAAGCTGACCCCACACACTTGGTCACTCTCAGGCGCGAAGGCGAAGCACGCGTACAGGCGGAGGAACAAGCAAAGGCCGCGCCGCTGCAAGCCTTCTTTGAGGGCGTGCGCAGTGGCGAAATTGACTGTTATCCTGCCCGCGCAGAACTTGCTTTTCAGGACGTGTTAGACGCAGAAGCCGGTCCTCTATGGTCGCGAGCGCCGGATATACTGCATGACCTGCAAGAAGCCCGCAAGCCATCCATTGAAATCAGCATCCACAACAACCGCAAGAAAGAGGCTGGTCCAATTACGCGTGAAGAGTACGACGCGGCTATCGCACCATATTTGACCGTCGCACCCCCGGAGTTTTTAGAGAAATGGCGCAACGTACTGGTGGGGGCAGAACACGGCTTTACCGTCACTGAAATAGCGCCGATTGCCGACGATGAGTACTCAGACCGAATATCCGAATTGCTTGCAAATGGTTTTGGCGGCGCGCCAGCGCCAACGGACGAGGACGAACGCTTAGAATTCGATATGCTCAAGATGAAGCTTGAGCGCCTTGCAGCACGCTTCGCCCCCTCTCCCGACAAGTTGTCGAACGTCTTTGAGAGGTTTCTTGCCTTTCATGATATCAAGACAGAGAAAAAATATCGCCGCGTCTTTAAGCAATTCGTTCGGTTTGCCGGTGACATCCCAATATCGCAGGTGACAGCCCCAATGCTGCGCGACTATCGAAACAAATTGCTGAATGACAAGAACCCAAAATCTGGAAAGCCGATTAGCGTAGCGAGTGTCAAAGCCGTTTTCACGCCGTTAAAGTCACTATTTCGCTTTGCGTTAGAAGAAGAGATAATAGACGCGAACCCAACGGCGGCGGTGACATTCCCAAAAGACAGCCGCCCTGTCTCAGAGTACAAGCACCTAGCCTACGAACCAAATGAAGTAGTAAATATCCTTGCTGCGATTGATCATTTTTGGCTGTCTCCATTTCCCTACTTGGATGACAATAGACGCATCGCCATTCGGCACATTGTCAGGGCGCTTGCTTTCACGGCGGCACGCCCGATTGAACTGATGAGTCTTAGCAAGGAAGATGCGACCGATACGGCAATTAACATCCGCCGAACGAAAACAAAGTCAAGCTGGCGCTACATCCCTGTACATCCAGAGATTGCTGATTTTCCCGCATTTGTTCGCGGTGGCGGAATTGAGTGCCTGATAACAAATAATCAAGACTTGGTTGAACCTGTTCGCCACAATTTCATGCGCCTTCTGCGCGAGTTGATGGACAAGCCAATACTTGAGCCACGCAAGACTCTTTATTCTTTCAGAGGGACATTTCAGGACGCTATGCGGCGCGCTGGTGCACCATTGGAGGTTAGGCAGGCAATTCTTGGCCACACACAAGGCGGCGCGATCAAGCACTATAACAGCGGGCCAGAATTCGAACTGATGCAGGGTTGGGTAAACAGAACCGACCCACGGCTTTGATATCTTTGCAGGCAGCGCGAATAGCTGAAACGGCGGCAAGTCGATAAATTAACCTGCCTCTAACCTATTGATTCAAAACGAATGACCCGTTACTCCGTGACATTTATGTCATACACTGTTATGGTGCTGACAGATATCAACAGACTATAACCGTCTGTCCCCATCCCTCCCAAACTGAGGAACAGAGTATGACCACAAAAGTGATGTGGCTATCGGCGCAGGATATCGCCGAATGCCTCGGAGTCTGCGACAGTACCTACCGATGCTTTGCGACGGTTAGCCGCCCTATTGGTCTCCAGTACATCCGCGTCCCCGGCGATTTCGGGAAGCCTTTTCGCGGTTTCTTGCTGAAACCAACCATTGAATGGTTGAAGCAATCCTGCCCTGAAAAAATCACCAGCGACGTAGAGGCTTCGCTATATGCGACCGCCGCGAAGAATATGCAGAAAATGGAGACTACGTAATGCCAGAAGATCAGTATGAAAATTTCAGAGCCGCAGTTGCCGGTTCGGAAGTTCTGACGAGTCGCTGGAACAAGATCGCAGACGCCGCGATTGAAAGTGCCGCGCGCGAAGGTGTCGTTCTAACGCGCGCCGATTGCATGATGCTTGATTCCATCCGTTTGCACGTTCTGACAGACGATGAAGAGCTTGCCGTCAATTGGCGAGAAGAGGCAGTTCAAAAACTTCCTGCATTCAAGCAAAAAGATCAGTCCAAGCGCTTTCTCGACGCCCTAAGAAGTGAAAATGAGAGTGAGAAGCGTCAGGCCGAGATTGAATTGATGCGAAAAAATCCGGCAGAGCGCATGAGACTGGCGCGCGAATCTGGCGAGAGTTTCGCTGGACCGGTCACGACGAAAAAAGACTTGTCGCCCGAGGAAAAAGCAAAGGTTATAGCAAAGCTAAACGGCGCGGGAATATCGGGCGCTGAGCGCATCAAGCGCGCCCGTGCGGCGGGCTTAGAGTAATGTCCGAACCGCTGACCAAGCGACACCGCGCGTTTTGCGCCCGCGTGATTGCGGGCGAAAATCTCTCCGATTCTTGGGCGGGGTCTGCGCTGGACGTAGGTAAAGAGCCGGGGTCAGCCGCTTCGAGTAGCGTGTCGGGCAGCAGAATGGCGGCGCGTTATGCTGACTATATCGCCGCTGGCAAAATGGAACGTGCCTCTGAATCCGCCCCTCTGGAAGACCTGAATCTTGAAGACGTCAGTGCGATCATGTCCGAAATTTCGGACGTTCTGATCGAGTCTGCAATGGTCGCAGAATCAAGCGGACACGTCCAATTGAGTGCGTCCCTCAGATCGGGCGCGTTACTGCATCACAACAGAAGCGCGCGCGTCCAGCGCGTACAAGGAGACACGCCCGATAAGGTGGAAGCTTATGACGCGAACGCCGCATTAGAGCGAATCCTATGTCAGTGCCGATAGACTCCCAAACGAAGGCGATTGTCTGGACGGCCAAAGTTTCGGCCCGCAATCTGCGCGGGTACGTCCAGCGTCTGACCGATTGTCCACAATCGAAGGTCGAAAATTTGCTGCGTCTGATTTCTTCCGAAGCCGAGATTCTATCGAAAGCCGCCCAAAAAATAGGGACGATTGACCTTCCTTCTGAAAATCGTCCCGATGACGCGCCGCCCGAAGGCGACTGCGTACTGGTTTTGGCCAAGGTGCTGAACGCAATTGCGGCTGGCGTGATGACCAAATGTGCCCGCTGCGGAAAATTTGTGGACGGCGGCGGCGGTCACGAGCGTGTCGAAAATGGTCCAGCGCAGCCGGACGACAACGCAAAAATAAGAGCGCGACAGGCAGCCCAAGAGAATCAATAATTCCCCCGGCGCGCGCGTCTTCCGACAGACGGGCGCGCCTAAAACCCACCCCCTTGAATCCCGACTAAGAGGCCAAAAACAATGACTTAAATGAAACATTTTACCGAACTAACGGTTGCAGATCGTGCGGCCCTGCTTACGGCTATGCGCCAGTCTCTCGACCTGCATCTTGACGATGGTGGCTCTGTCGCGACCTTCTGCGAAGCGGTCTCATTCGCGGATGATCTGCCTGCCACTTTGATGTTGGCAGAAGCAATAGACTCCAAAGTTTCTTTGTTCGAAGCACACATTTTCACCATAGACCCCACCGCCCTTATCGAAGTTCACGGCGGCGCGCTGGTGTCATTGGCGCTGCGCATGGCCTGCGTTGACCGCGTCGAAAATGGCGCTCGCACAATGTGGAAAATCGGCAACGCAGGCCCGAACGATCCAATTTTAAAACTTGAATCTGACCTTCTGAAAAATTGGGCGGAACATTATCAATGAGCGCAGAATATTCACGTCAAATTGACGGGCAGGGCATAATAGCTGGGCCGGATTGGCTGGAACTGCCTGCAACTTTGTATAGTTCGACGGGAAATTTCTATCGAACCGTGAATAACCCCGACGAATTGTTGGAATTTCTGCAAGATCATCGTGCCACCGAAGGTGCCTACTTTTGCGTTAAATCGGTCTGGGCTTATTACTGCGAAGCTCGTGGGGACCTAATATATAGTGCCTCGGAGTTTCACATTCGCTCGAAGCACGACACGCGAAATTTAATGGGCGGGTACGAACACCTTTATTAACGAAAAAAGGGAACAGGAACTTTTCAGTTCCCGCCCCTCTATCTTGTATTTCTGGCAACCAATTTATACCTGATCTGCGATTACGATGCAAGCTCGAACGGCGTTTGGAAAATAATTTCCCGGAACATCAAGAATTTGTCTTGACGTGCATGGTATAAATATTGCAGCCGTTTTGCATTTTTGATTCGACACGGTGATTCGTTTCGTGTTATGCAGGAGGTAGCGACGGGCAATCTGTGTCCGCGAAGGTGTATTTCTGGCAAGTGATGCACCAAAAATTTCAACCTGACCAACGCGCATTTTGCGTGAACGGTCGAATTATGCGTGAGCGGTCAAACGGAGCGTAAAAAATGATAATTAAACATTCCTTGAAAAGGATGAAGGGAGGGCCAAAACCCTCCCCAAATCCTACCCCGCCCAAGGATCAAGCGGGGTCCACATATGCTTGAAAAACGTACCACGTTTTTCGGGATGTTACAAGGATTAACATACGAATGGCAAATGAAGAAGATGTAGTAATTGAAGATGACCCGGAAATCGTTCTTGACCGCCGAAAGCTGTCGGCGGGCGCGGCCTCAATCCGCGATAAGTTTACGGCGGATGATCTTAAGAAGATTAACTGTGCGCCGCGCTTAGATCAAAGCAAGGCGATGGAGCGCATGTCGCAGATGCCGCGCGAGTATGCGCCGCAGGACTTGGAACTTGCCGTGATTATTTCGGGCATGGAGCGCAAAGGTGAAAGCGAAGTTTCGATCACCAATATTCTGAACGTAATGCGTCTCTCTTGGCCGCAACTCGAAAAGATTTGGCTCAAGAACTTGCGCAAAGCGGTTCAGTATATTCGCGGGTCTGACGAACGCGCCGCAGCCAAAGGCAAAGACAAAAACGTTATCAACGAGGATGATTTCCTTCACCAATGCGGCTACGGGCAAGAGAAGATTGAGAAAGCCAACAAGAATAACCCCACAACATTCAAACGCGGAAACACCAAGGCCGCAATCGTATCTGACCCCAATACGGGAAGCGTCAGCATCGAAACGCTAACTTATTCGAAGTTCAAAGCCGCCGTGAATCTCGTTGCCGAGTACCGAAAGAGCTTTGCCGCAGGGGAGAGCATTGGTTATCAGGGCGTGAGCGTCCCCGATGATGTTGCCAGCCAACTATTCCATTTCGATCTGGACCTTCCTCAGTTGAATGGGATCGTAACGACGCCAACCTTCACCGCAGAAGGAAACCTGATCAATTCACCCGGCTATAACACCAAGACCGGCCTCTACTTCGCGAAGCCGGAAGGCTTGATTTTACGCAAAGTGCCACGCGTGGCGAAGCAAGAGCATGTTGATGAAGCAAAGCACCTTTTTATTGAAGAGCTACTTGGCGACTTTGAACTCGACGGCGTCAGCCGTACCGATTTAGTTAAAGCAGCGCTGGGCGGCGATGTTGAAAACCCACCCCCCGCATCCGTTCTGAACGTGATCGGGATGGTTATCGAACAATTCGTGCGACCGATGATCGACGGGCCGCTGATGCCCCATCTGATTACGAAGACCGTGGCGGGCGCTGGTGGAGGCCTGATATCGAACTGCGTCCAATACATCGTTGAAGGAAAGCCGTCTTCACGACCAATGCCAAAGAACGAGGAAGAGCGCCGCAAGGGCCTTACTACAGCTTTTAAGAGCGGCGCTGTGATAATTGCATATGACAACGTAGCAGGTGAATTGACCAGCCCAAGCATTGCGAGCGCGACGACAGAAGATGTTTGGACAGATCGCGTCTTGAACCAGACAGCGGAAATCTCGATTCCGATCCGCGCCAGCTTCATGTTCGTCGGCATTCGACCGCTGCTGTCGGATGAGTTGCGCCGTCGAATGAGCCTGATCGAAATGAAACCTCAGACTGCCAAGCCGGAGCTTCGCAGCGATTTTCGACACGAAGACTTGGCCCACTATGTCAAAACGCATCGCGGCGATTTCATCTGGGCAGTCCTTGTACTCGTAAGAAATTGGATTCAGAAGGGATGTCCACGCCCGGTGCACGCTCCAATTATCGGCTCGTATCAATCATATCGCTACGTAATTGGCGGCATCATCGAAGCCGCAGCACCGAACTGGACCACGTGGCAAAGTAACCGTCACATTCTCGATGAAATCGCCAGCGACGGGGAAGACGAGGAAATCGAAACCCTTTTAAGCGCTTGGTGGCAGCAAGGCGCTGACCCGTTCGAGGCATCGGAGCTTTGCGACATTGCGGACACCTTTAAGGTGCCTCTGCCCATCAAGCGCGTTCCGCAGGGCGACGAGTTCGAATATGCCGCACGCTCTATGGGCAGATACCTGAAAGGCTTTGCGGGACGCCATTTTGAAATGGATGACGGGACAGAAGTGGAGCTATGCCAGTCCGACAAGCGCAGCAAGGGCGGCTTCCTCTGGCAGTTGCGCAAGGTCCCGCCGAAAGTACATCATGCAAACGGCACCCAGAGCGAGATTAAATTTGAGCCGACTTTACCCAAGGCAAGCCCGCTGCTGAAAAAGATTTCGAAGTTGGCAGCGGGCGTTGATCCGTTCGGCTGAGCGAAGGCGGCCCGGAGGGCCTAAATACACCAAATACACCAAAATACACCACCAAATACACCATTGAAATCCCAATAGAATCAATGCGTTATTCCTAATGGTGTATTTGGTGTATTTGAATCTTGGACCTGAGTCATAAAAGAGAGAGAACATATACACATATATTCGACTCTTCTGGTGCGCTGCGCGCGGATCGCAAATGCACTTACACCCGCTGCCGCTATGCCACTGAACAGAAAGGATTTTATCAGTGTATTTTGAATCCGCAAAATACATCGACAAATACACCGCTACTGAACACATTAGAACGAACGCCCCGTTGCCTAAAACGGTGGTTTTTGAACGGCTAAAGACAGCCCAATTATCCGGCTTTTCACCGTAGCCGTTCGGCAATGTTGTCCAGTAGTCTTTTGACTTCGCTGGCACGGTCAGCACCCAAAACCTCTACGATGAGACGTTCTGACGATTGGCCTACATCATGGGCCTTTTTCAGTGCAGCCGAACCAGCGGACGTAAGCGTCGTCCTTTGAATACGGCCATGCACTTCATCAGGTGTGCGCTCGATCAATCCGGCCTTCTCAAGTTTTACCAACATGACCTGCATTGTTTGCGGTGTTACGAAAGCTTGCCGTGCAAGCATCGCATTTGAAAGGCCAGCCTCGGCCTCAAGGCTGGACAGCACGGCGTATTGCGGGGCGGTTAACCCAACTTCTTTCAGCTCACGATCCATATGCAGACGCAAAGCCTGCTGTGCTTGCTTGAGAGCATAACCAATTGTCTCATGCGGCGACTTCTTGTCAGCCCTTGCCATATCAGTAGCCTTACATTATATCAGTAAGATGATACTAACTGGCTTCGGCCTTCAAGGAAAGATAAAATCATGCCACACCTCATCGGCCCAGACTTCATTGGTATTCAGGCTGCTGACCTCGATGCTGCGCGTAAATTCTATACCGAAGTTGTCGGGCTGACCGCTGCCCCCAACGGTCCACCTGATGCGGTTGTTTTCAACACCAAGCCAATTCCCTTCGCTGTTCGCACCCCACTTGTCGACCTTGATGCGGTCGAAACGCTCGGTCACGGTATCGCATTATGGTTTGCTTGCGACGATGCCGACGCGCTTCACGGGCATTTAACCGATAAGGACGTGGAGATCACGTTCCCGCCTAAAGACGGACCTTTCGGTCGTTACTTCGCGTTCAAGGACCCGTTTGGCTACACGATCACCGCCCACACTGCGGCGAAAGCTTGAAGGCATGGCCACCTTCTGGATGGGTATTGCCTGTGCTGAACATGCGCGAGCCGGTCGCGACGGCGGGTTCGCGCAACTTGGGCATGGAAAACATACAGCAGTAAAATCGCTCAAGAAGGGCGACTGGATCGTATACTATTCTCCAAAAGAGCAGTTGGGCGGAGGTGATCCGGTGCAAGGGTTCACGACGATAGGGCGGGTAATGTCGGAGAAGCCCTATCAGGTAGAGCAATCCGAAGGGTTTGAACCTTTTCGTGTGGATGTTGATTATGTCCACAGCGCGAACCTTGCGCCGATCAAACCGCTCTTAGATCGCCTTGAACTCACCAAGGGGCGGGGATCAAATTGGGGTATCGTTATGCGGCGCTCAAAATCAAAGCTTTCGCCGCATGACATGCGCCTGATTGTAGAAGCGATGGGTGTGCCGTTTGAGCAGCTTGGTGACGCTCAATAGGAGATGTTCCAAAAACCCTCGTTTGTGGCATGCCCGCAAAAGCACACGTTTGATGCTTCCACAAACCCCGTTCGAAACCCAAGTGGTTTTTGGACGTTTTTTGCTCCCAACGATATGGTAGACATTTGCCGCCATTGACTCCGACCACGCATATCAAAAACTGCCCCACGCCCCCTGCGAGACTTTCGACCGTTAAAAAATCCTTCATGTAGTTGCGAACGATTCGCAACTAGAGGCTCGCTGCGGCAGATTTAACGGTCTTATAGAGTTTATAGAGGTAGCTCAGACCCCCGTCATCGCCCCTACCTGTCATCGGGCGGCGAAAATGAGGCCCAATGCCGCCCCGGTTATCCGCATCCGTCCGGTCAGCTTCTAACCGCCCGGTACGGTTGACACCGACAGGTGTACGCCGCAGACCTCTGCCTGTAAGAGCCGGGTTGTCAGCTTGATACATGGTCGATTGATACTCTACCAATTTCCCGTCAGCGCACCCATCAAGACAGCAAACACGGCCATCACGATTATGGTAATGATAACGATAGGCTTGTCCTCTTCGTGATAGTACATCGGACCACCACACTTCGGGCAAGGTTTATTGTTGCCCATCTTGCGACGACTGACCCACCCGCAATTCTGGCAGACGTATTTGATTCCGCTCATACGCTATGATAACCGCGACTTCGCGGCGTTGTACTCCTCAATCACTTCCTGACTCACAGATGTGACCGCGTCTAGCAGCTTCACCGATCCACGTTCGTGCTCATCTACAAGCGCCAGAAATTCTTTTCTCGCTGCCTTCAAGTTCCCAGCGAACATGCCAAAGCTGATAGCATTCAGACGCTCGCCAATTGCATTTACAGCATTCTGCTTATCGCGAACGTCATTCTCAATTTCTTGGTACTTTTCTAGGGCAACATGAAACCTTTTCGTAAGCGTCTCGAACTTTGATTTGCTTGGGCCGCGCCCACCGTCAAAAGACTCGACAGCCTTGTTCCAAGTTGCCGAAACTTTATTGGTCTTGGGGGATAGGCCGTTGAAGTCCCGCGCCAGCTTGTCGAGCATATTACCAAGTTGCAGTAACTCATTTGCGGGTTTGAGCTTACTGGCACCTGACCATCCGTTCTGTTCCGACCACGAAAGACCAGTGCCCGGAATACCGACAGTCGTTCGCACGCCTTTCGAACTAAGATTCACTTTCGCTCCACGCGGTCCAAGGCTAGTGCTTACACCGCTCTTTGAAAAGTTCAGGCTTACGCCCGGAGCAATTTTGACTCTCTTCTGAAATCTAAATGCCATCGCTAGTTTCCTCGGCTGATCTACGCCCAATTGAAGAGTAAGAGTTCATCATGAATATGGCCACCCTTCACAGAAGGCTGCATACGTACCCTGCGCCGTTTTCTCGCACAATAAAGTTGCGCAATTAGCCATTTGACGCAATAATATTACCCTGATCCGAACCACAATATGTTGTGCCGCATTCGCCAAACGACGCAGCACGCCTTCGATCATCAGGAATCGGTGATAGGCTGATTGAACAGACTGTTTCCAATTAAGTTATTGAAATGACTCGCGAATCATGCCCTGCACGTGCTATAAAATGCACAACCAACGACGACGATTTTGAAAGGCAGGGCTGATATGAAAAAGTACGTGATTTACCGCCGTGTGAGCACAAAGCGGCAGGGCGACAGTGGCCTTGGCCTTGAGGCGCAAGTTCGGGATATCGAGCTATTTTTGGCTAACTACAGCCCTGAGCCTTATGAGGTCTTAGCCACTTTCACGGACGTGAAGTCGGGCAAGGACGCCGATAGACAGGCCTTAAAAGATGCTATCGAGTTGGCTCGCGAGCATTCGGCAGATTTATTGGTTTCAAAATTGGACCGAATTTCGAGAGACGTGGAAATGATCGCCCGCCTCTTGAAGGACAAGCGCCTCAAGTTGCGTGTCGCATCCATGCCCCATGCTGATAAATTTCAATTGCATATTTATGCCGCTTTAGCCGAACAAGAACGCGATTTCATCAGCCTCAGAACCAAGCAGGCGCTTGCCGCCGCCAAAGCCCGTGGCGTGAAGCTAGGCGGCATGCGGGACGCCACCATGAAGCGAAACGAAGCCGCGAAAGAGGCCGCTGACGCGGCTGCACAGCGCGTCTCAAGCATCATCGTACCTATGCGCGACGGCGGATCGTCATTGCAGGCGATAGCCGATGCCTTGAATACCGCTAACGTTCCCACGCCGCGCAACCGGCAATGGGCACCAATGAGTGTGAAGAACGCGCTGGACAGACTGATAACAGAACCCGCTCACGCGGGTACGCAGTAATGACCCGTCTCGCAGAACTGGCAATGTGGATCATCGTCATGCTGGTCATCCTGCCGCTGTAGAGGGCTGCGCCATAGGCACAGGAGGCTTTGTTCAGATACTGACTTGCCGGTCTGATGTGGCTCCCGCGTCAGCGGGTGTTTCCAATCTCACAAATTTTCATGCAGACAGTCGCGCATGACGCGTGCGCCGATGGCGTCTCACAGCGCCTGAGCGCGACGCTAACAGGCTGTCGGGCTGATGGAGGCCCGCAAACATATCACGCCTCAGAAACGCGCGACGGGGCTCCCCGGCGGGTTTGGGGTTCCCCCATACCCCACGGAGCAGTACCCGAACGCACCCATATGACCGAAGTCTTAGGCCATTAGCGGGACCCAACTGCAAAGCTCGAGTCACGCCGCAAGCCTTGATCCGCTCTTTGTAGATTCCAAATTCTATGGCATCATTAGCCCGAAGGCGCTACGTTGTGCCAATTCGTTTGAAAAATCTGTGGATTAAGATTCTGCTTCCGGACTTAGCAGTCTTGATCCCGCGTTAGATCGTCAATGTAAGCACGCGCCCGCTTTGCTCCGGCGAACCATTTAACATCCACATGGTGGCCGTCTCCCATTCAATGGTTGTAGGAGCTTCAAGACCGAAGGGAAGTTAATCAACCGGGTACGATTCGTATCACTATTCCGTAGGTGTCTGTTCCGCTTCGCCTCTGTCCGTTTCTAGGGCGGTAGCAATCCCTCGCAGAATATCCGCAATCTCTTCGTCGGCTTCTGCTTCTCGCTGTGCCTCTTCGGCTTGAGCGGCGCGCATTTCTTCCATTTCGGCAGCCATTGCAGCAAGAGCGCCTTGCATTTCTTCAATCGCCAACGTGTTCGCCTCCAAAGCCGCGTCTTCGTCTGCCGTCCAGTCTTCAAGCGTATTCACAAGCGTAATCATAAACATGATTATCGTGATGACCGCAGAAATAACATTCAACCGCGTCTGAAACTTCGCTGCCGCTTGCGCGTCTTCCTTGGCCTGTTGTTGCTCTTCAAGAATGGCTTCTTGGACTTCAAGCGACTTTGCCAACAACGTTTCAAGATTGGCAAATTGCAAGCCTTCAAACAGCCGTTTTTGTACAATGCCAATGTCAGCTATTGCCTTCATCTGCTGATTAAGACCACCCACCGCTGATTGAAGCTCTGCCCCGAACGTTTTTGGCAGTCCCAATGCATAACTTCGGTTTGCTTGAGCAATCGCCGCACCGAAACTGCCGGTATCAATTGCGCTGAGCATGTTTTTCAGGCTGGGAAATTCGATTGCCCGAAGGGTCACTGGGAAAAGGTTGGCATCAATAGCCCGTGTCAGTTGCGAAAAAGCAGTCCCACGGAATGCATCGGTATCTATGGCCAGTCGTGTCGCTGCACTCAATCGGTCGAAGTTTAAGCCTCGTGTGAGATTGGCAAAGGCACTTGTTGCGCCCAAATCCAAGCCTTGCATGGCCTTCGACAACGCTCCAACCCCGCTGGTGTCGATAGCCCGCTGCATTGCGGTTATGCCGGTCATGTCCATAGTGCGCGTCAACGCTGACAGGCAGGAATTTTCTTGCAGGTTCGCAGCCATCGAAAGTGTGGGATTGAGTTGTTGCATCTGCTTGGTCAACCGTGTTGTGGCCGCGAACTGACGTTCATGAGCAACCCCAAGCTTGGCAATGTCCAAGCCCTTCGGCTTCTTGTCTTCATTATCGCCTGTCACAACAACACCTACCGCACCAAATTCGTCCAACTACACTATATAGGCAGGATATGCTCAATTTCTAGGTGAGTTCGTGTGGCGTCTCAGCAAAAAGTTCCTTATATGTTCGGTGGGAACCTTTGTTCAAAATGCAGCATTATCGATGAAAGACTAGCGATGGAATTTGATGAAGCGACAATAAAGTTCAATCAGATTTTTCAACCGGGATTGATCGAAGAGAGCTTGGCTGTCGTGAGCGAAAAAAAGAGGTTCGTTTACTATACATCTGCTGACACAGCGATGAAGGTTATTCGCAACCAAGAGCTTTGGTTCAGGAACTCAAAAGTCATGAATGACTATTCGGAGATTTCTTACGGGCTTGGATTGATCGGTGCGGTTTTCTCTGGGCAAGAGGGTGAAAGGTTCAGGACCGCCGTAGAAGATATCTTTTCCGGTACAATCGAAAAAGCCGGAGAACTTCTTGCTGGATGGGAACGCGACTGGGAACTCGAAACTTATATCGCGTGTGTATCTGTTCACAATCCAGAGGAAGATCAGCAAGGCAGACTTTCAATGTGGAGGGCGTACGGAGATACTGCCGTGGTCGTAAACAACACCCCCATGACCGCAGTCACCGACCTCTTAGCAGTTTACTCTATCCCCGTGCTCTATCTTTCCGAAAAAGGTCTGTCGGACTACCTGTCCAAAATCACAGATGCGATTCTGATCAATCGGACTTACTTGCAAGGGTTGGGACAGGAAACGCTTGTCGCGTACATTCACAACATGCTTTTTCGGTTCGCGATTGCAACGAAGCATCCGGGCTTTGCGGAAGAAAAAGAGTGGCGTTTGTTCTATCGCCCAACAGAGCGAGTGAGTCCGGGGATGACGGAAGAGACGGTCGTACTCGGTGGCGTTCCGCAAAAAATCTACAAGCTGCACCTAGCCAATGAGCCGGAGAAGGGATTGCACGGGGCCGATATCCCCTCTTTGCTAGATAGGATCATCGTTGGCCCTACCGAATTTCCATATGTGAGTTATCAGGCATTTGCAGGCGTTCTTTCCGAGTTGGGTGTAGAAGACGCGGCTAACAAGGTTGTTCTCTCTGATATCCCATTGCGAACCGGATAAGCACGACCCGCCCACCCTGACGGGGATAAGGCCGTTTTCTATGAGGTTTGGGACGTTATCGACGTTGACGGCGAAGAGCGTACTCACCGGAACTATGACCGGGACGGCTCACACCGTCAGGGGTGCGTTCAAACCGAAGCTGATGCGCAGGCTTGGATTGACAAGCAAGCCTCTGACCTCACCGAGTAGTGTGAGCTGCGGTCAACGCGCGCAGTCACGTAACCGCTGACGGGATGCGCCGCGTGTCATATCGGCGGGTGAATGGTGTGGTGGCCCGCTACTAGCCTGATAGTTGCCCACGTCAGCGCGCCCAATAAGACCAAAATTCTGTACCTTTTGACGGTGATTCTGTACTTCTGGATATCGACGCAGAATTTCAGCCCAAAAAAATCATTTATTTTCAGTGCTATACAGACGCCAAATTATGTCCCCAACCAGATTCCAGGGTCGCCCACCATTTCCCCGCAGATCACAGGTTGCAGAGGCAAACCGCCGCGTTGCGGCAAGCGCCGATCTTAGCGCACGACGTAGACCGAGCAACGGGCGTGGCGCACGACCCTTGCGGCGTTGGGGCCCAGCAGGAAATCGGCAATGTCGGGGCGATGCGCGCCGATCACGATCAGATCCGAGCCTGCGCGCGATGCGGCCCTCAGGATCTCTTCGTAGATATTGCCGGTCGCCACGACGTGGCGGATTGATTTGTTCACTGCCTCGCCCAGCGTATCGCGCACAAACTCATCCAGCGTCCCGCGCGCCTTATCCACCGCCTGCTTGTGAAAATCTTCGCTAAAGAAGGTGGCCACGATGGGCATGCCGAAATCCGGCAGAACGGTGATCACATCCAGCTGTGCGCCATCCAGCTGCGCCAGTTGCGCGGCGCGCTCAAGAACCGCGCTATCGGTGCCTGCCTGCATCACATCGACGGCACAGAGAATGGTGTTGATCGGGTTGCTCATGCTTGCTCTCCTTGCCTCCTGATCCTGGCCTGCTGGCCTGCCATGATCAGACCCAGAAGGATCAGCGCGGGAATGAAGACCAGCTCTTTTGGCAACTGCTCGGCCTTGGCCATGGCGGCCGCAACCGTCACCGGCGGGTCGCCGTAAAAGTCAAAGACACTGGTCTGCTCAAAGAATGGCGTACCGGGAAAGGGTTCGTCCATCAAGATGCTATCGCCCTGCGGAACAAGGGTCAGCCCCTGCGCCTTAAGCCTTGCGGCCCCATCGGCGCCCTCGCCCACGGTGAATAAAAGCGTCTTGCTTTTAATCTTGCCCGAGTTGAAGTCAGGCCCGCGCAGCTTTATCCGGATTTCTTCTCCGACCGGGGCCGAGCCGATGGTTTTCTCAAGCGCGGGCGGCGCGATCTGAACAAAGGGCGGCTCGATCCGGTTCATCACGAAATCGGGCCGGAAGAGGACAAAGGCCAAAAGCACCAGCGCCACGCTTTCCCACAGCCGGTTACGGGTCAAAAAATGGCCCATCGTGCCGGCGGTAAAGATCAGCACGGCGATGGTTGCCGTAATCGCCACCAGAATGCCCTGCCACCAGGTGACATTGATCAACAGAAGATCGGTATTGAAGATAAAGATAAAGGGCAGGATCACGGTGCGGATCGAATAGAAGAAGGCGATGATGCCGGTGCGGATCGCATCGCCGCCGGAAATCGCGGCGGCGGCAAAACTGGCCAGTCCCACAGGCGGCGTGACATCCGCCATAATGCCGAAATAAAAGACGAAAAGATGCACCGCGATCAGCGGCACGATCAGGCCCGACTGCGCCCCAAGCTGGACCACGACCCCGGCCATCAGGGATGAGACCACAATATAATTGGCCGTGGTCGGCAGCCCCATGCCAAGGATCAGCGACAAGACCCCGACGAACATCAGCATGATGATCAGATTGCCGCCCGAGACAAACTCGACCATTTCGGCCATCACCTGACCGATGCCGGTCAGGGTGACGGTGCCCACGATCACCCCGGCGGTGGCGGTGGCAAGCGCGATGCCGATCATGTTGCGCGCCCCATCGACCAGCCCCTCGATCAGCTCGCGCGCGCCCCGCGCCAGATCACTGGCCCAACTTACCTGACCGCGGAACATCGCCTTGATCGGATGCTGGGTCAGCAGGATCACAAACAAAAGCGCCGTCGCCCAGAAGGCCGACAGGCCCGGCGATTTCTTTTCGATCATCAGAAAATAAACCAGCACCACGATCGGCAGCAGGTAATAGAGCCCCGCCTTATAAATCTGGCCGACATCGGGCAGCACGACCTCTTTGGCGTTGGGATCGTCCGGTTCAAGGTCATCGACCCCCGCGGCCACCTTTAAAAGCGCCAGATAGGCCAGCCCGACAAGGGCCGCCAATATCCACGCCGCCCCCTCGGGCACCAGCGCGACGATGGCGCGAACCGGATATTGGATGGCATAGCTGAGCAGCGCAAAACCGATAAAGAACCCGGCCATCCCGCCTACGGTGCGTGCAAGCGATGTGGTGCGGTGGCCAAGCGTCGGCATGTTGCGTTTGACCGCCTCAAGATGGACGATATAGACCAGCGCGACATAAGAGATCGCCGCCGGCAGAAAGGCATGGGTGATCACCTGCACGTAAGGGATGCCCACATATTCCACCATCAGAAACGCCGCCGCCCCCATCACCGGCGGCATGATCTGCCCGTTGACCGACGAGGCCACCTCGACCGAGCCTGCCTGCTCGCGGCTAAAGCCCACGCGCTTCATCAGCGGGATGGTAAAGGTGCCGGTGGTGACGACATTTGCAATCGACGAGCCCGAGATCAGCCCCGTCGCGGCCGAGCCGACAACCGCCGCCTTGGCCGGCCCGCCGCGCAAATGGCCCAGCGCGCCAAAGGCCAGCTTGATGAAATAGCCCCCCGCGCCTGCCTTCTCCAGAAGTGCGCCAAAAAGCACAAAGAGGAACACAAATTTCGTCGAAACGCCCAAGGCGATGCCAAAGACCCCTTCGGAGGTAATCCACATATGGCTCATCGCCTTTTTGAGCGAGGCGCCTTTCCAGCGGATCACATCGGGCACCCATTCCGAGGCGCCGAAAAACACATAGGCCAGGAAGATCATCGCGATTAGCGCCATGGCCGGGCCCAAGGCGCGGCGCGCGGCCTCGAACAACAGCAACAGCCCCGCCAGCGCGAACCATTTATCGATGTCGTCGGCCAGACCGCCGCTGTTGACCAGCTTGGTATAGAAGATAAAGCCGTAAAGGGCGATGAACGCACCGGCGATGCCAAAGATCCAATCCTGCGCGGGCACCCTGTCGCGGGGGCTGGATTTCAGGGCCGGATACACCGCAAAGCCCAGAAAAATGGCAAAGGCCAGATGGATCTGGCGGGCGTTGTTCACCAGATCGCCTGGCAGGATGTAATTGGACACGGGCGAGGCCAGAACGACCTGGAAGATCGACCAGACCGCCGCGACCAAAGCCAGAAAAACACCGATATTGCCATGCGGTGTCCGCGCCCCGGTGTCCGAGGCCGCCACAAGGCCCTGAAGCTCTTCTTCCGAGAGGTTTTTACCATTGGGCTGGGCGGTCATCGACGCATTCTCCTTTGGCGCGATGCAAAATGCGGGCCACGGTCTCGCGCTTCACCGGGCCAGTGATCGTCTAGCGCCTTTTACGCAGATCTTGCAGATCCTGAAACGTAAAGATGGGGGGCCAAAGCCCCCCATCGTCCTTTCATGTCCGGCTTATTTCAGCCAGCCACGCTCTTTGTAATATTTGACCGCACCGGGGTGCAGCGGGGCCGAGAGGCCATCGGAAATCATCTGTTTCTCGCTCAGATTGGCAAAGGCCGGATGCAGTTTCTTAAAGTCGTCGAAATTGTCGAACACGGCTTTGACGACGGTATAGACCACCTCATCAGGCACTTTGGCCGAGGTGACCAGCGTTGCGCCAACGCCAAAGGTATTCACGTCATTGGGGTTACCGCGATACATCCCGCCGGGGATCGTGGCGGTGCGGTAAAACGAGTTATCGGCAACCAGCTTGTCAACCGCCGGGCCTTCGACCGGGACCAGAACGGAATCGCAGGAGGTCGTGGCCTCCTGGATCGATCCCGAGGGGTGGCCGACCGTATAGACCATCGCGTCAATCTGATTGTCGCAGAGCGCGGCCGATTGTTCCGAGGCTTTCAACTCGGTCGCCAGAGCGAAATCCGAAGTGGTCCAGCCAAGCGCCTTCATCAGCACTTCCATCGTGCCGCGCTGACCCGAACCGGGGTTGCCGATGTTGACGCGCTTGCCCTTGAGATCGGCAAAGGTCTTGATACCCGCATCGGCGCGCGCCACCACGGTAAAGGGCTCGGGGTGGATCGAGAATACCGCCCGCAGATCCTTGAACGGCCCCTGATCCTTGAACTTCGAGGTGCCGTTATAGGCGTGATACTGCCAGTCCGACTGCGCAACGCCGAACTCCAGCTCGCCCTCGCGGATGGTGTTCAGGTTATAGATCGACCCGCCGGTGGATTCGACAGAGCAGCGGATGCCGGTATCCTTGCGCATCTTGTTGACCAGACGGCAGATCGCGCCGCCGGTCGGATAATAAACCCCGGTCACGCCGCCGGTTCCGATGGTGATAAAGCTCTCGGCATGGGCCGCCGCCGAGCCGATTGTCACCGCAGCCGCCACCGCGGCCGCCATCCTGATTGTCTTGAACATCTTAGTCTCCCTTTTGTGACATTTGGTTCAGGTTTCGTTTGTTGGCTTGGTCTTTGATCACACCGCCCAGAACTCTCCCAGACGGCGATTTCGTTCTTCCACCTCGCGGATGCGTGCGCGGGCCGGCGGGCCGGCGCGCGACACAAGCATGCCGATCATGGTTTCGATCAGCACGATGGTGGCTGTATAGGATGAAAAGAATTGCGGGCTGTCGGTGGGCACGATGAAACCGGCACTGGCATTCATCAGCGCCGGACAGGTGTGCGTGTCGGTGATCACGATGACATAGGCGCCCTGCTCGCGCCCCATCTCGGCGGCCAGAACGGCGCGGCGCGCAAAGGGCGGCTTGGTGATCACCACCAGCACGTCCCGGGCATCCAGATCGGCCATTGCCATGCTGACCGAAGCGCCGCTGCGCCCCGCGACATGCCAGCCGGACGAGACGTAATTTCCCAGATAGGCGAAATATTCGGCAATCCCGGTCGATCCGAAAGCGCCAAAAAGCACCCTTTGACGCGCCCGCAGCAGATGCTGCACCGCCTCGTCCAGCCGCGCGGTATCGATGGCATCCCCCATCACCCGCAGATTGTCGATACAGGCCGTGGCCTGACGCAGAACAAAGGGGGTGTGGGCCTCTTGCTCTTCGGCCTGAAGCCGGTCGACGCGTTCGGAGAACGAGGTGAACTTGCGCCCCACCGCCTCACGCGAAAGCTCGCGCAGGTCTTCATAGGTGTCAAAGCCCAGCGCCCGCGCCAGCCGCGAAAAGGTCGCCGGCGCCAGACCGCTGCTGGCCGATACCGCCCGCAGGCTTCGGGTGGCGATATCAACGGGGTTTTGCGCCACGAAATCGGCCGCATCCTGCAACTTGCTGCTGAGCCCCGCGTATTCCGCGGCAATCCTGTCCTGAATTTCGGCAGCCTGCGACATGCACCCTCTCAATCGCGAATAGGAGAATTATTCATACGTTTTATTAATTGTCAATTTTTGAAACGTATGTATCATTTTCGTCGGGTCGCGGGATGGGCACCCGGCAGATGCAAGGCGAAAACACTCATGGGCCATATATTTCCACGCCATACCAAGGCCTTACCGCCCAAAGTGGCGCGCGGTGATGGAGTTTACCTTTATGACGACTCGGGCCGGCAATATCTCGATGGCTCGGGCGGGGCGGCGGTTTCCTGTCTGGGCCATGGCGATAAGGCGGTGACCGACGCGATCAAGCGGCAGCTCGATTCGGTGGCCTTTGCGCATACGTCGTTCTTTACCTCGGAACCGGCCGAAGCATTGGCCGAACGTCTGATCAAGCGGGCCCCGGCGGGCATCGACCGTGTCTATCTGGTCTCCGGCGGCTCGGAGGCAATGGAGGCGGCGATTAAGCTGGCGCGCCAGTATTTCCTTGAGATCGGTCAGCCCCGGCGGCGCCATATCATCGCGCGGCGGCAAAGCTATCACGGCAATACGCTGGGCGCGCTTGCCACAGGGGGCAATATGTGGCGGCGCGAACCTTTTGCGCCGCTGATGATCCCCACCAGCCATATCGCCCCCTGCTATGAATACCGCGACCGGGCCGAGGGCGAGAGCGCCGAGGAGTATGGCCGCCGCGTCGCCGATGAGCTTGAGGCGGAAATCCTGCGCCTTGGCCCCGAAACGGTCATGGCCTTTGTAGCCGAGCCTGTGGTCGGCGCCACGATGGGCGCGGTGCCGCCTGTGCCGGGATATTTCCGCCGCATCCGCGAGATCTGCGATCGCTATGGCGTTCTTTTGATCCTTGACGAGGTAATGTGCGGCATGGGGCGCACCGGCGCTCTTTTCGCCGCCGAACAGGAGGGCATCGCGCCCGATATCACCGCCATCGCCAAAGGTTTGGGCGCAGGCTATCAGCCAATCGGCGCGATGCTGTGCAGCGCCGAAATCTATGCTGCGATCGAAGGCGGATCGGGCTTTTTCCAGCATGGCCACACCTATGTCGGCCATCCGGCTGCTGCAGCGGCGGCTCTGGCGGTACTGGGGCGGCTTCTGGACGACGGCATTCTGGACCGGGTCGAACCGATGGGCGCGCGCCTGCGCAGCGCATTGGAGGCGAAATTCGGCCAGCATCCGCATGTCGGTGATATCCGTGGACGCGGGCTTTTCATCGGTCTTGAACTGGTCGCGGACCGCAGCAGCAAAACCCCCTTTGATCCCGGCCGCCGCATCGCCCAACAGATCAAGGCCGCGGCTTTTGACGCGGGGCTGGTGTGCTATCCCATGAGCGGGACCATCGACGGGCGGATGGGCGATCATGTGATGCTGGCCCCGCCCTTCATCATCGAAGACGCCCATATCGAGGAGCTTACAGGCAAGCTGTCGCTGGCGCTTGAGAGGGTTCTTTGACCCCCCTTCCCGCGCTTATGGTGGCGCCCAACGGGGCGCGCCGGACCCGCGCCGATCATCCGGCGCTGCCGCTCACGCTGGAGCAGATCACCGCCGAGGCCGCCGCCTGTTATGAGGCCGGCGCAGAGGGGCTGCACCTGCATCTGCGCGACCATGCCGGCCAGCATATACTGGATGCCGGCATGTACCGCGAGGCACTGGCCGAACTGGCGCGCAGCTGTCCCGGCATGGCCGTGCAGATCACCACCGAAGCGGCCGGCAAATACGCCCCGAGGTTCCAGCGGGCGCTGGCCACCGAAACCGGCGCGCCGCTTGTCTCGGCCGCTTATCGCGAGATTACGGCAGACGGCGATCTGGCCGCCGCGCGCGATATGCACCAGCGGTGCCAGGACCGGCAGATCGCGCTGCAATATATCCTTTATACCCCCGGGGATCTGACCGGGCTGGCCGGCCTTCTGGGCCACGGCACCATGGCCGCGCCCGATCTGCAACTGCTGTTTGTTCTGGGCGGGCACGGCGGCCATGACGGGGCGCCGCAGATGCTGCCGGGATTTCTTGAGCGGATGAACGCGCTCTGCCCCGCCGCCGACTGGATGGTCTGCGCCTTTGGTGTGCCGGAAACCGATTGCCTGAGGGCGGCGTGGCGGGCGGGCGGTAAGCTGCGTGTGGGGTTTGAAAACTCGCTCTGGCACGGCGACGGCAGCCTTGCAGCGGATAATGCTGCGCGTGTGGCCGAAATTTGCCGCATAACACGCCAGAAGGTGACAAGCGCCAACGCCAGCGCCTGAGGGCCGGGCATCGCCAAAGCCCTTCGTTTTACCGAAAAATAACCATGTTCGGGCATCCCTTGGCCTGCGGCATGTGGATAACCCGCGCAAAAATGTATCAACCCGGCGCGGATGCGGCGGCTATCGGGGGCACGAGATTGACAAAGGCTTTACTAAGCAGACGAGACATCATTCAGGGGCTGGTCGCCTGCGCTGCGGGCACGGGCCTTGCCGCACCTGCCATAGCCGCGCCATCCCCACGGCTTTTCCTGATCCGTCAGCGTACGGGCGAGGTTTTCAGGGGCAGCCATGTCAAAACCGGGTTTTCGAAAAAATCCTATGACCCTGCGGCCCTGAATGAACTGAACTGGCTGCTGCGGGACGTTCGCGCCTCGGCCGTGATCGGCATCGACCCGCGGCTGATCGATCTTCTGGCGCGGATGCAGGCCCGGCTGCCGGATCGCCCGATCACCATCATTTCGGCCTTTCGCACAACGGCGACAAACGCCCGTTTGCATGGCGCCTCGCCCACGAGCTACCACTTGACCGGACAGGCGGTCGATCTGCGCATTGCGGGCCTGAACACACGGCAGATCCGAAATCTGGCACATCAGCAGGGCGCGGGCGGGGTTGGCCTGTACCGGCGGCGCAATTTTGTTCATGTCGATACCGGCCCAAGGCGCGACTGGACCGGCTGAAACACCCGCGTTCAGTAGTCTTTTTCCAGAAAAACACCCAAACTGGTTTCACCGCCCGATGTAACCTTGCCCCGCGCCGTTATCGATGGCGTGAGGTTCAGGTTCAGGTTCACCTCGCTCTTACCGTCCGAGCCGATGGTGACATCGGTATAAACGTTCTCGCTGATGTATTTGCCAAGTCTGGCACCTGTTGCGCCGCTGTCACTGGTGGTGATTTCCAGATCATCAAGGCCAAAGTTCTTGCGCAGCCGGTCGACGATCCCGCTGCCGCCATTGCCGGCAAGCGTGCTGATGGCCGAGGCCAGCTGAAGCGCCTGCAAGGCCGAGATCTTGGACAGGCCACGGCCAAACAGCATCAGCGACAGGACCTCATCCTCGGGCATGGCCGGAGTCGAGGTGATGGTGATCGTCGGGGCCGAGGCGAGCCCTTCCACCACGATATTGACCGTGGTGCTTTGATCGACGCGGCTTTTGGCCGCCAGCCGCACGTAGGGGTCGAAACTGCCCTGAAGCCGGGCAAGCCCTTCGGTCAGGGTCAGGCGTTTGCCCAGAATGTCGAGCCGGCCGCGGATCAGCTCAAACCGCCCCTGCGGGATTACATTCTGGGTTGTGCCGCCCAGCCTGATCTGGCCACCCAGTTCCGCGTCCAGCCCGCGCCCGCGCACAAAGACACGGGCCGGCGCGCGGATCACAAGATCCAGCGCAAAGGCCCGGCCCGCCCCGGCAACGGTTTTCAAAAGCCCGGCCCGGGCGCGGGTGCGGCGCACATCCGCCGGCTCGTTCACATGGGCGATGTCCAGCTCTCCGGCCGAAGCGGCAGTGCCGGTGCCGGCGACCAGAACCTCGGTCGGACCAAGATCCAGAACCCCGCCGATCGCCGCGCCGCCAGCCAGCGGGCCCTTGACCGTCAACTCGCCATCAACGGTGGTGTCAAACAGCGCCGGCTCAAGAACCCCGACACCAGCCAGCGTGATCTTCAGATCGCTTTGATAGGGCGGGTTCAGCGATACCGGCCCCGACAGCCTCAGCCGCCCGCCGGCGGTTGGAATTGCTGTGACGGAAAGCTCGGCCCGACCGCCTGAAAGCTGCGCCGAAAGCCCGATCTCGCCCAGAACGACGCCGAGGCTGGGCGCAACAAGGCGCGCGCTCTGGGTGCTGATCGTTCCTTGCAGCGACGACAGGGCGGGCGGGCCGTCAAGCCGCAGGTCAAACCGCGCCGTGCCGCTGGCCAGCCGCGGCTTGATAAAGCTGTTCACAAGGCCCAGCGGCGCATCCCCCGACAGCGCCAGCTGCATGCGCGTGCCATCCTGCGCCACCTGCCCGGTTGCATCCAGCGTGATGCCCGACTGGCCGCGCCCGCGCACCGCAACGGTCCATTCACGGCCCGGCCCCGGCGTCTGCGCCGTGCCGCTGATATCAAAACCGCCCGACAAACCGGGCGCAACCAGCGCGATATCACGCAGTTTTCCGCCAAACCGCAGACTGGCGGCCTGCCCGTCAAGCGTACCTGTGGCCTGCGCCGTCACCTCGGGCGAGGCAAGGTCGAGCTTTTCGACCACGAAAAGGCCCGCGGTGGTGCGCCGCGCGGTCACTGACAGCGTGGTTTTGCCGCGCAAGAGCGGATCGATCCGCGCCTGCCCCAGCGCCAGATCCCGCGCCTGACCCGTGATCACGGCCCGGCCGGTTGCACGCGAAAGATCCCCCTGCCCGGTGATCTTAAGATCGACGGCGCCGGCGAGGCGGCGCTTGAAAAGCCCGCTATAGGGGGCGATATCATCGGCCCGCAATGTGGCAAGCCCTTTGATCCCGGCCAATTTACCTTCAGTCAGTCCGATCCGGCCCTTGGCCGCAATTGCCGCCCCGCCCGGTCCGCTTGCTTCGATCTGCGCGTCCCAGTCCGAACCGGCCTGTGTCAGTGACCCCTTCAGCGCCGCCGCCCCTCGCAGGCCCGGCACGGCAGGGGCGGCATCCTTGATCCGCGCATCGAACTCAACCCTGCTGGCCCCGGTGATCAGAACCCCGCTCGCCTTGGCCTCGGCCAGCGGCGTTGCGATCGTGAAACGGTCAAACCGCAGCCCTTTGGTATCGCGCTCGACCGTTATGTTAAGCGCGCTCTGGCCCGCAAGCAGCGGATCAACCTGCGCCAGCCCCAAAGCAAGATCGCTTGCATTGCCCGAGATTGTCGCCTTAAAGGCGCCGCCCAGAATTTCGGCTGTTCCATCGATGGCAAGCCGGGCCGAGCCGGTCAGCGGGCGCCCGGCAAGCCCCGCAAAGCGCGCCAGATCGCGCGCCTCAAGCAGGACCGCGCCTTGCGCAAGAATATCCAGCGGCTTTTC
>JASBSV010000094.1 GCA_030148745.1 Paracoccaceae bacterium
CGGACATGCCGATAAAGCCGGCTTTGTTTTCCTTGCCGCGTTCGCCCAGCAGCCATTTGTCCCAGCCAAAGCGCACCCCGGCCTCGATCGCCACGCGCACCGGCCCGCCGGGCAGGATGCGCTTGCGATAACGCTCGTCCTGCGCCTCGAACAGCTCCCAGCAGGGCATCGAGACGACGCGCGTGCCGATACCTTCGGCCTCAAGCATCTCGCGCGCGGCCAGCGCAATCTCGACCTCCGAGCCTGTGGCCATCAGGATCGCCTGACGCTTGGCGGTCGCATCGGCGAGAACATAGGCGCCCTGGGCGACCATGTTCTTGGTCTTGAACTCGCTGCGCACCGCTGCGACGCTTTGGCGCGACAGGGCCAGAACCGAAGGCGTTTTGGTCTGGCCAAGGGCCACTTCCCACGCTTCGGCGGTCTCAGTTGCATCGGCAGGGCGGATCACCATCATATTGGGCGTGGCGCGCAGCATTGCCAGATGTTCGACCGGCTGGTGCGTCGGGCCATCCTCGCCCAGACCGATGCTGTCATGGGTCATCACATAGACAGGCGCGATTTTCATCAGGGCCGACAGGCGCATCGAGGGGCGGGCGTAATCGGTGAAACACATGAAAGTGCCCGAATAGGGTTTGACCCCGCCATGCAGCGCCATGCCGTTCATCGCCGCGGCCATCCCATGTTCGCGGATGCCGTAGTGAATAAAGCGGCCCTTGCGGTTGTCGGGGCCGAAGACGCCCAGATCGGCGGTCTTGGTGTTGTTGGAGCCGGTCAGGTCGGCCGAGCCGCCCAGCGTTTCCTGCATCACCGGGTTGATCACCTCAAGCGCCATTTCCGAGGCTTTGCGCGTGGCGACCTTGGGCTGAACCTCGGCGAGCTGTTTCTTCAGGGCCTTGATCGTGGGTGAGAGTTTCTTGGGCAGATCGCCGGCGAAGATGCGCGCAAACTCGGCCTGTTTGTTGGCTGAAAGGGCGGCCAGACGCGCCTGCCATGCTTTGCGGGCCGATTGGCCGCGCGCGCCGATTTCGGACCATGCATCGCGCACGTCCTGAGGGATTTCAAAGGCCTCGTAATCCCAGCCATAGGCGGCCTTGGTATCGGCGATCAGCTGGGCGTCGGTCAGCGCGCCGTGACCCTTTGAGGTGTCCTGTGCCGAGGAGCCAAGCGCGATATGGGTCTTGCAGGCGATCATCGAGGGGGTATCGGCGGCCTTGGCGGCATTGATCGCGCGGTCGATGTCGGTGGGATCATGCCCGTCGCATTCAAAGACCGACCAGCCCGAGGCGGCAAAGCGCGCCTTTTGATCGGTGATATCGGACATATCCACCGTGCCATCGATAGTGATGTTGTTATTGTCCCAAAAGACGATGAGCCGGTCCAGTTTCTGCTTGCCTGCAAGGCCGATCGCCTCTTGGCTTACGCCTTCCATCAGGCAGCCGTCGCCGGCGATCACATAGGTGTAGTGATCGATGATCTTCTTGCCCCAGCTCGCGCGCAGATGTTCCTCGGCGATGGCGAAACCGACGGCATTGGCAATGCCCTGACCCAGAGGGCCGGTGGTGGTCTCGACCCCTGTGGCATGGCCATATTCGGGGTGGCCGGCGGTGATCGCGCCCCATTGGCGGAAGTTCTTGATCTGATCCATGGTCATGTCGGCATAACCGGTCAGATGCAAAAGCGAATAGATCAGCATCGAGCCGTGGCCCGCCGACAGGATGAACCGGTCGCGGTTGGGCCAGTCGGGGGCGGTGGGATCAAAGCTGAGGTGGTTTTCAAAAAGCACCGTGGCGACATCGGCCATGCCCATGGGCGCACCGGAATGGCCCGAATTGGCGGCGGCGACGGCATCAAGCGTCAGGGTCCGGATAGCGGCAGCTTTCCGCCAGTGATCGGGATGGGATTTGCGAAGGGTGTCGATGTCCAAAATACTGTCCTTTTGCGCCATGGCCTGCGGTTCGGGCGGTTGATAGCAGCCCCGTTGGCAAGATCAAGGAGAGACGGCAAGTGGTTGATCGCAAAGGGGGCGAAATCTGTGGGAGCATTGGGTAGACTTGGCAAAACAGGAATTGCCCGGCGATTCGCGGTATCGAGCACAACACCGCCACGGCTGATCGCACAGCCGGACGCGGAGCGACGCAGAGCAGGAAGGGATAATGACAGATGAGTGATATTGTCGATCTGGAACGCCGCATAGCGGCGGCGCTGGAACGGATCGGTCATGGGGTCGAGGCGCTTAAATCGGCCGCGCAGGATCAGGCGCGGGCCGAACCGGCGCCGCCCCCCGCAGCTGCCGAGGGCGAGGCAGAGGCGCTGCGCGCGCAGCTGGAAGACGAGCGCATGGTGAATGCGCAGCTGACCGAGCGGGTGCGGGTTCTGAACGAGCGGCTGGAAGGCGGAACGCGGGAGCTGGAGGAGACGGTCGCGGCACTGCGCACGCAGGCCAGCGCCAGCGAAAAGAACCTTGCCCGGCTGAAGGCAGCCAATGCCAAGCTGCGCGAAAACAACGAGGCGCTGCGCAAGGCCAATGCCAGCGGCCTGGCCGAGCCGCATCTGATCAACAAATCCATGATGGAAGAGCTGGAGGCGCTGCGCGCAACCCGTGAGACGGATGCCGCCGAGGTTGACGCGATACTGACCGAGTTGAAAGACGTTCTGGAAGGAGGCACCCATGCCTGAGGTTGTGATTCACATCGGTGGGCGTAGTTTTGAGGTTTCCTGTCAGGAAGGCGAGGAACATTTCCTGCAATCGGCGGCCAAACTGCTTGATACCGAGGCCAGCGCGCTTGCCGCTCAGATCGGGCGGATGCCCGAGCAGCAGATGCTGCTGATGGCGGGCCTGATGCTGGCCGACAAGACGGCGGGGCTTGAGGAAAAGCTGATACAGGCGCAGGCGACGATGACGACGCTTGAACGCCAGGTAAGTGAATTGGAAAACGCCCCCAAACCCGCGCCCGAACGGGTCGAGGTGCCGGTGCTGCCCGATGGGGTGGTAGATACATTCGCCGAACTGGCCGCCCGGGCCGAGGCGCTGGCCGAGCAGGTCGACGCCCGCTGATCAACCTGCCGATCAAAAGGAGCGGGCTTTGCCCGCGCGTTTTCTGGCACTGCGTGCAAGGGGCGGGGTGAGGCGCGCGCCGCCCTTGAGCGGTCATGCGCCCGAGGCGACCGGGGGCCGGATATTTTTTCCAAATGGAAGCAGGCCGGACCCTGAGGCTGGATCCGGCGGGAGCGCCCTAAAGCGTTTCGGGTTTAACTTGAGATATTCAGCATCACCTGACGCGTTGAAATCTTTGATTTCAGGCAGCGTTAGGTGAGTCTGGTTTAACGCGAAAGGCTCTAGGCGTTGGCTTCGCGGATCTTCTCGGCGGCGTCCTTGTCGAAAGCCACGCCGTTTTTCTCGAGCAATGTGTCCAGCTCGCCCGACAAAGTCATCTCGGTCACGATATCGCAGCCGCCGACGAATTCGCCTTTGACGTAAAGCTGCGGGACGGTGGGCCAGTCGGAGTAATCCTTGATGCCCTGCCGGATTTCATCGTCGGCCAGAACATTCACATCCTGAAACTCGACCCCCATGAAATTCAGAACCCCGGCGACGCGGCTGGAAAATCCGCATTGCGGCATGGATTTGGTGCCTTTCATGAAAAGCACGACATCATTGTTGGTGACGGTTTCTTTGATCTGTGCGGCGGTGTCGGTCATATTGGTCGTCCTTTCAGGAACTTGGCAGGTCAGGCGGGTGCCTTGGTGGTCAGCGCCAATGCGTGCAATTCGCCATTCGCGCCGTCCATCTTGCTTTTGAGCGCGGCATAGACGGTGCGCTGCTGCTGGACCCGGTTCATGCCGCGAAAGCTTTCGTCGATCACTTCGGCGACGAAATGCACGCCATCCTCGCCCTGAACCGTGATTTGCGCATTCGGCAGCGCCTTGCGGATGAGAGCTTCTATTTCATGCGGCTGAAGTGACATGGTTTGTGACCTTGTTGAGGTTTTGATCCAGATGTAGAGCCGAGCCCGGTTCGCTGCAAGGGGGGCTTAGGCGATCGCCTGGGCAAAGGCCGTGCGATAGAGCGTCACAAGTTCCCCGAGCGGGGCGTCAGAGGCACCTATTTTGACCGTCTCGCCGCCAAAGCGGCCCACCGTTTTGAGCGGCACCCCGGCCTGTCCGGCGGCGATCATCAGCTCTTCGGCCCGGTCGAACGAGCAGGCGATCAGATAGCGCGCCTGATCCTCGCCGAAGTTGAAGGCGGTCGAGCCGTCTTCCAGCGTCACGCCCACGTTGCCGGCCTGCGCCATTTCAAAGGCGGCCAGCGCAAGCCCGCCATCCGAAAGGTCCGTGGCGGCGGTGATATTCTCGCGATTGGCGCGAATGAAATCGCCGTGGGCCTTTTCGGCGGCCAGGTCGACATGCGGGGCATCGCCGTCTTCGCGGTTGAATACCTCGGCCAGAAGCGCCGACTGACCCAGATGGCCATGGGTTTCCCCGAGCAGGAGAGCAAGATGCCCCTCGCGCGCGGTGCCATCGATCAGTTGATCCTGAGTTTCCAGAAGGCCCACCGCGCCGATGGTCGGCGTGGGCAGGATCGGCTCGCCGTCGGTTTCGTTATAGAGCGAGACATTGCCAGAAACGATCGGCATGTTCAGCGCCGCCACAGCCGCGCCTATGCCTTTGATCGCGCCGACAAACTGGCCCATAATCTCGGGCTTTTCGGGGTTGCCGAAGTTGAGGTTGTCGGTGCTGGCAAGGGGCAGGGCGCCCACGGCACTTAGGTTGCGATAGGCCTCGGCCACCGCCTGTTTGCCGCCCTCGAAGGGGTTGGCGCGTACATAGCGCGGCGTTACATCCGAAGTGAAGGCCAGCGCCTTGGGCGTGCCATGCACCCGCACGATGCCGGCGCCCTGTCCGGGCGTGCGCATCGTATCGGCCATGACCATCGTGTCATATTGTTCCCACACCCAGTGCTTGGAGGCGTAGTTGGGCGAGGACAAAAGCGCGCGCAGCCCGTCGATCGGATCAATCTCGGGCACCTCGTCCATGTCGCCTGCGGCAGGGGTTTCGACCCATGGGCGATCATATTCGGGCGCAGTGCCCGACAGCGCCTTGAGCGGCAGATCGGCCATCACGCTGTTGCCCTGCATGACCAGAAAGCGGTCCTCGGCGATGGTTTCGCCGACGATGGCGAAATCGAGGTCCCATTTGTCGAAAACCGCCTTGGCCTCTGCCTCAAGCTCGGGGCGCAGGACCATCAGCATACGCTCCTGACTTTCCGACAGCATCATCTCATAGGCGGTCATGTTGCGCTCGCGCGCGGGTACCTTGTCAAGATCGAGCCGCACGCCCAGATCGCCCTTGTCGCCCATTTCGACCGCCGAGCAGGTCAGGCCCGCGGCCCCCATGTCCTGGATCGAGATGACCGCGCCGGTGGCCATAAGCTCCAGCGTGGCCTCCATCAGCCGCTTTTCGGTAAAGGGATCGCCGACCTGCACGGTGGGGCGTTTTTCTTCGATTGTGTCGTCAAACTCGGCCGAGGCCATGGTCGCCCCGCCGACGCCGTCGCGCCCCGTCTTGGCGCCCAGATAGACCACCGGCATGCCGACGCCCGAGGCCGCCGAGTAAAAGATCTTATCCGTCTCGGCCAGACCGGCGGCAAAGGCGTTTACAAGGCAGTTGCCGTTATAGGCGGGGTGAAAGCGAAGCTCGCCGCCCACCGTGGGCACGCCGAAACAGTTGCCATAGCCGCCGATACCCGCCACCACGCCCGAGACCAGCGAGCGGGTCTTGGGGTGCGAGGGTTCGCCAAAAGACAGCGAGTTCATGGCCGCGATGGGCCGTGCG
>JASBSV010000103.1 GCA_030148745.1 Paracoccaceae bacterium
GATCCGCGGCACGCCCTACAACCGCGGCGTGGTTCTGGCCGATCTGCTGGACCAGGGGGTGCAGTCGGTGGGCGATCCCACCCAATGCCACGCCGTCGCAATCGACGGGCGGGCCCCCAAATTCGACGGCGGCATCGTCACACGGCTGGATTGTGTGCCCTTCTCGATCGTCGTCAACAAACGGGCCGAACGGTTCTATGACGAAGGCGAAGACGTCTGGCCCAAGCGCTATGCGATCTGGGGGCGGCTGATCGCGGCCCAGCCCGATCAGGTGGGCTATGTCATCATCGACAGCAAATCGCTTGATCTGTTCATGCCGTCGGTATTTCCACCCGTCAAAGCCGATACGCTGGACGCGCTTGCTGCAAAGATGGGCCTGCCCGCCGACAGGCTTGCCGCTACAGTCAGAGACTTTAACGCCGCCTGCGACGATACCGCCGCATTTCACCCGACCCAACTGGATGGCATGGCGACTAAAGGGCTGACGCCGCCCAAGACCAACTGGGCCCGCCCGATCAGCGATCCGCCCTTTTACGGCTATAGCCTGCGCACAGGCGTGACCTTTACCTATCTGGGACTGAAGGTGAGCGAGACCGCACAATGCAGCACGGCGGATGGGCCCGTTCGCAACCTCTGGGCCGCGGGAGAAACCATGGCAGGCTCGATCCTGGGTCAGGGCTATCTTGCCGGATTTGGCATGGCCATCGGAACCGTGTTTGGCCGCATAGCGGGACGGGAGGCCGCCAAATATGCAAGCTGACCTGCTTCAAGAGGCCCGTCGGCAGGCCGAGATCTGTAACGCCTGCCGCTATTGCGAAGGCTATTGCTCGGTCTTTCCCGCGCTGCACCGCGAGCGTGCGTTCAGCGATGGTGATCTGACCCAACTGGCCAATCTCTGCCACAACTGCCGGGGCTGCTATTACGCCTGCCAATATACCCAACCGCATGAGTTCGCGCTGAACCTGCCCAAGGCGCTGGCCGAGGTGCGAACCGACAGCTGGCTTAACTTTGCCTATCCCGCGCCCCTCGCCCGCCTTGTGCACCGCAGCGGAACGATGATCATGTTGGTAAGCCTTCTGGGCATCGCCGCCATGACTTGGGCTATCGGCGCGCTTGGCCCTGCAGGCGGCACCGGCTTTTACGCCGTTCTTTCGCATTCCGCGATGGTGGCGATCTTTATACCAGCCTTTTTGCTGCCGCTGATATCCATGGCTGTGAGCCTGCGCCGATACTGGCAGGCAACCGGCGGCGGCGCGGTCAGGGCGGCCGACATCGCGGCGGCCGTCAAAGCGGCGGCGGGGATGAAAAACCTCTCGGGCGGGCATGGCGATGGCTGTAACTTCGAAGATACCGACCGCTTTTCTCAAGCGCGCCGATACGCACATCAGGCTATCATGTACGGATTTTTCCTGAGCTTCGGGGCAACGGTTGCCGGCACGGTGCTGCATTATCTTTTTGCCATGCCCGCGCCCTATCCCTTCTGGTCTCTGCCCAAGCTCTTGGGCGTTTCCGGCGGCGTGCTTCTGACCCTTGGGGTGGTCTGGATGCTGGCGCTGAAACTGCGCGCCGAGCGCGATTTGGGCGACGAACGCGCCTGGGGCGGCGAGATGGGGTTTACCCTGCTGCTGGGGCTGACCGGGGCGAGCGGTCTGGCCCTTTACGCGCTGGGCGGAACACCGGCGCTGGCGCCGCTTCTGGCGCTTCATCTGGGCGCGGTGGCAACCCTGTTTCTTCTGATGCCCTTCTCCAAGATGGTGCATGGGCTTTACCGCATGGCCGCGCTTGTGCGCGATGCGCGCGACCGCCGTACAGGCAAAGGCAGCGATGGCTGAGGGGCCCCTTCCGTTAGGCGGTATCGGGCTTTAGCGGGATGTTGTCACGCTGCGTGACGGTCTGACGCTCGATCATCCGATGCACCAGAGGCGAGCCGGGACCACGGTGCAAAGAACGCAGCCGATCCGACAACTCGGCATCAGCCTGGGTGCGGCGTTCGTTATGGCGGACATATTCGCCCCATGTGGGAACATGATAGGCCTCGCTCCAGTGGTCGGGTTTTTCAAGATCGCGCAGCAGCGTCCATTGCTGCGCGCCGTCTCGAATACGGATGCGCCGCCTGTCGCTCATCGCCTCAAGAAAGGCCGGAACATCCGCCTGATCGATGATATAATCGACCATCACCATCACCGGCCCGCTTCGATAGGTCAGGTCAAGCCGCAGCGCCGGCTCGCGAAACCGGTTCAGCGGATCAAGGTTAAGCGCCCCAAACTCAGGCAGCGGCAGGCGCAGCCCGATCAGCGCCCCGAAAAGCAGCACCGCGACCGCGCTCAGAAGCGCCCAGCGCGGCTCACTATGCTGGGCGACCGCACCCCAGAGCCAGCTTCCCGAAGCCATGCCGCCGAATGTTCCGGTCTGATAAAGCGCAAGCGCCCGCCCGACGACCCAGCGCGGGGTCGAAAGCTGAATGGTGACGTTGAACATAGACAGCGCCAGAACCCAGCAGGCCCCGGCAAGCAGTAATGCCGCGCCGCTCAGAACCGCATTGCTGCTTAGCGCGACAACCCCGGTTCCAAGGGCAAAGCCCACAAAGGCACCGCGCGCGATCCGCTCGTTCACAAACCGCGCCCGCAGACGGGCATTCATCAGCGCGCCGCCCACCGCGCCCATGCCGAAAGCGCCCAGCATGGCACCATAAAGAAACGCCTGCCCCTTCAACGTGCTTTGCACCACCACCGGCAACAGCGCCAGCAAAGCGACCGCCGACAACCCGAAAACAAACCCCCGCAGGATCACCCGCATCAGGTTCGGCGACATCGCGACATAGCGTAGCCCGGCCAGAAAGGCGTTGCCCATCGGTTCGCGCGGCAGCCGACGGTCCAGCGCCGGCGCCCGCCATCGCATCAGTGCCACGATGATGGCGATATAGCTCAGCGAGTTGACCGCAAAGGCCGCCGCCGCGCCTGCAATCGCCACGATCGCCCCGCCTGCAGCCGGGCCAACACTTCGCATCAGGTTAAAGCCCATGCTGTTGAGTGACACCGCCGAGGGCAACTCCTCGCGCGTGACAATATCGCCCATCGTCGCCTGCCAAGAAGGGTTGTGAAGCGCCGTGCCGCAACCGATCAGAAAGGTGAACGCCAGCAGCGACCATGGCGTAAGCCACCCGTTATAGGCAAGAACGGTCAGCACGATCGAAACCGCGAACATAAAGCTTTGGGCGATCAGCATGATCCGGCGCCGGTCAAAATTATCGGCAAAGACCCCCGCCAGAAGCGAAAACACCATTATCGGCAAAGTGACCGAGCCCTGGACGAGTGCGACCATACGCTCGGATTGCGACAGCGTGGTCATCATCCATGCCGCGCCGACTGCCTGCACCAGACCGCCAAAGTTTGATGCCAGGGCGGCAACCCAAAGCATCCGAAAGGTCTGATTGCGGAACAATATCAGGGGCGAGATGCTTTGCGGCACTGTGCAAACCTTCTTTCAACACGCCTGCGCAGCGCATTAAAACTCGCGCGATGCGCAATGGCCATAGTCGCTTTTACCCAAACGCCGCGCGGCGGCGCGGCCCGGCGTCCTGCCGCTCAATGCGCGCTGCCGGACGGCGCCGGACGCCCCTCCATCTCTATGTTGACGCAGGCTGGCTTGCCGCTTTGAAGCGCCCCCAACAACGCCGCGTCCAGATCGGCCAGCCGGGTCACATATTCGCCATGCGCGCCCAGCGCCCGGGCCGCCAGATCATATCTGGCGCCGCTCAGATCGCAACCGATCAGGCGGCCCGCGCCATAGTCGCGCATCTGGATCTGATGCTCGGCGTTCCAGCGCCGGTCGTTGCCTATGACCGCCACAAAGGGCGTATTTTCACGTGCCGCCGTCTCAAACTCGGGCAGGTGAAAACCGACGGTTCCATCGCCCATCAGCGCAAACACCGTCGCATCCGGTTTCGCCTTTTTGGCCGCAAGTGCATAGCACAAGCCGCCGCCGATCGCGCCCGAGGGTCCGTTTATCATGCGAAAATCGGCGCGGGTACCGGCCTGCGCCCATTGGCCGAATTCGCCGCCGTCGCTGATCACTACCGCAGGTCGGGATGTGTTGATGCAGCGCGCGACCGCAGCGCAAATAGCTGCCGGCGTTATCGGGCCATCGCTCTTGTCGCCTTCGGCGGCACCCGCGCGTCGTGCAATCAACCCGGCGATATCTTCGCGCCAGCCCATGCGCGCCGCCCCGCCACCGCCCATGGCGATCAAATCCATTGCCGCATCGCGCGAATCAGCCGTGACCGAAGCGACAAGCCGAGCGCCAAGGTTCGTGCGTGCGCGCGCATGCTCTTCGGCGTCAGCGTCGATCAGGGCCCAGCGGGCCCCGGGCGCAAAAAGATCGGCCAGCCCAAAGCCAAGCGTAAAATTGACCGGCTTTCCAAGGCTCAGGATCAGATCCGCCTGCGACAGGCCCTGTGCAAAATCCCCCAGAGCAGGATCCTTCAGGCCCCGCGGGCTTTCCATAACAATAGCCGGCGCATCCAGAGCAGCCTCGAGCCGGGCAAGGCAATCGCCGGTGCGGGTGGTGTTCATCGAGGGGCCGCATATGACCACCGGGCGCGCCGCCCCGGCCAAAAGCCCGCGCAAAACTTCGGCATCCGCGCGCGCCAGCGGCGCAGCGCTGCGCCTCAGCGCGGTCTTGTCGGGAAGGGTTCCGCCGTGCGCATCGCCTTCGACCACATCCACAGGCAGCGCCACATGCACCGGCCCCGGTCGGCCCGACAGCGCGGCGCGGATCGCGCGGGCAATATCCTCGCCCAGCGCCGCAGAGGAGCGCGCGCGAAACGAAAGCTTGGTCAGCGGCGCTGTCATTGCCACCTGATCAAGTTCCTGAAACGCGCCCTTCCCGTCCTGCGCCAGCGCGGAATCTCCGGTCAGAAAGAGCACGGGGCTTTCTGACTGGCGGGCCGAAAACAGAGGGCCCAGCGCGTTTGACGCCCCCGGCGCGGCGGTCACCAGACAAACACCTATACCACCCCCAAGCTGGGCATAGGCATCTGCCATAAAGGCCGCCGCCGCCTCGTGGCGGGTATGTACAATCTCGATCCCCTCCGACAGACAGGCATCATAAATCGCCATGATCTGATTGCCCGAAAGCGAAAAGATGCGCCTGACACCAGCCGCCGCAAGTGTCTGTACCAAAAGATCGGCGCCTCGCATGATGGCCTGCTCCTGCTGCCAGATATCCCGGTTATAGCGCCCCGCCTGCAGCGCCCGGGGATCACTCCTGATTTGTGGGCGGCAGCGGCGGCGTTTCTTTCGTCGTCGCCCGGATCCCTGCACGCACAATCGCGATCACCGTTACCAGAGTGATGCTCCAGAAGAACCATGTGATCGGCCCCCGGAACAGAATAACCGGCGAGCTTCCCGACATCAGCATCGCCTGCCGGAAATTATCCTCAAGCAGCGGGCCCAGAATGAAGGCGATCAAAAATGGCGCAGTAGGAATGCGAAAGCGCATCATGAAAAAGCCCAGCCATCCCATGGCGAACATCACGCCGACATCGAAGATATTGTTGTTCACGGCAAAGACGCCAAAGATGCACAGAACCATGACCCCGGGAAACAACACCCCACGGGGGATATCGGCGACATATTTGAAGCCCCGGATCGCGACCGAGCCGATAAGAAACAAAAACACCGAACTGACGATCAGGCCGATGAACAACCCATAGATGATATTGGTGTTCATGATGAACATCATCGGCCCCGGCTGAAGCCCATGCACCATGAAGGCGCCAAGAATGATCGCGGTAATGACATCGCCCGGCACCCCAAGCGCCAGCAGCGGGATCAGCGTAGCCCCCGCAACACCGTTGTTTCCCGCCTCCGAGGCGGCGACGCCCTCAATCTCGCCCTTGCCGAAATTCTCTTTGTTCGGCGATTTGCGCCGCGCCTCGGAATAGGACAGAAACGCCGAAGGCGCCGCCCCGATCCCGGGGATCGAGCCCAGAAAAACGCCGATAAAACTGCCTCTTACGATCGATCTGAAGCATTTTTTATATTCCGCGAAAGTCACCCAGTTTTTGCCCAGCGACCGGGTCTCATCAGCACTGACCTGAGGGTTCCAGACCATGCCGATAATCTCGGGGATGGCAAAAAGCCCGATCAGCACGGCGATGAAATTCAACCCACCCATCATATTGGGACTGCCAAAGGTGAACCGGTTGGTCCCATAGATCAGGTCCAGACCGACCGTGGCCAGCAACAGTCCCGCCACCGCAGACAAGGCGCCCCGCAAAAGACTGTCGCCAGAGACCCCCGCGATGATGGTGAGCGAGAACAGGATCAGCGTGAAAAACTCGGGCGGGCCAAAGCTTAGCGCGAAAGAGGCGAGCCATCCGGCAAAAAGGATCAGCGACAGGTTCGAGATAAGATCGGCGGTGCAGGACGCCCAGAGCGCCATCCCAAGCGCCTTTCCAGCGCGCCCCTGCTGGGCCATTGGATAGCCGTCAAGCACCGTGGCCGAAGAGGCCGGCGTGCCCGGCGTCTTGATAAGAATGGCAGGGATCGAGCCGCCGAAAATGCCGCCCTTGTAGACGCCCAGCAACAGAAGGATCCCGGTGATCGGCGTCATGGAAAAGGTGAACGGCAAGGTTAGCGCCACCGCCATCGTTGCGGACATGCCGGGGATCGCCCCTGCCACTGTGCCGATTGCGACACCGGCAAAAAGCGCCAGAAAGCTTTGTATGTTGCCGACAATCTCCAGTCCGGCCATCAGGCTGTCGGCAAAACTCATGGAAGCCTCACGTAATTGCCCTGGGGTATGGCAACGCCGGCCACATGCGCAAAAAACCCGTAAAGTATCAGCGGCACGACGACCGCACAGACAAGCGCGGCAATGGGATGTCTTGTGCGCACCAGAAACGCCAGCAGGGCAAAGACCAGCATTGCCGTCCAGACCATTCCCAGAACCGGCAGCAGGTACATGGTGCCTGCCATGATCGCCGCGACACCGGCCAGACGCGCAAAAGCCGCGGGCCGGCTGGGTACATCAGGCGGCTCGGTCCACGCCGGTTTCGGGCGCCAGTATGCTGTCAGAACCATCCCCGCCCCGACGATCCCGGCAACCCCGGCCAGAACGTTGGGCCAGAACAGCGGTGACAAAATGATGTTTGGCACATTACTGGGCGATGACACCCACGACGGGATCGCTACGAACAGCAAAAAGAGCGATAGAACCATCGCGCCTATCCCAAGCTGAAGCTGGATCGCCCGGTCTTCCATCCCATAACCCTCCCTTCAAAAATGCGCCGTGCCCATCCCCCGGCACGGCGCATCCCGCTTGGCACATTGCGACAGCCTAGCCTTCGATCCTCATCCCAAGCTTATCAACAAGTGCGCGGAAGGTCTTGTACTGCGCTTTGATAAACGCATTTGCATCTTCGGGGCTCATCAACTTGATGACCGACCCACGGCTTTCCATGGTCGAACGGAAGGTCTTGTCATCCGTCGCGGTCTTCATCCAGGCGCCCCATTTTTTCGCCACCTCATCAGGCAGGCCTTTGGGCCCGGCAATCCCGGTCCATCCAACCAGTTGCTCAAGCGCCGGCTTGCCCAGTTCGGCGGCCGTCGGGGCGTCGAACCCTTTCACCGGCTCGGGAGTGGTGACCATGAGCGGCACAAGCTGCCCGTTCGCCACAAAGCTGGCCAGCGCCGAGGAGTTGGTGCAGATGAAGGTCGCCGTACCGTTCAAAACCGCCGTCGCGGCCGCGCCGCCGCCCTTTTGCGGGATATGCGTTGCGGCCTGAAGCGGGTTTTCGACGCCGAACTCGTTCAGCACCATGACCGCCGCAATATGCAGCAGCGATCCAACCCCGGAGGAGCTGTAGGAGACACCACCCTTTTTCACCTTGGCGATAAGCTCATCCATCGTCTTGATGCCCGAAGACGGCGCAACCGCGCATGCGACGGGGTTGATCTCATAGACCGTCACAAAGCGGAAATCATCCAGCGTATATGGCAAGGTCGCCTTCATCGCCGGATTGACCGAATGCGAGCCGACGCGCGCAAACAGCATCGTATACCCGTCAGGCTTTGCATTCTGCACCGCGACCGAACCTGTCGCCCCGCCCGCGCCGGTGATGTTTGTCATGATAAGGGGCTGGCCCACGGCCTTGCCCAACGGGGCGGCTATCGAGCGCGCCGATATGTCGGTCGCCCCGCCCGGCCCATATGGGATGACCATATTAATCGGTCGATCAGGATATTCCGCAAATGCCGCCGTTGCCGTCAGGCTGGCTATCAGCGCGCCTGCGGCTCCCATAAGCTTCAGTTTCATCTTTTCCTCCCATTTATTTTTCGTTTACCGCAATGAACTCCATCAGAAATACCCAGGCGACACCCCCCTTTGTTGACAAATAATATTATTAAGTCATACTTAATTATAGCGAGTTTTGTTTACATGTTATGTAAGTTTTAATTTCCATAAGACGCTCTGCTAATGACAATCCGAATGCTCAAAACGCTCATCGCTGTCGAGGAGCATAGAACCTTTAGCGCCGCCGCAGATGCGGTATTTATCACCCATGCGGCAGTCAGCCAGCAGATGAAAGCGTTGGAAGAGATGTGGAACATCACGATCTTCGACCGCTCCAAACGCACCCCCGAACTGACCCCGATGGGCCGCGCGCTGGTAGCCCGGGCCCGCAAGGTTGTGCGTGATTATGACAATCTTGCGCTGTCTGTCATCGGTGACGATGGGCTCAAGGGTGAGTTGCTGCTGGGCGCGGTTCCCACCACACTGACGGGTCTTGTCCCGCTTGCGATTTCCGCGCTCAAAGACAGGTTTCACGATCTGCACGTCCGCGTTGTCCCCGGCCTGACCCTTCAGCTTTTCAATCAGGTCGAGCGCGGGACGATCGATGCGGCGATCATCTCAAAACCCAACACGCTTCTAAAAGTTCACAACTGGACGGAAATAGCCTCCGAGCCGCTGCAGCTTCTTGTGTCGGCCGAAACGACAAGCAACGATCCCGTTTTTCTGCTCGAGAACAATCCGTTCATCCGCTTTTCGCGTGACGCCGTGGTCGGCAGCATGATCGAAAACTGGCTTCAGGAGAACCAAATTCAGGTTACGGACATCATGGAACTGGAAAGTCTGGAAGCCATCTCCAGCATGGTGCTCAGCAATCTGGGTGTCTCTATCGCGCCCAAACCCTGCGTCCAGAACCTGAACCCCCTGCCGCTGCGGCGCATACCGCTGTCACAGAACGGCCCGGTGCGCCGTCTGGGTCTGATAAGCCGCAAGGACACAGCAAAAAATCGCGTCATTGACGAGGTATCTCGCGCCCTTTGGGATGTCGTGAAGGTCGGGCATTTCGCGCCCGAGCGCAGATCAGGCCAAAACTGAGATGACGATGGAAACCTATTTCCTGCTTGCGGCCGGCGCTATGGCAGGGGGGTTTGTCAACGGGCTTGCCGGCTTTGGCACCTCGATGTTCGCGCTTGGTTTCTGGCTTCAGATCATGCCGCCGGTTCAGGCCGTGTCGGTTGTGGTCGTCATGGCGGTTCTGAGCGGGCTGCAAGGGGCGTGGATCGTGCGCCGGTCGGTTCTTGATCATCCCCGCCGGCTGGCGCGGTTCTTGCTCCCTGCCCTGCTGGGCATCCCGCTTGGCGTGGCGGCGCTGTCGGTTCTGGACCCGCATTACCTGAAAATCGGCATCGCCGGCATCATGATCATCTACGGCGGCTTTTTCTCGCTTCGCGCGTCCTTGCCGAAATTTGACCGGCCAACGCCCGTTATCGATGGTGTTGTCGGATTTCTGGGCGGTCTTTTGGGCGGGGCGGCATCGCTGTCGGGGGCGTTGCCAACGATGTGGTGCTCAATGCGGACCTGGCCCAAATGGGAAACGCGCGCGGTTTTGCAGCCTTTCAATATTACCGTTCTGGCGCTAACTGCGATCATATTCGCCTTTCGCGGCAATTATACCCCGCAGGTGCTGACCATGATCGCGATCGCCTTTCCGACGACGATGATCTCGGCCCAGATCGGAATTGCGCTGTTCAAACGGCTGACCGACAACCAGTTTCGCAGGCTTCTAATCACGCTGATGTTTGCCTCGGGCGTCGTGCTGATGATTAAGGAGATGATCTGACCACGCAGACCGGGCCGCGCCCGGGCGATCAGATCAATTCGTCGCTTTTGTCGTCAGTCTCGCCAAAACGTTTCAGGGTTGCCGGTCTGGTGCCCTCATAAACCTCGGCCAGATTTCTTGAAATGCGCTCGTTCTCACGCTCGAACAAACAATTTCCATCGCCATCCGAGGCAACGATAAACGGCCCCATCTTGCGGCATCTGATCAGCCACATCGCCTGCGCAAGCCCAAGCTCCTCCTGCCAATGCACCGATTCCACCCGCTCAATACCCCGGCCCAAAAGCGCGCCGGTGCCATAGCCCACGGTGCTGAGATAGATCGCGCCATTGGGCACGAAATACGATTTATAGTCCTTACTGCTCATCCCGCCCTTGCCGATCACCAGTTTCGTGCCGGTCTTGGCCAGCCATTCGGGCAGCCATTTGGCAAAGCGGAACGATGCGGTCGCCGTGATCGCGCCCATTTCGAAACTGCCGTCAGGGTTGATGCGCGCCGCCGGCGAGCAGTGAAAATTGGCGGCACTCTGACCGGGCAGATCCAGCGGGATATTCGCCTTATCCTCAAGCGCGCGGATATAGACCCCCTCGCGGGCAGTATACATCAGACCGTCAAGATAGACGATGTCACCCAGACGCAGCTGCGCCAGGGCGTCAGCGTCAGGCGTTGTGCTCAGGCGGATTTCTCGTGGCCCTTTGGCATTTGCCATTCCACTGTCTCCCGTCGCTGATAATCGGTGAACCAATCGGGGTCGGTGCGATACTCGACCCGCCCGTCCGGAAAGACCCGCGCCACCGCGCGGCGCGAAGACAGGCAAAAGGCATGAACAGACATCTGCATGCCCCCGGTATGGCAATATCCCACCTCGATATGCGTATCGATCACCATGGATTTTCCGACAAATCCCATCGCCCCCATGCCGATGGAATTTCCCAATTGGGTGAACTCCTCTTCCATGGCCGCAATTCTGGGATCGCTGTTGCGATCGCCCACGGTGCGCAGGCAGGCCGCGCGCTTGCCAAGGACCATACATGTGTCCTTGCAGCCGCCCAGACCGATACCGATGATCGCTGGCTGGCACGCGAGCCCGCGCTTGCCGAAAGCGACCAGACTGTCGAGGAAAAACCGTTTGATCCCCTGAATGCCGTCCGAAGGAAACAGCATCCGGTAATCGGTACCAAACAGGCCGCCCTTGTGGACCGTGATCAGATCGATCCATTCGCCACCCGGCTCGTAGCCATATTCGATTTCCGGCGCGCCGATGCCCACGTTATTGTCATGATCGGTCCGCCACAGCGGATGCACCCGGTTGGGCCGAAGCGGCACGCCATTGGTGGCATTAGCCGTGGCCCGCCGCAAGGCCGCCTCAAGCGCGACAGGCCCGCCCTCGATCACGGTTTCATTGCCCATTTTGACATACCAGCGCGGCGTGCCGGTATCGCCGCACATCGCGCGGCGATCCTCTTTTGCGGCCTCATAGTTTTCCAGCATCGCCTGAAGCACGAAAGAGGACAGATCGCCATCTTCGGCCGCAGCAGCGGCCTTGAGCCCGGCCAGATAGTCGTCAGGTATTTCGATGGCCGCCTTGTCCATCAGGGTTTCGGCGGTGCTTTGGATCAGATCGATTGCAATCATGGTTTGGCCTCCACCAATGTCTGGGGCTCACCTTCCGGCAATATCGTCTCGCCCGGGCGCACGATGGTAAAGCGAACCGGCTTGCGTGTCACGCTCAGCCCCTTGTCCGAGCGTTGCGCGACCGTGAAATAAGACGCCGGAAGCGAGCCGCTGTCCGGAAAATCTTCGCGAAAATGGGCGCCGCGCGAATTCTCGCGCGCCAAAGCGGCCTTGGCAATCACCTCCGAAACGTCACAAAGGCTCGCTAAATTGAGCCAGTCGTGCCAGCCAAGGTTGAACGCCCGGGTATCGCCGGCAACACCGGTTTCGTGCAGATCGGACTGAACATCCGATATGCGGGTGATCGCCCGCTCGATCCCCTCGCGGGTCCGCATGACGCCGACATCCTCCCACATCGCCTCCTGCAACTCGCGGCGCAGCGCATTCAGATCCGATGGTTTTCTTGACAGCGGGCCAAGCGCGCGCTCTACCTCGGCGCTCAGAATATCTTCGTCGGGGTCACGCAGCGCACCCATCCCGCGAATCTCAGCGCCCATCACATCGCCCGCAACCCCGCCGTAGACGGTAGAGTTGGCAACACCATTGCCCCCCAGACGGTTAGAGCCATGCGCGCCGCCGGCGTCCTCCCCAGCGACATAAAGCCCCTCCATCGCCGTATGCGTGTCGGGATCGACGATCACGCCTCCCATGAAATAATGCGCGGTCGGCACCACCTCCACCAAGCCGCCGGCCAGATCGAACCCACAATCGGCGCAGCGCTTGACCATGCCGGGAAACTTTTGCCGCACCACATCCGGCCCCAGATGCGCCATCGATATAAAGACACCGCCATTTTGCGAGGTATTGCTCTTGCGCATCTCAGCATAAATGCCACGGCTGACCACATCGCGTGTGGCGCGTTCGCCAAGCGTGTCGTAATCGAACATGAACCTTTGCCCGGCCCCGTTCAGCAACTGACCACCCGCGCCGCGCAGCCCCTCTTCCAGAACCGTGCCGGTCATCTTGGTATGTTCCCCGGCCAGAAGGCCGGTCGGGTGGAACTGTACCATCTCCATATCGCGCAGGGGCAGGCCCGCGCGCAGCGCCATGGCCAGACCATCCATGCTTTTGTCGCCAGAGGGGGTGTTATATTTATACATGGTCGGGCCGCCGCCGGTGCCCATCATCACCGCCTTGGCGCGCACAAAACGAAAGTCGCCCGTGCGCATGTCGATGAACAAAACCCCGGCCAGCGCCGCACCGTCCTTGGTCGGGATCAGGCCCACCGCGCGATGTTCCTGCAGCTTTTCGATCGGGCGGCTCAGCACCTGTTCCATCAGCCGGTTGATGATCTCGATGCCGGTCAGATCGCCTTTGTGAACCGTCCGGTCGGCTGTCTGCCCGGCAAAGGCCTTTTGATGCAGGCTGCCATCGGGGTTACGGTCAAAAAAGCAACCCACTTCATTTTCCAGCTCGCGCACACGCACCACCGCCTGCTCGCAAAGCTTCCATGCCACGTCCTGATCAGGAAGCCATTTGCCGCCGCGGATCGTGTCCATGAAATGACGCTCGACCGTGTCGCCACCGCCCAGCGCAACGTTATAGCCCCCCTGCACCATGCGCGTGCACCCGCATTTGCCGATAAGCCCCTTCACCGCCATTGTGATCCGGGTCCCTTCGGGCGCCGATTGCTGGGCGTGGAGCGCGGCAAACATGCCCGCCCCGCCCGATCCAAGGATCAGGATATCGGTATCATGATGCTGGATGTCGATCCGGGGCGCCATGCTCAAACCGCCCGCAGAAAAAAGGTGAGTGACACAAAGAAAGAAACCGCAAGCGCGCTTGCCGCCAGCGTCTTTTGCCGGCCGGACCATGGCAGAAACTCCAGCGCCATCAGGCGCAACCCGCCAAAGATGTGAACCGCCAGCAGAAACACCAGCCCAACCTCGGCCAGTTTCACAACCGGCATCTCGGTCCAGCGCAGGAACCCGTCGAGCCGCTCGGGCTGTGTCAGGGCAAGCGAGATGACATAGAAATGCAGCGGCAGAAACAGCGCCAGAACCAGACCCGATAGCCGGTGCAGAAAATAGGCCAGCCACAGCGGATGTGTACGATGCGGGCGGATCATGACAGCGTTACCGCAAGAACGGCGCGCATGCCGGTGAGCAGAAATATCGCCCCGATGATCCAGCTCAGCCCATTAAGAAGCAGTGCCCGCATGCCGAAGGTTTCATATATGATCACCCGCAAACCGATGGCTCCGTGAACAGAAACGGCAAGGACAAAAAGACCGTAAAAGGCAAACCAGAACAGGCTTCCCTGCGTGCGGCTCAGGATTTCGGCGGCAGATAATCCGCCCTGAATGGCATAGATCATGACCGCGATATGACCCAGCGCCAGCGGTGCCATGATCAACGCGGTAATCCGCTGAAGCATATAAAGCCTTGCATCCAGCATGGCCTATCTCTCCCTTTTAAAGAACGACTTCACGCTGGCCCGCTTCAGGCCCGCTATCGCGGTCATCGGGTTCAGATCGTTGGGACAATATTGCGCGCAGCTGCCCTGGCTATGGCAATTGTGGCATCCGCCCTTGCCTGAAACCGCCTCAAGGATCGCTGGCTGATCGCCATCCCTTGCATCATTGTGGACGGTCCAGGCACGCTGCAGCGCCGCAGGGCCCAGAAAATCGGGATTGTTGGCCACCGTATCGCAGGCCGCATAGCAGACCGCGCAATTTATACACTCGATCCCGGCATTCGCGGCGCGCCGTTCGGGCGACTGCGGGTCCAGCGCTTCAATCGCGTCATCGCGGGTTCTGGTGGGGTGATGATGTCCCTCTGCGGCCACCCATTTATCGAAAAACGGGTCCATGTCTGTTGCCAGATCGCGGATCACCGGCAGGTTGCGCAAGGGCGCGATCTTTAGCTGGTTGCCGCGCAGCACCTTGCGCACATGCGTGCGGCAGGTCCAGCGCGGCTCACCGTTCACCATCATCGCGCAGGAGCCGCACATGCCGACGCGGCAAGCAAAGCGATAGGCCAGCGTCGCGTCCAGATTCTGCTGAATCCAGCTTACCACATCCAATATCGTCTGACTGTCCTGCGCCGGAACCTCATAGCGCTCGAACCGCCCGGTTTCGGCGAGGCCGCGCCAGACAAAGACATCCAGATTTTCCTTCTCCGTGACCAATGGCATGCTCCGAAACTTGGCAGGTCATGACAGTGGTCCAGAGTATAATGATGAGTCATTCTAACAAAAACGCATTAATTCTAACCGTTAGCGTTAGATTTACTTAATATTAAGAGCCGTTGGCCGCGATATTCTCAATCGCTGGCCGATGCTTCCCGCGACAGCGTAATCGTCTCGCAAATGATCTGGGGCAATTTCTCAATACCCAGCCCGGGCTGGCTGCCGATCCGCCATCTTCCGGTATCGAGACGGCCTTCGATCGCACCAAAGCCATCGCGCAGGGGATTGGGGTTCACATCGACCTCAAGCATCCCGTCGCCGCCCGCCGCGGCCAGAATATGCGCCGAGGCCGCAAGCCCGATGCCGCCGCCCAGAAAATGCGGGCAGTAACAGCGCCCGGCGGCGAGAATTTTCCGCGCCACCGCGAAACAGCCGCTTACCCCGCCCCATTTGGCGACATCCGGCTGCAGGTACGACAGTGCCCCAAGGGTCAGCGCCGCGTCGAAATCGGCTTCTCCGGCGATATTTTCACCGCCCGCAAGCGGCACGGGCCCGGCAGCAAGCCTCGTCCAATCCGCCGCCGGGGCGTCAACCGCAATCGGCTCTTCCAGCCAGCCAAGGGCGCAATCGCCAAGCCCGGCCAGAAACCTTTCGGCCTGCCCCGTGTTCCAGGCCTGATTTGCGTCTGTCAAAAGCCTTTCGCCGGGCGATAAGCCAGCCGCCAGCGCCCGGATCTTTGCCGCGTCCTCGGCGGGATCAAAACCGATCTTAACCTTGAAGGCGGTAAATCCCGCCGCGCGCGCCTGAGTGATCGCTGCGGGTGCGGCATCAAGATGAATACCGCTTGCATAGGTCGCAATCCGGTCGGCGGCATCCGCCGAAAGCAGACGCGCCAAGGGCAGACCGCCTCGGCGCGCGACCAGATCCCAGGCGGCAGTATCCAGCGCCGCAATGACCTGCCGGAAGGGGCCCGGCTCTCCGCATTGGAGCATCCGGATATGTGTCGCCCGGCTGAGCCCGCGGAAAAGCGCGGCGGGACCGGGCCAGCTTTGCGCGAATATCAGATCGGAAATATCGCTTATCAGCAGGTTGACCCGATGCTCGGCCCCCGCTGCGGGCCAGTTGGCAAAAGCCTCGCCCCAGCCAAAGGCGCCATCGTCGCTTTCGATCCGCACAAATACCGCCGGCCGGTCACGCATGACGCCAAAGGAGGTGACAACCGGCGTTTCAATGGGAACACGGCAAGCGAACGCAGCGATCCGTGTTATGCGAAAGGCGGTGGGAATATCATCCATGGGAGGTCACAAGCGCCCGTTCAGTCAATGGTCGTGGCATGGCGGGCGGGTCGCAACGACAGCATCAGGCCCCGCCCGCCAGCGCGATGGTTACGGATGCCCAGCCGACTGGCAAGCGATTTGCCGAAGCGCCCGCGCCTAATATCCGCCCGCAGCCGCCGTTTGGCGCACCACCTGAATGCGCTCGGCATTGGGCGGATGGCTGCCAAGGAACTGGTTTCCCGGATCGGGGATACGGTTGAAATAGGCAGACCCCTTGATGGGGTCATAGCCCGCTTCGATCGTGATGATCGTGCCAAGGCGATCAGCCTCAAGCTCATAGGATTTCGAATAGCGCCGCGCGCCTATGGTCGCGCCGATGTTTTGGGCCGCATCAACGCCGGTTTGTCCCGCGCCGCCAAGCGAGGCAAGCGCGCCAAGAATAAATGCCCCGGCAGTCGCCGATTGCTGGGTCTTGGGGATATGCCCCTCGATATGATGCGAGGTCTCATGCCCCAGAACAAAGGCCAGTTCGTCCTGATTGCGCGTTTCGGCGATCAATGCGCGGGTAAACACCACGACCGGGCGGCCGTTGCGGTCAAGCGTCTGATAGGCGTTGGCAGGCTCGCTCAGGCGATTGTCCAGCAGGATCCGGAAATCGCAGTTGGCGCCGGGCCGGCGGGTTCTGCACTCGCGCTCGGCGATCGGCTCGACCCGCCTGACAACGGTCGAAAAATCGGCAAGCGAGGCTGATGCGCCCCGCGTCGGCGGCGGGCTGCTGGCGGGAATGGCGCCTGTGGTGGTGTCCATACAGGCCGCAAGCAACGGGCCGATCAGGGCCAGGGCGATCCGGGGTGAAATGCTGGTCATAAAATGCTCCGTTTAATCTGCGGCCAGTCTAGCAGGCAAAATTCATCGCACCAGTATGGCCTCAGCTTTCGATTCATTCTTTGCGGGACGCGTCCATTGCTTGGCAAGACTCCGCCGACCGCCTATCGTTATCCCATGTTTACCATCGAACACGAATTTGACGCCACGGTTGTCACCCTGATTGATGAGGGCGCCAGCCATCTGCAAAGCGATATCACCGTCAACGCCTTTGATGATTGCGTGACCATCGAACAGGTCGATCCGCATACCGACCGCTTGAACCGTATCACCTTTTCAATACAGCAGATCCGCGACATCGGCGCGGCGCTCAACCTGCCCGAAGGCGTCTATCGCCTGCCTGCCAAACGCTAAGCGCGTTGCTCAGGCCGACACCGATGGCGCGTGGCCGGTCAGTTCAACCAGTTTGCGGCGCTGGATCTTGCCCGAAGGGCCCTTGGGAAGATCGGCAAGAAAATAGACCGCGTCGGGGCTTTTGAACGGGCCCAGCCGCTCGTGACAGATCGCGATCAGCGCCTCGGGCGTCAGGGCCGATCCGGACCGGACCCTGACCGCCGCCTCGACCGTTTCGCCATAGGTCTTGCAGGGGCGCGCAAAGGCCGCCGCCTCGATCACATCAGCATGTGAATAAAGCGCCTCGTCAATCTCGCGCGGGGCGATGTTTTCGCCACCCTTGATGATCAGCTCTTTCAGGCGCCCGGTGACAAAGACATAGCCTTCGGCGTCCATCCGGCCCAGATCGCCGGTTCGCAGCCAGCCATCGGGCGTGAAACCGTCGGCGGTGGCCTGCGGGTTCCTGAGGTATTCCAGCATCACATTGGGGCCGCGCACCACAAGCTCGCCCTCGGTATCGGCGGCAAGGGGCGCAAAATCGGGGCCCACCACGGCCACCTCATTGCCAAAGGCGATGCCGGGCGATCCGATCTTGCGCGGGGCCGGCGGCATGGGGTTTGACAGGATCTGCGCGGCAGTTTCCGTCAGGCCCATGGTCTCGATGATCGGGACCTCAAAGCGGGTTTCGAATGCCCTCTGCACATCGGGGGCAAGCGGCGCCGATGCCGAGCGCCCGAACCTGAGCCGCGCGCGGCTTGCTGCGTCAGGGTTCGCCGGGGCGTGCAGCAGATGCGAGATCACCGTCGGCACAACCGAAAACCATGTGGCCTGCGTGGCGGCGACCTGATCCCAGAACCGGCTTGCCGAAAAGCGCGGGCACATCGCAAGCGATCCGCCCGAAACCAAAGCGCCCATGACCGACACGCACAGCCCGTTGATATGATAGATCGGCAGCACGCAAAGCCCCCGGTCACCGGGGCCAAGCCCATGCGCCACCGCAGTGGTCCAGCCACCGGCCAACAGGCTGGTCTGGCTATGGACAACCCCCTTGGGCCGCCCGGTGGTGCCCGAGGTATACATCAACAATGCATGATCGCCCGGCGCGACGGGATAAAGCGGCCCGGGGCCGTCAAGCGCGGCAAGATCCAGCACCGCCGGAGCATCATCGGGGCAGGCGCGGGACAACAGCTCCAAAGCGTCACCGCCAGCAAAAACCACCTGCGCCCCCGAATGCCCGAGCGCATAGCCAACCGCATCGGCCCCGGCGACAAGATTGATCATCGTCGCGCGAAACCCGCCATAGAGCACACCGTAAAGCGCAAGGGCCGCATCGCGTCCGTTCGGCATCATGATCGCAACGCTTTGCCCATGCCCGATACCGCGCGCCACAAGGCCCCGCGCGATCCGTGCGGCATGATCGCGCAGCTCGACCCAGCTCAGCGGCGCCTCACCTTCGGGAAAGACAAAGGCCGGCTCTGCGCCGCGCTCCGACGCGCGCGCGTCGATCCATTCGCGCAGCGTGCCCTGTGGCGGGGTGTCATGGCTCAGCCTCATTTCCCGGCCGCGTCCCAGTAACCGGCAAAGATGTCATCGACAGCCGGTTCAACCGGCGTGATCGGCCGGACAACCTTGGTGGTCTGCATGAAGTGCCGCCAGTTGAGGTTTTCGTCGATCGAATTGCCGCCCCAGCTGCCACAGCCCATCGACAGCGAAAAGGGCAGCCCGTTGTCAAAGGCCCCGCCAGTGGCAAAGCAATGCGCCTGATTGACGATCACCCGGCAGGTCGGCAAGGCCCGTCCCAAGGCCAGCGCCCGCGCATCGTCGGCCGAGTGAAGGCCAACGGAATGCCCGGCGCCCTGATGGGCCAGTATGTGGCCCGTGATCGCCGCGGCGTCGTCAAAATTGCGCGCCCGGTAAAGCGCCAGAACCCGGCTCAGCTTTTCCCCTGAGAGCGGATAGCCCGGGCCGATCCCTTCGGTCTGAACCGCCAGAAACCGGGTATCCGGGGCCACCTTGCCGGCCATGCCCAGCGCGTCGAGCATGACATCGGCGTCCTGCGCGATCACCTGTCGGTTCAGATGCCCATCAGGCCAAAGCCGCGCCACCACCTGATCGGCGTCATCGCCCGAAATCAGGGCGCCGCCCGCTTGCTCCAAAGCGGCAATGAAAGCATCATAGACAGCATCGACTACAACCACTGCATTTTCAGATGAACATGACGTTGCATTGTCAAACGTCTTGGAGGCAGCGATCTTGTCGGCAGCGGCCTGCAGATCGGCCGTCTCATCGACAATCACGGTGACATTGCCGGCGCCGACGCCAATCGCCGGGCTCCCCGAGCTATAGGCGCGGCGCACATTATCCTGACTGCCGGTGGCAACGACCAGATCGGCGGTCTCCAAAAGCCGCTGGGTCAGCGCCTTGGACCCCGGCGCGGGCAGCATCTGTACCAGATCATGATCAAACCCGCTTTTGTCGAATTCGGCATGGATGAACTTCAGCAGCATCTCGCAGGCCGGCACCCCCTTGGGTGAGGGTGACAGCACAATCGCATTGCCGCATTTCAGCGCGTTGATGATATTATTGGCCGGTGTGGCGGCGGGGTTGGTTGACGGCACAACCGCACCGATCACCCCAATGGGGCGGGCGATTTCAGTTATGCCGGTTGCAGGATCGTCCGAGAGAATCCCGCATGTGCGCGCGCCGGCGATATCGCGCAACAGCCCCAATGTCTTGCGATGGTTCTTGGTGATCTTGTCGGCCACATTGCCAAGGCCCGTTGTCTGAACCGAAAGCTCGGCCAGTGCCCGATTGCGCCCCGGCTCCATGATCGCCCAGCCCGCCGCCAGTGCCGCGCGGTCATAACGCGCCTGATCTGCGCCCTTTTCAAAGGCCGACTGCGCCGCGCGTGCGCGCGCCACAATCTGATCGACTTTCGCAAGATCATCCTGTGCATTCATCTGACATTCCATTCCCAGACATCGGATTTGCCCCCCGTGTAAAGGCGGGGGCGGTTACGCCCCGGCCCGGTTTTCAAAGCGGCGCGGGTCAGAGCCCGGCCAGAAGTTTTTCCAGCGTTTTCTGACGCGCGGCCCACATCGCCTTGACCTCATCGCGGTTCATCACAAGTATGGGCGAGCCGCCGGCCTTCATCTTGCTCTGAACCCGCTTGTTGCGGAACATTTCGGGCACTTTTTCGGCCAGCTTGTCGATGACCGCCTGCGGTGTGCCCTTGGGCACCATGATGCCCCGGTAATTCACACTGGAGTTGTCAACGTCCAGCCCCTGTTCCTTCATGGTCGGTACATCGGGCAAAAAGGAGCTGCGCTCAAGATCGGCCACGCCCAATATTTTGATGCTGCCCGCCTCGCGCGCACGGAACGCATCCGACAGGTTGTTGACGCCCGCCATCACGTCACCGGCGATGACCGCCTTCATCGCGGCGGCGCCGCCACCCTTGGTCGGGATATAGCTCATCTTGACCCCAGCGGCCTTTTCGATCTGCAGCGCTGCAATGTGATGGCCCACGAAAAGCCCTGCGCCCGAAAACGTCAGCTTGCCGGGGTTTTCCTTGGCATAGGCGACCACATCGGCCATCGAGTTGAACGGGCTGTCGGCGGCCACGACAAAGACCGCAGGATCGGCGCCCCAATTGGCGATCGGCTCAAAACTATCGGCCGAATATTGCACCCCGCCCTTGATCGACTGGGCAATGAAATGCGGCACATTATAGGCGGCCAGTGTATAACCATCCGCCTCGGCCTGCGTGGCGAACCAGTTCCAGCCGACCCGCCCGCCGGCCCCCGGTTTGTTTATGATCGCAATCGGCATACCCAGCGCATCTTCGTTGCCCGCCGTCATCGTCACGATACGGGCCTGAAAATCGGTCGCCCCGCCTGCGCCATAGCTGACCATCATCATGATCGGCCGATCAGGATACCCCTGCGCCGATGCCGCGCCGGTCACCGCCATAAGGGCCATCGCGGCCCCTGCCAGTAGTTTTCTCATGTTCTTTCCTCCCTTTATGGTTTCCGCCGCGTCTTCGCGGTTCAGAAAAAGACCTCTCGCGGGGTATAGACCCGCAGAAGCTGGGCAAAGAGCCCGTACATGACGGCCATGAAACCGGCCGTGATGATGATGCGCCTGATCCACGAGCGGACCTCGGAATGCGGGGCGGGATCATAGAGCGACAGCAGAATGAAAAAGGCGACCGTGGTCGAGGTGTAAAACCCAACCGTGCGCGCCGCCCAGAAGATATAGACCAACGCCACCAGAAGGCCGGGCACCAGATTGACCAGCATCTCGCGCGAAAGGCCCTGCCCGACCCGCGACCAGCCCAGACAGGCCTTGCCAAAGGTCCAGAGCGACAGGACAACGAAAACGGTCGAAATCAGCCGCGGGAACAGGAATGCCTCGGCCGGCTGGGCGGTATAGCTGATATAGGCGACCCACAACCCAACAAGCGCCACAATCCCCGAGGGAATCACATGCTGAAGCCTGCTCATGCCATCGCCTCCTGCTTTTCGATAAATCTGCGGGTTCTGATTTCCATCCACGCGGAATAGACGATCGATAGAACCACAGTCGCGATCAGTACGATATTCAGCGTGCCGGAGAAGAAATAAACCGCCAGCCCGTCGGTCGCATTCGCGATCATTGAACCCTGAATGAAATTTGCCTCGGCAATCGGCCCAAGGATCAAACCAAGCACCAGTGGCGCGGCGGAAAAGCCAAACCGCTCGAGGAAAAACATCATCACGCCCAATGCGGCCATGACATATACATCCCCCATCGAGCTTTGGACAGAATAGCTGCCGAAAACGGCAAGGCCCAGAACCACCGCCGCCATCACCGATTGCGGCACCTGCGCCACGCGCGCGGCGAGCCCGGCGATATAAAGACCGAAAATGCACATCAGGATCTGCCCGATCAGCATCGAGTTGATGAAGGTCCAGGCGACATCGGGATAATTGTTGAACAGATCGGGGCCCGGGAAAATTCCGTGGATCAAAAGCCCGCCCAGCAACACCGCGGCGGTTGGCGATCCGGGGATCGACAGCGTCAGAAGTGGCACCAGCGACGGGCCAACCATGGCGTTATTGGCGCTTTCGGCGGCGATCACGCCCTCGCTGTGGCCGGTGCCGAACTTGTCCCGCTCGGACGAAAATTTCCTTGCCTGATCATAGGCGACAAGCCCGGCGATCTGTCCTCCCACGCCGGGAATCAGACCGATGATCGATCCGGTCATCGTGCCAATACTTAGGGCACGCGGCCGGCGAAACAGCTCTCGCATAGAGGCGCCCAGCGAATGCGGCTGAACCTTGATCACCTCACCACCCAGCGGCTGGCGCCCCTTGGCGAACATGTTCAGCACCTGCGGGATGGCGAAAAGGCCGATCAGGGCGGCGATGATATTGATCCCTCCGCCCAGCGCGGGGTGAAAGATGAACCGCTGCGCGCCCATGATGTCGTCAAACCCGATGGTCGCGAGCCAAAGCCCGATACAGCCCGACAAAAGCCCCTTGACCACCGATCTGCTGTCCAGAGAGCCGATGACCGTCACCCCAAGGATCGCCAGCCAGAACAGATGCGACGGCCCGAAGGCAAGCGCCCAGCGGGCCAGGACCGGGGTCAGAAAAATCAGCAGGAGCACCCCGAAGACGCCCCCAACCGCCGAGGCCAGAAACGATAGCTGAAGCGCCTCGGCGCCGCGGCCCTGTTTTGCCATCTCATGGCCGTCCAGCGTGGTGGCGATATTGGCCGGCGCGCCCGGGATCTTGAGCAGGATCGCACTGACCGCGCCGCCGGCCACCGTTGATGTATAAGCCGCCCCCAGCAGGATCAGACCATGCGCCGGGGCAAGCTGAAAGGTGAAGGGGATCAAAAGCGCCACCGCCATCGTCGGCGACAGACCGGGCGTCGCCCCCAGGATCAGGCCGCCAATCGTCCCCACCAGCAACAGCCCGAAGGCCGCAGGCTCAAAGACCGCGCCAAAATAGCCAATAAACTCCATCCACGGGCCTCCCTACCCAGCGTGGCTTTATTGACAAGTCAGGGTAGGCGATGAAAATAGTATTGCAAATGTTTTCATAAATTGACCGTGTAACCCTATGAAAAATGTTTATAAACAAGGTGATAAAGTTGATATAATCGCGGTAGCACGGGCTGCCCGCGTATCGCCATCGACCGTGTCGCGCAGTTTCAATCACCCACATCTGGTTAACCCCACGACTCGGAAAAAGATCGCCCGCGCGGTCGAACGGCTGGGCTATATTCGCAATCGCGCGGCGCAGGCGATGCATGGCAAACGCAGCGCGACGATCGGGCTGATCGTGCCGACGATCAATCACACGATCTTTTCCGAGGTGATCCAGTCTTTCTCGGAAGCTGTCGACGAGGCAGGTTTCACCATATTGATCGCTTCGCATGGTTTCGACCTCGACCGCGAATATGCGGTGTTGCGCAAGCTTCTGGAGCACCGCGTCGATGGCATTGCCCTGATCGGGCTGGACCACCGCGAGGCCAGTTATCGGTTAATCGAACAACAGGGTGTGCCGGTGATCGCGATCTGGAATTACGACGCCGGCTCGCGCATTTCCTGTATCGGCGCCGAGAATTTTGCCGCCGGTGCGCTGGCAGCGCGGCATCTGGTCGAACTCGGCCACCGACGCATCGCTCTGGTGTTCCCAAGTACCGATGAAAACGATCGTGCCCGCGACCGCCGCGGCGGGGCCGAGGCGGCGCTGGCCGATTACGGCATCACCGTTCCGGCCCACTGGCGCACCGAGGCGCCCTATAGCATCAGTCAGGCCAAACAGGCCGCCGGCGAATTGCTCAATCACAGCACGCGGCCAACCGCCCTATTATGCGGCAATGACGTGATTGCGCAGGGCGCGATCTATGCGGCGCGGCAGGCAGGAATATCGGTTCCGTCGGGGCTGTCGGTGATCGGGATCGGCGACTTCAACGGCTCTGCCGAGATGGAGCCGGCGCTGACCACAGTGCGCATTCCCGCGCGCGACATCGGCCGGCGCGCGGGGGAACAGATCACCCGCGCAATCGCCGAAGCAGGGGCTTTGGGGATCGAGCGTCAAAGATGTGACGTTGAACTTCTGGTTCGCCAGACCACCGCGCCAGCTTGCGCTGGCAAATCAGGACGCGATGGGTAAGATCGCGCCAAAAAAGGACAGGTAATGACAAGATTTAGCGCAGCGCCCGACACCATCGGCCCCTATTTCAGGGCCAGCGCCGCCACCCATGACGGGCGCGATTTCCTTGTGATCCCTGCCGATCCCGCACGCAGCTATCAACCCCGGGGCGCCACATATACCTATGCCGGGGCGGCCTTGTACATAGGTCGCTGCGTTCAACTCCTTAAATCCGCAGGCTATGGGCACGGCCACCGGATCGCGCTGCTCTTGGGCAACCGGCCCGAGATGCTGCTCTGGAAGCTCGCGCTGGCCGAACTGGGGATATCATGGGTGCCCGTTAACCCCGATTACCGCCCGGCCGAGACGGCCTATCTTCTTGCCGATTGCGATGCCGATCTGGCCCTGAGCACACCGGGTATGGCGGCGCAGATGGCCGAGGGCATCCGCGAAAGCGGGCGCGACATTTCCATGTCGATGATCGAGGACGAGGCCCTTGCACCAGCGCCGCAGGAGCCGCCGATAAGCGGCCCGGTCACGCCCGCGACCGAGGCAAGCCTGATCTATACCTCGGGAACCACCGGGCGGCCCAAAGGCTGTATCCTCAGCCATGAGTATGAGCTTTTGATGGGCCAGTGGTACGCCGGGCGCGGCGGAGCGATCACCTTCGATCCGGCGGGCGAGCGTATCTATTGCCCCCTGCCGCTGTTTCACGTCAACGCCGCGATCATGCTGTTTTATGCCGTCATCACCACCGGCAGTTGCCAGATCATTCCCGAACGTTTCAGCGCCCGCGCATGGTGGGGCGATATCATCGCCACCCGCGCCAGCGCCGCGCATTATCTGGGCATCATCATTCCGGCGCTTATGAACCGGCCCCCTGCATCCGACGACCGCGGTCACACGGTCAAATGGGCCGTGGGCGCCGGTGTCGAGCCGACACTGCACGCCGCCTTCGAAGCACGCTTTGGATTTCCCCTGATCGAGGTCTGGGGCATGACCGAAATGTGCCGCATTCTGGCCGACAACTTTGAGCCGCGCCAGATTGACACCCGCGCGATCGGCCGCCCCGGTCCGGGGCTGGAGGTTATGGCCGTCGATGAAACCGGCACCGAAGTGGCGCGCGGCACCCCCGGTGAAATGGTCCTGCGCCACAGCGCGCAAACCCCGCGCAAAGGCGCCTTTTCGGGCTATCTCAACTTGCCGCAGGCGACCGAAGAGGCATGGCGCGGCGGCTGGTTTCATACCGGCGACACGGTGCGCATGGATGAAAGCGGGATGATCTATTTTGTCGACCGCAAAAAGAACATCGTGCGCCGGTCCGGCGAAAACATCGCCGCCGCCGAGGTTGAGGCATGTCTTCAGGACCATCCCGATGTAGCGCAGGTTGCCGTGATCGCCGTGCCGGATGCCTTGCGCGACGAAGAGGTGATGGCCTGCGTCGTGACAATGCAGGACGATCCGGGCGCCCCGGTGGCCGAAAGGCTTTTTGCCCATGCGATGGACCGGATGGCCTATTACAAAGCGCCGGGATGGATCGTCTTTTTACCCGCGCTGCCGGTAACCGGCACTCAGAAAATTCAGAAACACGCAATCTTTGGCAAAGATCAGGACCCGTGCAAGCACCCTGCGGCGCATGACTTCCGCACCCGCAAAAAACGCCCCGCCGGCGCTTAGGTGATTTCAAACAGTTTGTCCCGCCCGCTTTGCCCGCGCCGAAGCAGCAGCCGGGATTTGGCAATTCCCAGCGATTTGGCAAGCAGCTTGATCACCGCCGCATTGGCCTTGCCGCCCTCGGCAATCGCGGTGACACGCACCACAAGCCGCGCGCCGTCATAGCTCACGTCATTACGCCCAGCCCCCGGCGTGACCCTTACGGTCAGAAGCCGGCCCGGCTCGGCCAGTTCAGAGAGATCAGGAACTTTCATCGTGATAATCATTTACCGCGGGCGGGCAGCAATGCAAACTTGGCAAAAGCGAAAGAGGGTAAGATGACCACAGCATTTTTCTGGGATGAACAATGCTTCTGGCACGGCGGCGGCAATTATGCCTTTACCCTGCCCTTTGGCGGGCTGGTTCAGCCGCTGGCCGCCGGCGGGTTGCCCGAAAGCCCTGAAACCAAGCGGCGTCTGAAAAACCTGATCGAGGTCACTGGCCTGATCGGGGATCTTGACGCCCGCAGCGCGCCCAGCGCCTCGTGGGAAGATCTGGCATGGGTCCACCCCGAAGCGTTCCTGAGCGAGTTCAAGGCGCTGTCGGACGCCGGCGGCGGCGAATTGGGGCTGCGCACGCCCTTTGCGCAAGGCGGGTTCGAGCTTGCCGCGCTGTCTGCGGGGTTGGCCAAGGGGGCGCTTTATTCGGTTCTGAAGGGCGAGGCCGACAATGCCTATGCCCTGTCGCGCCCGCCGGGGCATCACTGTTTGCCCGAGTTTCCAAACGGCTTTTGCCTTTTGGCCAATATAGCCATTGCGATCGAGGCAGCGCTGGCCGACGGGCTGACGCGGCGCGTTGCGGTTCTGGACTGGGATGTGCA
>JASBSV010000121.1 GCA_030148745.1 Paracoccaceae bacterium
TTCGCGCTCGCGCATCTGGTTGCGCTGGAACAGAACAATCGGCACCACAAGGATCAGCAAGAGAACCACCGCCACCGCCGAGGCGACCGGCCAGTCGCGGTTGGCCGAAAACTCCTCCCACAGGACCTTGCCGATCATCAACGTGCGTGAGCCGCCCAGAAGCGAGGGGATCACATATTCGCCAAGTGCCGGGATAAAGACCAGAAAGACACCGGCAATCACCCCGGGGCGCGACAGGGGCGCGGTGATCCGCCAGAACGCGCTGATCTGCGAACAGCCCAGATCCTCGGCCGCCTCTAAAAGCGACACATCCATCCGGTCAAGCGCGGCATAGATCGGCAGGATCATGAAGGGCAGATAGGTGTAAACGATGCCGATATAGACCGGGATATTGGTGTTGAGGATGGTCAAAGGCTCGTTAATCAACCCGCTCCACAGCAGGAACTGGTTCAGCACCCCCTCGCGCCCCAGAATGCCCATCCACGAATAGACCCGGATCAGAAAGCTGGTCCAGAACGGCAGGATCACCAGCATCAGAAGCGTCGGGCGCCATTCCTCGGGCGCGCGGGCCAGCGCATAGGCAATCGGATAGCCGACCAAAAGCGTCAGTGCAGTTGAAAAACTGGCGATCCAGAGGCTGGAAAGATAGGCCTTCCAGTAAAGCTCATCCTGCGTCAGGAAGGTGAAATTCTCAAAATCCAGCGCCGCGAAAAACCGGCGCAGCCCGGCCCAGCCGGCGGCCGGGTCAAGCTGCGGGGTATAGGGCGGGATCGACAGCGCCATATCCGACAGCGATATCTTAAGAACGATCCCGAAAGGCACCAGAAACAGCGCCAGAAGCCACAGATAGGGTATCGCAATGACAAGCGCGCGGCCTTTTTTCATCCTCTCCCCCTTGCCCCGCTAATGGGTCAGCACGACACCGGCGGTGTCGGTAAAGCTCAAGTGCACCGGATCGTCCCAGTTAAATCCGCGCCGGGCGATGCGGCGGCGGTTGGCGGTCTGGGCCTTGATGATCCGCCCGTCGGCAAGCGCCACATGATAGGTGGTGATATTGCCCAGATAGGCGATATCGATGACCTTGCCGGACAGGCTGTTTTCGCCCTTGTCCGCCGCGCCATGGGCAATCGCCACCTTTTCGGGCCGGATCGCGAAAAAGACCCGCGCGCCGGCCTCCAGCGGCGTTTTGCTGATCGTTTCTATCGGCGGCTGGCCTTCGGCCCAATCGATGCGATAACGATCCTTGCCCATCGGGCTTGCCGTGCCTTCGATGATATTCACCTCACCGATGAAATCGGCGACATAGACCGATCCCGGCTCTTCATAGATGCCCGCGGGCGTTGCCACCTGCATCAGCTTGCCGTGATCCATCACCGCGACCCGGCTGGCGACGGTCATCGCCTCTTCCTGATCATGGGTGACGATGACAAAGGTGGTGCCGGTCTTTTCCTGAATATCCATCAGTTCGAACTGGGTGTCATGGCGCAGACGTTTGTCCAGCGCGCCCATCGGCTCGTCCAGAAGCAGCAGCTTGGGCGCCCGCGCCAGCGCCCGGGCCAGCGCCACGCGCTGACGCTGACCGCCCGAGATCTGATGCGGTTTGCGGCGCGCGAATTTCTCAAGCCGGGTCAGGCGCAGCATCTCATCGACCCGCGCCGAAAGCAGATCCTTCTGCATCCGGTCGCGGCGCAGGCCAAAGGCGATGTTGTCATAGACATTCAGATGCGGAAACAGCGCAAAGGACTGGAACATCATATTGACCGGCCGCCGGTTCGGCGGCACCGGCGATATGTCCTGCCCGTCCAGATAGATCTGCCCGGCGGTCGGCGCCTCGAACCCCGCCAGCATCCGCATCAGCGTGGTCTTGCCGCACCCCGAGGGGCCCAGAAGCGCAAAGAACTCGCGCTCGTAAATTTTCAGATCAAGCTTGTCGATGGCCGTGAAACTGCCGAATTTCTTGGTCACATTGTCAAAGCTGATAAGCGGTTTTTGCTGGGGGTCCAGCCATGGCGCAAACTCGCCGTTGCCTGCATTTTGTTGCATGTCTGTCCCGTAGAACCCGTAGAATTCGATTTGCCCCCGCCGGTGACAGCGGGGGCGACAGGGCCCTTATGCTCAGGTGCCCGATTTGATCCGCGTCCAGAGCCGCGTGACAACGCGCTGCACCTTCGGCTCGTAAGGCGTTGTCGTATAAAGATGTTTCAAGGTCTCTTCGTCAGGATAAATGGCCGGATCGTTGATCACATCATCCACCAGATATTTCTGCGACGCCAGATTGCCATTGGCATAATAGACATAGTTCGAGGCTGCCGCCATGTTCTTGGCATCCATGATGAAGTTCAGGAACTTATGGGCGCCCGACGGGTTGGGCGCATCCACCGGGATCGCCATCTGGTCGAACCACATCAGCGCCCCCTCTTTGGGTGCGTTATAGACAATCTCGACACCGGCGCCGGCTTCGGCCGCGCGGTCGCGCGCCTGCAGGATATCGCCCGACCAGCCGAAAGCGACGCAGATCTCACCATTTGCCAGCGCATTGATATATTCCGAGCTGTGGAACTTCTGAATATAGGGGCGCACGGCGGTCAGCACCGGCTCGACCTTGGCGATGACCTTGGGATCGTGGCTGTTGGGATCTTCGCCCAGATAGTTCAGAGCCGCCGGAATGATCTCGATCGGGGCATCCAGCATCTGCACCCCGCATGAGGCCAGCTTTTTCATGTTCTCGGGATCAAAGACCAGCGCCAGCGAATCCACCGGCGCATCCTCGCCCAGAACCTCGCGCACCTTGTCGACATTCACACCGATCCCGGTGGTGCCCCACATGTAATTGATCGAATAGGCATTGCCGGGGTCGTATTGCGCGGTGCGCTTTTTGATCACATCCCAAAGGTTCTTGGCATTGGGAAGCTTGGAGTAATCCAGCTTCTGAAATGCGCCCGCCGCGATCTGGCGCTGCAGGAAGGTGCCTGAGGGCACAACCACATCATAGCCCGAACCGCCGGCGAGCAGCTTGGTTTCAAGCACCTCGTTGGAATCGAAAACATCATAGGTCAGGTTGATCCCGGTCTCGGCCTCGAATTTGGTCAAAAGCTCTTCGTCGATGTAATCAGACCAGTTATAGACCCTAAGCTCTTCGGCCTGTCCGATACCGGCAACGGCAGCCAGACCTGCGGCGAGGGCAAGCAATCTCATCTTCATTGGATTTCTCCCGTGTTGGCGCAATGTTTATTTTTATTGCTGCCACAAGATGATCAAATTGAAAGGGTTTTGACAATAACTATATTGTCCGAAAGCCGGCCCGCTTTCATCACCAGATGATTTTGCTGTTCAATTAAGGGCACAAAACCCTGTCACATTGGCCGTTGATGATTTTAAGGGCACAACGCAAATCCGTGTATTTACCCGCGAATTGGGCGTTACTGCCGCCCCGCGCCCCGCCCGGCGACCATCGGCGCAAGCCAGACGCATAGTCTTTGGGCAATAATTTGATCATATTTCAATTGACAGCACCTCCCCCACCCATATCCTTATGGCAAATGGCGCGCCACGGGGGCGATGGCCACCGCCGCCAAAGGCAAGTGAACGGAAAAAACGACATGACCATGATCACCAACCATATGCCGACCGAGACCCTGCGCGCGCTGGACGCGGCCCACCACATGCACCCTTTCACCTGCGCCGAAGAGCTTGAGGCGCGGGGCGCGCGGATCATCACCCAAGCCGAGGGCGCATGGCTGACCGACAGCGAGGGCAACCAGATTCTTGACGGTATGGCCGGGCTCTGGTGCGTCAACATCGGCTATGGCCGGCCCGAACTGGCCGAGGCGGCAGCGCGGCAGATGCGCGAGCTGCCCTATTACAACACGTTTTTCCAGACCAGCCATACGCCCGCCATCTCGCTGGCCGCGCGGCTGGCCGAACTGGCCCCCGGCGATCTGAACCATGTGTTCTTTGCCAGCTCGGGATCCGAGGCAAATGACACCAACATGCGCCTTGTGCGCCATTACTGGGCGCGGCAGGGCAAGCCCGATAAAAGCGTGATCATCAGCCGGCGCAACGCCTATCACGGCTCGACCATGGGGGCGGCCAGCCTTGGGGGTATGGCAGCGATGCATGCGCAGGGCGGGCTGCCGGTGGCGGATGTTCACCACATCGGCCAGCCCTATTGGTATGGCGAAGGGGGCGATATGGATCCGCGCGAATTTGCGCTGATGCGCGCGCGCGAGCTTGAGACAGCCATCGCCGAGATCGGCGAGAACCGGATCGCCGCCTTCATCGCCGAGCCGGTGCAGGGCGCCGGCGGCGTGATCATCCCGCATGAGGCTTATTGGCCCGAAATTCAACGGATCTGCGCCGCCCATGAGATCCTGCTGATCGCCGATGAGGTGATCTGTGGCTTTGGCCGGACCGGCAATTGGTTCGGTTCGCAAACCTTTGATATCAAACCCGATATCATGACGGTCGCCAAGGGGCTGACCTCGGGCTATCTGCCGATGAGCGCCTCGATCGTCAGCGACGATGTGGCAGCGGTAATCGGCGGCGACGAATTTGCCCATGGCTATACCTATTCGGGCCATCCGGTAACCGCTGCGGTGGCGCTTGAGAATCTGCGCATTCTTGACGAGGAAAAGATCGTCGAGCGCGTAGGATCGGTCACAGCGCCCTATCTGGCGCGCCGCTGGGCCGAGCTGGCCGAGCATCCCCTGGTGGGCGAGGCTGTGTCGGTCGGGCTGATGGCGTCACTGGCGCTCAGCCCTGACAAATCGCGCCGCGCCGCCTTTGCCGCCCCTGCCGGCAGCGCCGGTCTGATCTGCCGCGAACATGCTTTTGCCAATAACATCGTGATGCGCCATGTCGGCGACCGGATGGTCGTCTCGCCGCCGCTGATCCTCAGCGAGGCCGAGATCGACACACTGATCGAAAGAGTGCGCAAGACGCTGGATGAAACCCATCAGCAGCTGATCAGCGACGACCTGATGGCAGCAGCGGCGGCGTAACGCGCCCAGCACGGGCCCGCCCCGCCCTCAGCCGGCGTCCTGAAGCGACTGGCGGATCTGGCTGAGCCCCTGTTCGATATCCGCCGCGATGGCCGCAGCCGCCGCATCGCCATCACGGCGGCGCAGCGCCTCCAGCGCCTCGCGGTGCTTGTCAGGCAGGTTGGCGGTGCCGAAACGCCCGCACATCACCCGCAGCGAAGGCCCCATCCTGAGCCAGAGCGATTGCGCCATCGCGATCAGCACCCCGGCATCCGAAACCTCGTAAAGACGGCTGTGAAAGGCGTAGTTTTCGCTCAGATAGCCGCGCACGTCGCCGCAGGCGATGGCAATGTTCAGCCGCTCGTCAATCGCGGCCAGACCGTCGATATCAAGCGGCGTGATCCGGGCGGTGGCACGGCGCACCAACTCGGGCTCGATCGCGCGGCGGGCATAGGCGATCTCATCCAGCCGCCCGGGCCCCAGAACCGGCACCGTAACCCGCCTGTTGCCGTGAAAGGCCAGCGCGCCCTCGGCGATAAGCCGGCGGATCGCCTCGCGCACCGGGGTGGTTCCGGCCTCCAGACTGGCGACCACGCCTTCGATGGTCACCGGCTGGCCGGGCACAAACTCACCGCACAGGATCATCTGGCGCAGCGCAAGATAGGCCATCTCATGCGCGGGCTGCTGTTTTGCCCCGCCGTTTTCCACTCTTGCGTCCAAATTGCGCCTCTTTGTGCGGTTTTCACAGCCATCATAGACCAGAGCGCGGGCGCGGTTCAATCTTGCGCTTGCGCCGGGGCCCGGGCGGCGGCGCGGAGGGCGGCGAATGGCAGCGAAAGGCGATGAACCAGCGCCCGCCCGGCCATTACCCGGAGGTAGCGAGGCGGCCCGCAGGGGCGCTGGTTCACCGACGCGCCGCGCCCCGATCGCAGCAGGGGCGGCCCGTGTTCGGCTATTTCTTTTTGGGCGAGGCGCGGTCGGCGCGCCAGATCACCATCGCAAGGACGAAAAACAACAGCGCCCCAAGGCCCCAGACCCGCGCATTGGTCGGCATATAGACCATGGGCACCGTGAAATACATCAGCGCCAGCGCCGACCAGACGACAAAGATCACCGCGAAAATAAGCCCGTCTTCATGTTTCATATCCATAGCCTCATCGGTTGAAATCAGTTGCAGCTTGCCTGCCCCGCGCCCCGCTAATGCGCCTCGCTGCTGGCCGATAGCGGCATTCTGGCAATCATCTCGAAGCCAAAGGCGGTAAAGGCATACATCCCCCCCACCAGCACCAGCACCGCAAGCGGGCCGACATAGGCCGATTGATAGCCCGGCACGATACCGCCCCACTGAACCTCGGGCAGGCCTGCCAAAATCCCGCGCGCCAGCCGCGGCGTGGCAAAAAGCGATGCGGCAAGCGCAAAGATATAGACCGCCATCGCCAGCGCCATAAAGACCGCGCCGATCCCGACAAAGGCCATCGCGGTCATCCATGCGCCCGCCGCAGCCCCGTCATATGAGATGTCAAAGACCCGGCGCGGAACGCCCATGAACCCCGCCGTCAACCCGCCGCCGCCAAAAAGCACAAGGCCGAAGGTCATCACATAAGGCAGCCGCGCCAGAAGCCCCGGCCGCCACAGATTGCGCCCGGTGATCGCCGGGATGACATAAAGCAGCGATGCCACAAAGGTCAGCGTCACCGTCCCCAGCGTCAGGAAATGGAAATAGGCCGGCACAAAGAAGGTATCGCTCAGCAAGGGTGCCATCTGTTCCTGTATAAGGACAAAGGAAAACACCCCGCCCAGGGCCAGATTGACCACCGCCATACCCACCGCCGCCATCACCGGATTGCGCCAGGGCAGCATCGGGATCCAGCCAAACAGCCCCCTGCCGCCATGGGCGCGGGCATGAACCTCGAGCGAGGCGATGATCAGCAGGAACACCAGCACCGTCGGCACGCTGATAAAGAGCGACAAAAGAGAGCCGGCAAGGCGCACAGGCTCGGCCAGATCAGGCTCTAGAAACATGTGATAGAGCGAGGTCGGCGGCACCAGCAAAAGATAGCTGGCAAAGATGGCCTTGGAAAATCGCTGCCCGAAAATCGATTTCACACCGGTCAGAACCTCGATCAGCACATACCACATGACAACCGTGGCCATCAGCGGCAGGTAATGGACATTATGGAACAAAAGGTTCCAGCCCATGGTGTAATTGGTGCTCAGCTGCCCCTCGCCCATCGCCCAGATCAGGGGCGAGGCAAAGGCATTGACCGCCGCAAAGGCGCTGACAATCAACAGCCCCGCCCAGGCGACCGCGGCAAAGCCCACCGATGACCAGCTATCGATGCGCCCTTCGAACTTGGGCTTCAGCGCGGTCCAGATCGCCGGGACCGCAACAAACAACAGGCCCATCCCAAGCAGCAGATAGCCCAGATAAAAGAACACCGCAGCGGGCCTCTCATAGTCGGCCACGATCTCGGGCGGCGCGTTATAGAGAAGCGCAAGGCCGCTCAGGCTGCTGCCTTCGCTGCTGATAAAACCGGCAGTCATCAGGACAAACCCGGCCCAGGCCATGCGGCGCCATGCAATGGCGATATCGCCGCCCGAAAAACACGCCACAAGCACCAAAAGCAAGGCCGCCTGAACGAAATAGAGCCAGTAGAAAAAGATCGTCACCCCATGCAGGGTCATGATCTGAAACGCGCGATCGGGGTCGATTTCGATAAATCCCGCGCGCGCAAAGGCGGTTGTCGTGCCAAAGGCAATGCCCAGACCAAGCGTCAGAACCGCCATGATCAGAAAGGCTTTGACAAGTGCTTTGTCCGCCGCGCTCAGCATTTTCATTCGTTCAAAAAAGGATGTCGTCGCCATGGTCGGCCTCATCACTGGGAAACGCGGGTTAATGCGTCTGTTTGATCTGGAATGGCAAAGGGTCAGGCCGCCGGCGGCTCAACGATGATCTGGGCCTGCATGTATTGATGGCCCTGACCGCAATAGACGGTGCAATAAATCAGATAGCTGCCCGGCTTGCGAAAGGTCAGGGTCTGAACGTTTTCGACCCCCGGGCGCAGACGGATCATCCGGCTGGCCGTGCCCGTGCTGATCGAGGCGCCATGCGTGGCGTCCAGCGCCATCATCCGGAACCGGTAGGGCTTGCCCACTGTCAGGCGGATCACCGATGGGTCATAGCCCCATTGATACCCGCTCAGCAAAACTTCGGTGGCCGGCTCTTTGCCGCGCTCGTCCTTGGGCATCATCGCCATCTGCATCGGCGTCATCTGCGGGCGCACCGATCCGTCCGGCTGCTCGTATTTCGCGATGAATGCATCGGTCAGCGACACAAAGGCATCAATCGCCCCGCTGCCGCCGGACATATCCATGCCCCCCATCGCGCCGCCGCCGGCCTTGGCCCCTTCCCCGGCCTTGGCCATACTCATCCCCGCCATCGGCACCGGCGCGCTTTCGTCGATTGCCGCCGCCTCGAGCGTGCCAAAGATATTCAGCGGCGCCGCCCCGTATCCGGCCCAGAGAAAATACAGCGACACAACGCTGAACCCCATGAGCACGACAAAGCTTTTGCGCGTCGTGATCGGCCTTTTCACGGGCGCTGCATGGTCACTTTCAATATCGTCAGACATAGGTTCCTCCCGCCTGGTACCGCATGGAATTTGGCCAGATCGGTAGCACGGAGGAATTTTTTAAATATATTCCAATTTGCTTTAGACATTATCAGTTTTTTTAAATTCATAATCGCGCAGCAATTGGATAATGCGCGAAACTTCCATTTTTTCCGCCATAATGGCGCCGCTTGAAAAAGGCGGCATTAATATCCTGAAAAATTGGATAATTTTAATCGTCTCATCGAAAAACTACGCTTAAATACCGGCAGATCAATCATTTCATAATTAAAAAATAGAATATTTTAATGTAATCCCGGCGCAATTGAAAATTCTGACGGGAATGTGAACGACGCGGGCTTTTCGGCATCACCTATCGGGCCGTGGCGGCGGATTTGCGGCGCCACGCGGGCGATTGGGATTCGCCATTGGCCTCATCGCTCTGCCCGGCGCCGGGTAAGAGCCGTTCAATCACCATTTGGGGCGGGCAGAGCGGCGTCAGAGCGCGCACCCCGCGCGCGTCATGCCCCGGTGCCTCGTCGGTCAAAATCACCACATGGCGCCCCTTGCGCGCCTGCGCCGCGATCTGGTCATAGACCTTCTTTTGCGGCCATGGCAGAACGCCCTGCCCGCCGGTCAGGAAAATGCGCTCCGCGTCGCGGCGGGCCAGCTCCAGCGCGCCCTGCCCTGCGGGCGATTGCACGCAGATCACATCGGCCTCCTGCAGGCGGGCCACGGCCCGCAGGGTCAACAGATTGCTGCCCCCGCGCGGAACACCTATCACCGTGATCCGGCCCGCAGTGGCGTCGCCGGACCTGCCTTTGACGATGAACGCCCGGATCATCGCCTCGGACGCGCCTTCGGCCCCGGCGCGAAACGCCTGCCAGGGCGCGCCGGCAAAGACCCAGCGCCAGAAGCTGCGCCGCTGCTCGCGGCTGATATGGGCGGCCACATGCGGCCTGAGCCGGCCGGCAAGGGCGGCAAACCGGCCAAGTCCGGGGTCAAGCATCTGTTCGATCCGGGTCTTGACCGAGCGGGCCAGAACCGGCGCGGTCCCTTCGGTGCCCACCGCCACGACCAGCGGGTCACGGTCGACGATGGATGGCGTTGTGGCATCGCAAAGCGCCGGCTGATCGACGACATTGACCAGCGCGCCCGCCGATTTGGCGATGGCGTGAAGGCAGGCGTCGGCGCCGGGGCATCCGGTGGCAACAAAGACAAGCGCGGCGCCCGCGAACTCGGCGCCGGTGACCGGCCCGCTGTGATGGCTAACCCGGCCGCGCGCCACCGCCCCGGCCAGTTCCTCGTCAAGAGTTGGGGCCAGAAGGCTGAGCGCCGCTTCGGTCTTGAGCATCAGCCGCAACTTTTGCGCCGCCTGCTCGCCGCCGCCGGCGATTACCACCCGGCGCCCGGCCATTTTCAGAAACATCGGAAAGGATTGCATGATACCCCCTCAGGCCGCTTGCATCTTGTGTCGTGCCGACCAGAGCCCGCGCGCCATGGCCAGCCCGTCATCGGTCCTCCCGGCGGCCTCCAGCGCCAGGGCTGCGGTGCCGATCACCGCCGCTTCGGCGAAAGGCTCGTGCCAGCACCCCTGCCACAGCGCAGTGACCGCTTCGGGGCCGGGCGCGCCATCTCCCAGACGGCGGCTGTCATTGATCAGCGCCGGCGCGCTACCGCCCCAGCCTGCGCCACCGCGCAGGCCGAAAAGCGCGATCTCTTTGCCCGGATGACGCTCGAACTCACCGCCGCCGCCCTTCAGCACAGTCAGACGCGGCTGGCCCAAAAGGGCGCAGGCATCGGTCTGAAGCCCCCGGTAGGAAGGATGAAAGACACCCTGAACCGAAGCCGGGGCGCCAGCAGGGTTCAGCACCCGCAAAACCGTATTGACGCAGCTTCGCAGCCCCAGAACCCCGCGCAGCTGCAACAGATCGAAAAGCGCCGGCGACAGGCTCTCCAGCGCCAGATAGGCGATGCCGCTGCGCGCCAGTTCCGCCTGCGCCGCGGCAAGGGTCCCGGCCTGCGCAATGCCAAGATCGCTCAGCACCCGGCGCGGCGGAACGCAGCGGCCCTGCGGCGCGCCGTTCCAGCCATGCAGCAGCACCGGCACGCCCGCGCCCGCCACCAGTTTGGCCGCCAGCAGGAACCACGGGGCGCCGCGGCTGCGCCCGGCGGCATAGCTGGGCCAGTCCAGCCCCGGCGCCTGCCCGCTCCAGCCCGGCAAAGAGCGCCGCGCGGCAAGGGTAAATCCGGCGATTTCATCGGGCGTTTCGCCTTTCATGCGCATAAGCATCAGCATGGCGCCCACCGCCTGAGGCGCGGCGCGCCCGCTCAGCACAATCTCCATCGCCTCGGCCGCCTCAGCCATGGTCAGCGAGCGCGCCCGCCCCGGGCCGCGGCCAAGGATGCGTATGAAAGGTGCAAGGCTCACTCGGCAGCCTCGCGAAAGCTGTGACGTGCCAGAAGCGCCGCCAGTTCGGGCCTGCATGAGCCACAGTTGCTGCCCGCCTCAAGCGCCGCGCCTATCGCCTCGACGCTGATCAGACGCTGGCTCTCTATCGCGCGGGCGATGGTGTTGACGCCAACGCCAAAGCACGAACAGATCACCGGCCCCGGATCGGGCCTGTCGGCGCCGGGGCGGCCCGCCAGAACATTGGCATCCTCCTGACCAATCATCCCCACCAGATGATCGCGCGATACCGCCACCGGGCCGGGCGCCACGAAAAGCGCGGCGCAAAGCCTGCCCTCCTCGCTCAGCGCGATACGCGCCGTGCCGCGCGCACGGTCCTGGACACTGGCGATCCGGGCGTGCGGCAGATCGAAAATCGCGCGCGCATAGGCCTGCCAGTCCTGCGGCACCTCACGCCCCGCCATCTCACTGCGCCAGCCCTGCGCCGCGCGGGCGCGGGCCCAATAGTGGGTGCCGGGGTGCGGCGCCTCGCGGCTGATGGCAAAGCCGAACCACGCCGCCTCATAGGGTTCAACGGCCACCGCCGCCGCCTTGCTTTCAGGCTGGCCCGAGACCGGATCGACCCGCGCCGGCACCACGGCGTCGATCCGCGCATTGGCGGCATATTCATCGCTCCAGTGCATCGGCGCAAAAACCTGCCCGCGCGCCACCCTGTCGGTGATCAGCACCCGCAGGATCACATGCCCGCCCGGGCCGCTGACGCGTGCCAGATGCGCCGCGCGCAGTCCCAGATCCTCGGCGTCCTTTGGGTGGATTTCCAAGAACGGCTCGGCCAGATGCTGGCTGAGACGCGGCGAGAGCCCGCTGCGCGTCATCGTGTGCCACTGGTCCCTGATCCGCCCGGTATTGAGACGGAAAGGATAGTCCGGGCCGCAGGCGGCCAGCGGCGCGCGGTGGTGCAGCGCCAGCATCCGCGCCCGCCCGCTGGCGGTATAAAATCCACCATCAGCAAAGAACCGCCCGCCGCCACGCGCCGCGCTGACCGGCCAGCGCTGCGGCGCAAGCGCGTCATAGCCTTCGTCCGTTATGTCTTTGAGGCCCGAGATATCGAAATCGCGGCCAAACCCGGCCGCCACCTCCGACAGGGCCGCATATTCGCGAAAGATCTGCGCCGGGCTTTGATAATCAAAGGCCTCGCCCCAGCCCATGCGCCGCCCGACATCGGCCAGAATATCCCAATCGTGGCGCGCCTGCCCCGGCGGCGGCAGAAAGGCGCGCTGACGGCTGATCATGCGGTCCGAGGCGGTGACCGTCCCCGTCTTTTCGCCCCAGCCGGTCGCAGGCAGAACCACATCGGCCAGCCGCGCGGTATCGGTCGTGGCAAACATCTCCGACACCGCCACGAAATCACAGGCGCCGATCGCGGCGCGGACCGCGTCCGCCTCGGGCATACTGACCGCCGGATTGGTGCCGATGATCCATAGCGCCCGGATCTGCCCCGCGCCGGCAGCGGAAAAAAGATCCACCGCCTTCAGCCCGGCCTGCCGGGCCATCGCCGGCGCGCCCCAGAATGCGCCCACCGCCGCGCGGTGATCGGGGTTTTCGATGTCCAGATGACAGGCCAGCATATTGGCCAGCCCGCCAACCTCGCGCCCGCCCATCGCATTGGGCTGGCCGGTGACACTGAAAGGGCCCATGCCGGGCCTGCCGATCCGCCCGGTGGCCAGATGGCAATTGAGGATCGCATTCACCTTATCGGTGCCCGATGACGATTGGTTCACCCCCTGCGAGAACACGGTCACTACCTTTTGCGTGCCGATCCACAGGTCCAGAAACCGCGCGATCAGCGCCGGGTCCAGACCGGTATCGCCCCGCTCGGCCCGCGCCGCGGCAATCGCCGCCTCGGCCCCTTCGACATGGGCGGCGACATAGGCCCGGTCCAGCGCGCCGCGATCCGCGATCTCCGCCAGTAGCCGGTTGAACAGCGCCACATCGGCGCCCGGCGCAATTGCCAGATGCAGATCGGCCAGATCCGAGGTCGCCGTGCGGCGCGGATCGATAGTGACAACGCGCATCGCCGGGCGCGCCGCCCTGGCCGCCGCGATACGCTGATAAAGCACCGGATGGCACCAGGCTAGGTTCGAGCCGACGAGCACCACCAGATCGGCCTGCTCAAGATCGTCATAGACCCCCGGCACCGTATCGGTGCCAAAGGCGCGTTTATGCCCTGCCACGGTCGAGGCCATGCAAAGCCGCGAATTGGTGTCGATATTGGCCGAGCCGATGAAGCCTTTCATCAGCTTGTTGGCGACATAATAATCCTCGCTCAGCATCTGGCCCGAGACATAAAACGCCACGGAATCCGGCCCGTGTTCGGCAATGGCGCGGCGAAACTTGCCGGCCACCAGATCAAGCGCGCTGTCCCAGCTGGCGCGCCGTCCGCCCACCTGCGGATGCAGCAGCCGCCCCTCAAGCCCCAATGTCTCGCCCAGCGCCGAGCCTTTTGAGCATAGCCGCCCGCGGTTATTGGGATGCGCCGGATCGCCGCGCATTGCCGCACCGCCCTGCCCGTCAGGGCGCGCCAGAACCCCGCAACCCACCCCGCAATAGGGGCAGCTTGTCCTGATCTCGCATGGCGCGGCGCCCGCCATCAGGCCGCCGCCGCCTTGGCCAGACCGGCCCCATCCAGCAGGATTCGCCCGTCTTTGACGCGCACCTCATAGGTGGGTATCTCGCCCGTATCGGCGCCCTGCGCCTGCCCGGTTTCCAGTGAAAAGACCCAGTTATGCAAGGGGCAGGTGACCGCGCGGCCATGCACGATGCCTTCGGACAAGGGCCCGCCCTTATGCGGGCAGCGGTCGCCGGCGGCAAAAATATCGCCCTCGGCAGTGCGAAACAGCGCAACACAGCCCTGCGCGGTCTTGACCACCCGCGCGCCGCGCAGCGCGATATCGTCAACAGCGCCCACATCGATCCAGCTCATTCTGCCGCCTCCAGCGTCAGATCGGCCAGCGGCGCGAAATCGCGGCGGCTGCGGGCATCGGCCCGCTCGGCCCATGGATCGCGCCGATAGATGCTTTGCGACAGCTCGAAACGTTCGATCAGCGCCGCGCGGTGTTCCAGATCATCGACCACCCGCGATTTCACCCAGTCCAGCCCGACCTTGGCCACCCATTTGTAACCCCGGTCCAGATAGCGAGCATTTTCGCGGTAAAGCTGAATAAAGGCGGTGGTGATCGCGACGGCCTCATCTTCGGTTTCCACCTTGGCCAAAAGCTCGGTCTCGCGCAGGTCCATGCCCGCCGCACCGGCCACGCCGATCTGATAGCCGCTGTCGACACAGACGATGCCCACATCCTTGCAGGTCGCCTCGGCGCAGTTGCGCGGACAGCCCGAGACCGCCAGTTTGACCTTATGCGGCGTCCATGACCCCCAAAGCAATTTCTCAAGCCGGATACCAAGCCCGGTGCTGTCCTGCGTGCCAAAGCGGCAATGATCTGTGCCGACACAGGTTTTGACCGTGCGCAGCCCCTTGGAATAGGCGTGGCCCGAAACCATCCCGGCCCGGCCCAGATCATGCCAGATCCCCGGCAAATCCTCTTTGCGCACACCCAGAAGATCAATCCGCTGGCCGCCGGTCACCTTGACGGTGGGCACCCGGTATTTTTCCGCCGCATCGGCGATGGCGCGCAATTCCGCCGGGGTGGTGACCCCGCCCCACATCCGCGGCACCACCGAATAGGTGCCGTCTTTCTGGATGTTGGCGTGGTTGCGCTCGTTGACAAAGCGCGATTGCGCGTCATCGGCATATTCCAGCGGCCAGTCGGCCAAAAGGTAGAAGTTGATCGCCGGGCGGCAGATGTGACAGCCGTCGGGCGTTGACCATCCCAACTCCTGCCAGACGGCGGGCTGCGATTTCAGCGCCCGCGATTTGATCAGGCGGCGCACATCTTCATGGCTCAGATCGGTGCAGCCACAGACCGCTTTGGAGGCCGGCATCTGGAAATCGCCGCCCAGCGTTGCCGCCAGCACCTGCTCGACCAGCCCCGTGCAGGTCCCGCAGGAGCCCGAGGCTTTGGTCTGCGCGCGCACATCCTCCAGCGTTCTGGCCCCGGCGCCGATCGCCTCGACGATCCTTCCCTTGCATACGCCGTTGCAGCCGCAGATCTCTGCGTCAGCCGGTAAGGCTGCAACGGCTGCCATAGGGTCCGCCGAGGCGCCCCCCTGAAAGGCCGGGCCAAAGATCAGCGTCTCGCGCATCTCGCTGATGTCGGTGGCGTCCTTGATCAGCCCGAAGAACCAGTTTCCATCAGCGGTATCGCCATACATCACCGCGCCGATCAGCCGGTCATCCTCCAGCACCAGCCGTTTATAGACCCCGCGCGCAGGATCGCGCAGCACGATATCCTCGCGCCCCTCGGCCTCGGCAAAATCGCCCGCACTGAACAGATCGCAGCCCGTGACCTTAAGCTTGGTCGCCGTCTGCACCGGCCGAAAGGCCGCAGGTTCGGCCAGCAGGGTGCGCGCAGCGACCTTGGCCATGTCGTAAAGCGGCGCCACGAGGCCAAAAAGCTGCTCATCGTGTTCGGCGCATTCGCCCAGCGCAAGGATATCAGGGTCCGAGGTGACCATCTGATCGTTCACGACGATCCCCCGGCCGACCTCAAGCTGCGCATCGGTTGCAATGCGGGTTTCGGGGCGGATGCCCACGGCCATGACCACCAGATCGGCGGGATAGACGGTGCCGTCTTCCAGCAATACAGCCTCGACACGGCCGTCACCCAGAATGGCCTTGGTCGCGCCCTTGCAATGGATGCGGATGCCGCGCGAGGCCAACTCCTTTTGCAAAAGATACCCCGCCGCCGGATCCAGTTGACGCTCCATCAGATGGCCCATCAGGTGGATGACCGTAACCTCCATCCCGCGCAGCGCCAGACCCGCCGCCGCCTCAAGCCCCAGCAAGCCGCCCCCGATTACCACTGCCCGGCCACCGGGCCGCTGGGCGGCGGCGATCATCGCATTGGTGTCGTCAAGATCGCGGTAACTTATCACCCCTGGCAGATCCCTGCCCGGCACCGGAATGATGAAAGGCGCCGATCCCGTGGCGATCACCAGCTTGTCATAGGGCGTCCGCCCGCCTACGCTGACCACCTGCTTTCGCGCCCGGTCGATGGCGGTCACCGTTTCGCCAAACCGGCAGGTGACGCCATGCGCCGCGTACCAGGCGGCGTCATGGGTGACGATCTCTTCATAGCTCTTTTCGCCCGACAGGACAGGCGAGAGCATGATGCGATTGTAATTGCCCCGCGGCTCGGCCCCGAAAAGCGTGACATCGAAAAGCCCCGGCGCGCTGTCGAACAGGTGCTCCAGCGCCCGCCCCGAGGCCATGCCGGCCCCTATGACCACCAGTTTCTGTTTCATTCCGCTGCCTCTTGGGTGCCATAGGCAGCCTCGATCATCACGCCCGACAGAACCGCATAAGCGGCCTGCCATGCCTCCCTGGTCTGGGGGGTAAAGGCATCGCCCCGCCCCTGCTCCAGCGTCTCGATCAGCGCCTGACCGACCGGCGCGTAATGCTCGGCCCGCACGCCATAGGCCAGATGGCCGCGCGCCAGTTTCTGCGCCGCCGGCACGATCAGATCCAGATCGCGCAGCCCGTTCACCACAATTCCCAGCATGGTCATCAGCTTTTTGCCCTGCGCCGTCATATCGCCCTTGAACATCGGCCTGACCTCGGGGGCGATTTCAAACAGCCGGGCGTAAAAGATCCCGGCCGCCGCCGGGGCGATGGGCGCAACCCGGGCAAAGCTTTCCTGAACCAGCGTGATCTGTCTGTCATTCATGTCATTCACTCCGCAGCTATGGGTTTTTTCTTTGGCGCGGGCCTTGCGCCATGTTCATATTCTTCAAGGAAATCCAGCACATCCTGCCGGTAGGCATAGTAATCGGGATGCTCAAGCAGCGCCTTGCGGCTGCGCGGGCGCGGCAGGGCCACATCGACGATCTTGCCGATGGTTGCCTGCGGCCCGTTGGTCATCATCACCACCCGGTCGGCCAAAAGGATCGCCTCATCCACGTCATGGGTGACACAGACAGCGGTGACCTTGGTGCGCGACCAGACCTCCATCAGCACCTCCTGCAATTCCCAGCGCGTCAGACTGTCAAGCATCCCGAAAGGCTCATCGAGCAGCAAAAGCTTGGGGCTGAGCGCAAAGGCGCGGGCGATCCCGACGCGCTGTTTCATCCCGTTCGACATCGCGTGGGCGGGGCGGTCCATCGCATCGGCAAGCCCGACACGCTCAAGATAATATTCGACGACATCCTGACGCTCGGCCTGACTGGCGCGCGGATAGACCTTGTCGACACCGATTGCGACATTCTCCTTGGCGCTGAGCCAGGGGAAAAGATTGGGCGACTGAAACACCACCGCGCGCTCTGGATCGGCGCCTTCGACATAGCGCCCGTCCAGCGCGATACCGCCTTTCGAGATCGGGTTGAGACCGGCGGCCATGGTCAGAACCGTCGATTTGCCACAGCCCGAATGCCCGATGAGCGAGATGAACTCGCCCTTGTTCACCTTCAGATCGAACCCCTCGACCACAGTCAGCGGCCCCTTGGGCGTGGGATAGACCTTGTGCAGCTGGCTGAAATCCAGAAACCGCCGCTCGATCGCCCCTTCGTTGGCAGCTTTGACCGCCGCGGGCAGGGCGTGGATCGGCGTGACATCGGGCAGGGTGCGGGTTTCCTGCACCTTACCCTCGATCCCGACATCCATCAGGTATTTGGTCACCTCGGCGCGCAGCTTCTTGAAGACCGCATCATGGTTCATCGCCATACGCTCGCGCGGGCGCGCCAGCGCGACATCATATTGCGCGCCCAGCGTTCCGTCAGGGTTCAGAAGGACGATCCGGTCGGCCAGAAAGATCGCCTCATCCACGTCATTGGTGATCAGAACGACGGTCTTTTTATCCGCCTCCCAGATCTGCAGGATCTCATCGGCCAGATTGGCCCGCGTCAGCGCATCGAGCGCCGACAGGGGCTCGTCCAGCAACAAAACCTCGGGATCCAGCGCCAGAGCGCGGGCCACCGCCACGCGCTGGCGCATTCCGCCCGAAAGCTCGGCCGGGCGGCGGTTGGCGGCATGGGTCAGGCCCACCATAGCGATATATTTATCGGCCTTGGCCTGTTTGTCGGCCCGGCTTGCCCCCCTGAACACCGCATCCACCGCCAGCATGATATTTCCGCGCACCGTCAGCCACGGCATCAGGCTGTAGCTTTGAAAGACCAACCCGCGCTCGGGGCCCGGCCCCGCAATCGGCTTGCCCCGGAACAGGACCTGCCCGCTGTCCGGCTGCTCCAGCCCCGCGACAAGGTTCATCAGGGTCGATTTGCCCGTCCCCGAAAACCCAAGGATCGCCACAAACTCGCCCTCGGCGACCTCAAGGTCGATCCCTCTGAGCACCTCTGCCCGGTCAAGACCGACGCCAAAGCCCTTGCTTACATTGTCGAATTTCAGGAAGGCCATGGATCTCACCGATTGCTTGAAAAGGTAAAAGCGGCCTGAATGGCATACATCACACGATCCAGCATGAAGCCGATGATCCCGATGGTGAAAACCGCCACCATGATCTTGGCCAGCGACTGGCTCGACCCGTTCTGGAACTCGTCCCAGACGAATTTGCCAAGGCCGGGGTTCTGGGCCAGCATCTCGGCCGCGATCAGCACCATCCAGCCCACGCCAAGCGACAGGCGCAGACCGGTAAAGATCAGCGGCAGGGCCGATGGCAGCACCAGTTTGGTGATCTTGGTCCAGGTTCCCATTTTCAGAACCTTCGAGACATTGACCAGATCCTTGTCGATCGAGGCCACGCCCAGCGCGGTATTGATCAACGTCGGCCAGAGCGAGCACAGCGTTACCGTGATCGCCGAGGTCAGGAAGGATTTCGAGAACATCCCGTCATTGGTGACATAGACCGCCGAGACGATCATCGTCACAATCGGCAGCCACGCCAGCGGCGAGACCGGCTTGAAGATCTGGATCAGCGGGTTGATGGCGGCATTGGCCGTCGGGCTGAGCCCTGCCATGATCCCCAGCGGGATCGCCACCGCCGAGGCGATCAGAAAGCCGAAGAAGACGGTTTTGATCGAGGTCCAGATCTGATCGTAATAGCTGGGCGCGCCGGTATAGGTGATGGTCTTGATCTTATCGGCCTGCCCCTTGGCGATCAGCTTTTGATTGCGCGCCTCCAGCCGCTGATAGAACTTGGCCTCTTTGGCCGCCTTCTGTTGTGCGTCGCGATTGAGATTGACCGCCTGCTCCCAGACCTGCGCCGGACCCGGCACCGCCCCGAGCGAGGTTTGCACCTGCGGCGCCAATGTGCCCCAGAGAACAAGAAACCCAAGGATCGCCAGAAGCGGCACCGCCAGCAGGCGCCATGCCTCGGCCATCTGCGCCTTGGGGTTGTCGCCGGCCGCAGCTTTCATCAGCGGTGTGATCCAGCCGAGACCCAGAACCTGAAACCAGGCGTCGGCCTTGTTGATACGGGTAAAGAGTTTCGCCTTGCGGGCCGCGCGGCTCTGGGCCTGAAGGTCGCCGGGATCGATTGCGGTCATGTCACTGCTCCAAATATGGGATCTGGCCGCCCGCCCGCGCGCCGCCGGGGCGCGGGCGGGCGCCGGTTCAGCCCCGGACCTCGTTGCCGACGACGGTCTGGTTGCCTTTCAGACCGATCGGCAGGCTTTCGAGATAGGCGTTGGGCTTTTTGCCGTCATAGCCGATGCCGTCGATCACATCGCCGGCCGGGGTCGCGGCCTTGTAGCCATCGCTGTTCCAGGGAAAATCGGCCTCATCTGCCAGCCCTTCATCCACCAGAAGCCGCGCGGCCTTGAGGTAAATTCCCGGCTTGTAGACGCTTTTGGCGACCTCATCGTACCAGCTGTCGGGCTTGGCCTCGGCGATCTGGCCCCAGCGGCGCATCTGGGTCAGATACCATACCGCGTCGGAATAATAGGGATAGGTCGCGTTATAGCGGAAAAAGACGTTGAAATCGGGCACCGAACGTTTGTCGCCCTTTTCATATTCGAAAGTGCCGGTCATCGAATTGGCGATCACCTCGGCATCGGCACCGACATATTCCGAGCGGCTGAGCATCTTGACCGCCTCGGGCCGGTTGGCGTTGTCGTTTTCATCCAGCCAGATCGCCGCACGGATCAGCGCCTTGGTGATCGCAAGCGTGGTGTTGGGATATTTCTCGGCAAATTCCGCCGTGATCCCAAAGACTTTCTCTGGGTTGTTCTTCCACAGCTCATAGTCGGTGATCACCGGCACGCCGATGCCCTTGAACACCGCCTGCTGGTTCCACGGCTCGCCCACGCTATAGCCATAGATCGTCCCGGCCTCCATCGTCGCGGGCATCTGCGGCGGTGGGGTAACCGACAAAAGAACATCGGCGCCGATCTGGCCGGTGATGTTGTCGGGGCTGTAATAGCCCGGCTCGAGCCCGCCGGCGGCCAGCCAATAGCGGATCTCGTAATTATGGGTCGAGACCGGAAAGACCATGCCCATATTGAACGGCTTGCCCTGCGCCTTGTAGTCCTCGACCACCGGTTTCAGCGCGGCGGCGCTGATCGGGTGCTGCGGGCGCCCGTCGGCCATCTTGGGCACATTGGGCTTCATCTTGTCCCAGATTTCATTCGATACCGTGATGCCGTTGCCGTTCAGGTCCATCGAGAAGGGCGTAATGATATGCGCCTTAGTGCCAAAGCCGATGGTCGCCGCCAACGGCTGACCGGCCAGCATATGCGCGCCGTCCAGCTGCCCGCCGATCACACCATCCAGAAGCACCTTCCAATTGGCCTGCGCCTCGAGCGTGACAAACAGCCCTTCATCCAGAAAATAGCCGTTTTCATAGGCCACCGCCAAAGGCGCCATATCGGTCAGCTTGATAAAGCCAAAGGTCAGCTCGTCCTTTTCAAGTTCCAGCTGCGCCAGCGCCGGGCCGGTCATCAATGCGGCAACAGTTGCAAGTGCCGTAAGCCGTATCATCCATAATGCTCCTTTTTTCGTACCCGAAGGCCGGGCAAAACAAAAAAAGCCACCGACACACTCTGCGAGGATGCAGAGGGTCGAGCGGCTTTGCTCAGAAGAACCCAAAACTTTGGGAAAATTGCTCGGGGCGACATCATTGCCGCCCGTTCCTTTTTATTAAGGCGTTTCATGCGGGGGCTGAAACGATTTCTGCATTCTTGCCGTGAATTTTGCTGCGCTGCGGCTATTTTCGCCGGGATTGCACAAAATCTCAGCGCCCGATGGATGCAGGATCAAAAATGCGGCGGTCGAAAAAACCGTCGGCGGGCAGGATCAGCCGCCCCGAGGCCGAGGCAACGGCGGTCGGCGCCTCGATCGCCCCTTCCAGTTTTTCCGAGGCGCCGGGCAATTCCGCCCCCGCCGGGCCCAGCACCTGCCGGTAGGTATCGCTGCGAAAAACCTCGCGCGCCGCGCGCGCCGCCGCCACCGGATCGCTGCCGCTGCGCCGGGCCATCTGCGCCGCGATCCACGCCGCCTGCGAGCGCCAGGGAAAGCTGGCCGCGCCCCGGTGAAAGCTCATGAAGTCCTCAACCTGTCGCTGCTCCCCGCGGGCCGAGATGATGAAACTGCCGCTCAGGGCCCGTTCCACCACATCCGAAGGCACGTCCAGAAACTCGGGCCGGGCGATGATCTCGGCGGCGGTGATATGATTGGCCGGATCATCCAGCCACCTGCCCGCCCGCCAGCTTGCCCGCAGCATCCGCGCGGCCAGATCCGGCTCGCCCGTCAGCCAGCCGTGGCGCACCGCCAGCACCTTTTCCGGCGCCCGCGCCCAGATCGCCCGCCCCGGCAACAACAGCTCGGCAATGCCGCGCTCCACCGCGATCGAGCCCCATGGCTCGCCCACGCAAAAGGCGTCGATCTCGCCCGCGGCGATTGCCTGACCCATCATCGGCGGCGGCACGGTGCGGATCGCGATCCGGTCCACCTCGGGCAGGTTCAGCGCTGCCAGCCAGTAATGGACCAGTTCGGCATGCATCGAAAACGGAAACGGCACACCGATGCGCAGCTGCCCGCGCGTCGCAGCGATCAGGGCCTGACCCGCCGCCGCGGCATCGGCGAAATCGAACCTTGCCCCGCCTGCGCGCATCTTTTGCGCCAAAGCGCCCGACACCCCGATCACCGTGCCGTTCAGCGACAGAACCGACAGCACATCCAGCCGCGCCGCCCCGCCGCCCTGCCCCATGGCAACGGCGACCGGCATCGGCGCCAGCATATGCGCCGCCTCGATCCGGTCATGCACCAGAAGATCGCGCAGCGCCGACCATGAAGGCGCGCGCATCAGATCCAGCGCGATCCCCTCTTCGGCGGCAAAGCCCAGAACCTGCGCCACGATCAGCGGCGCGGCATCGACCAGCGGGATGAACCCGACCCTGATAGCGACCCCGTTCATGACAGCAGCCCCGCCGAGGTGACCAGCGCCTCGGCCAGTTCGGCCACCCGGCTGCCCTTGTCCATCGCGGTCTTGCGCAACAGCGCATAGGCCTCGTCCTCGCTGATGCCGCGCGCCTTCATCAGAATGCCCTTGGCCCGGTCTATCACTTTGCGTTCTTCCAGCGCGCGCTTGGTTGCGGCCAGCTCGCTGCGCATCCGCTGAAACATGTGAAACCGCGCCACCGCCGCCTCGAGGATCGGGGTGACCCGGTCGGCGCGCAGCCCGTCGACCACATAGGCCGACACCCCCGCCTCGATCGCAGCCTTGCCAAGGCCCTCGGCGCTCTGATCGACGAAAATCGCCACCGGCCGGTCCAGCGGGCCCGAGGCCAGCGTCAGCTCTTCCAGCATATCGCGCGAGGGGCTGGCGATATCGATCAGCACCACATCGGGGCTGCGCTCGGCGATCTGGCGGGCAAGGCCGGTCTCGCTGGCGATGATATGGATGTCATGATCGCCCGCGCTGCGCAGGCTGTCGACGATCAGCATCGCGCGGTCGCGGTCTTGTTCCACCACAATAATTGAAAGGGTCCGGGCCATGGCGCGATGCAGGATCAGCCGGCGCCGATGATACAGCCGCGCAGCTATTCAAAATGCCCGACAGCAGGTGCTTTGCTCAATTACGGGGCATTTTTACCCGCTTTGCTCAAAAAACGGGCGGGCCGCCAAGCTCGGGCAACCAAAGCCAAAGACGCAAAGAACCGGCTATACAATCGCGCCCAAAGGCTTTAGGGGCATGCGCTTGGCCTTCTTCGCGCGCGCAGCCGCCGGATCGGGGCCCGGGCCGTCAGGCCCGAAATCGCAACTTAAACGCCAGAAATGCAGATCGTGAAAAAAGCACTCGCCGATGCGCTGGAAAAGCGCGGCTATTCCACCCTGACCCAGGTTCAGGAAGCGGTCACAAGGGCCGAATACTCCGGCTCGGACCTTCTGGTCTCGGCCCAGACAGGCTCGGGCAAGACCGTGGGCTTTGGCCTTGCGATTGCGCCGACGCTTTTGGGCAACGATGAGGTTCTGCCCGCCGCCGGCGCGCCTTTGGCGCTGATCATCGCCCCCACGCGCGAGCTGGCCATTCAGGTCAAGCGCGAGCTGGCCTGGCTTTATGGCGAGGCGGGCGCGGTTCTTGCCTCCTGCGTGGGCGGCATGGATATGCGCGACGAGCGCCGGGCGCTGGGGCGCGGGGCCCATATCGTTGTGGCCACGCCGGGGCGTCTGCGCGATCATATCATGCGCGGGTCGATCGACATGAGCGATCTGCGCGCCGTGGTTCTGGACGAAGCCGACGAAATGCTGGATCTGGGCTTTCGTGAGGATCTTGAGTTTATTCTGGGCGAGGCGCCCGAAGATCGCCGCACGCTGATGTTTTCGGCAACCGTTCCGCGCGGCATCGCCAATCTGGCCAAAAGCTATCAAAAGGACGCTCAGCGCGTCACCACCACCGCCGAAACCAAACAGCACAGTGATATCGAATATCAGGCGATGAATGTCGCCGCGCGCGACAGTGAAAATGCGATCATCAATATTCTGCGCTATTACGAGGCGCCCAATGCTCTGGTCTTCTGCAACACGCGCGCGATGGTCAACCGGCTGACCTCGCGGCTCTCGAACCGGGGGTTTTCGGTTGTGTCGCTGTCGGGCGAATTGTCCCAGAACGAACGCACCCATGCCTTGCAATCGATGCGCGACGGGCGCGCGCGGGTCTGTGTGGCCACAGATGTGGCGGCGCGCGGCATTGACCTGCCGGGTCTGGATCTGGTGATCCACGCCGAACTGCCCTCGAACCACGAGACGATGCTGCACCGCTCGGGCCGCACGGGCCGCGCCGGGCGCAAGGGTGTCAGCGCGCTGATCGTCCCGCCACAGGCGCGCAAGAAGGCAGAACGTATCCTGAAGTTCGCCCGCGTTACCGCCACATGGGGCCCTGCCCCTTCGGCCGATGCGATCCAGCTGCGCGACCGCGAGCGTCTGCTTGCCGATCCGATGTGGGACGAGCCGATTACAGAGCCCGAAGAGGCCGGCGTTCAGGAACTGACCGCACGGTTTGATGCGGCCCGGATCGCCGCCGCCTATCTGCGCCTTTACGCCAGCCGCCAGTCGGCCCCCGAAGAGCTGTTGGCGCCGGGCGCTGAACCTGCGCCCAAACCGCGCGCGGATTTTGGTCCAAGCGTCTGGTTTGCGATCTCGGGCGGTCAGAAAGACGGCGCCGAGCCGCGCCGCCTCTTGCCGATGCTGTGCAAGGCGGGAAATCTGACCAAGGACGACATCGGCGCGATCCGCGTGCAGCAAACCCAATCCTTCGTCGAGATACGCCAAACCAGCGTCGAGAGCTTTTTGCAGGCGCTTGGCGGCAAGGCCGAGATTGAGCCGGGCGCCATCGTTACACAGCTGGACAAGGCCCCCGACCTTGGCGCGGCGACACGCCCGCCACGCCCCGCCGCCCCCCGGCCCGGGCCCGGACGCGAGCGCAAGCCCTATAACGCCGGGGCAAAACCGGCAGGGGCGCCCAAACCGCGAGCCAAGGCCAAACGCGCGGACGCCGCACAGGCCCCGGCTCAGCCCGCCGTGCCCAGATCCGCGTCACCGGCGCCCGCCCCTTCACTGTCCCCCGCCCCTGTGGCAGCACCCAAACCCGCGCGCCCGCGTCCCGATTTTTCCGACCCATCCAAACCGATCGACTGGAACGACGCGCCAACACCGCGCAAGAAAAAACCAAAGCCCGGCGCAAAAGCGGGCAAGCCCGGCAAAAAGCCCTTTGCCAAACGCTCTGATGCACAAGACAAGCGCCCCGATGGCGTGGTGACGCCCTATCGCAAGAAATCCCCCTCTTCTGGCCCGGGCAAACCCAAAGCCCCCCACAAGGGCGCGGCAGAGGGCAAACGCGGGCTGGCGCCAGCTGTCGGCAAACCCAACAGCAAGAAAAACAAGGCACGCGCAAAACTGGGGCTGAGCGGCGGCACCGGCGGTGACGCCGCGCCGCGTCGTCCCAATAAGGACAGGCCGGGGAAATAAAACCCCGGCCACGCCGCGACCGGCGTTTTTGCTTTCAGGCGCTGTGACAGGCGGCTAGGCTTGAGGCCATGTTCCGCCCCCTGTCGAACCGGATCTATCGCGCGCTTTTCTCGGCCCAGATCATCGCCCTTCTGGGGACCGGTCTTTTGACCGTGGCGCTTGGGCTTTTGGCCTATGACCTTGCCGGCGCGGCGGCCGGCGCGGTTCTGGGCACCGCCTATGCGATCAAGATGGTGGCCTATGTCGGGATTGCGCCCATCGCCAGCGCAATCGCCGAGCGCCTGCCGCGCAAGACGGTTCTGATCGCAGCCGATGTGATCCGCGCGGCGATCGCCCTTGCCCTGCCCTTTGTCGATGCCATCTGGCAGATCTATGTGCTGATATTCGCGCTGCAGACCGCCTCGGCCACTTTCACCCCCGCCTTTCAGGCCACAATCCCCGATATTCTGGAAGATGAGGGCGATTATACCCAGGCGCTGTCGCTGTCGCGACTGGCCTATGATCTGGAAAACCTGATCAGCCCGATTCTGGCGGGGCTTTTGCTGATGCTGATCAGCTATAACTATCTGTTTCTGGGCACGGTGGCGGGCTTTGCCGCCTCGGCGCTGATCGTTCTGATGACGCCGGTGCCGCCCCTGAGGCCGGCTCAGAAAACCCGCCCTTTCCGCGAGCGGCTGACGCGGGGGCTGCGCATCTATCTGGCCACGCCGCGTCTGCGCGGGCTTCTGGCGCTGAATATGGCGGCGGCGGCAGCCGGGGCTTTCGTTCTGGTCAATACGGTGGTGATCGTGCGCTCCGGTTTTGGCGCCGGGGATGGCGATGTCGCCTATGCGCTGGCCGCCTTTGGCGGTGGCTCGATGCTGGCCGCCTTGGCGCTGCCGCGGCTTCTGGACCGGATCAGCGAAAGGCGCGTGATGACAGCCGCCGGCATGGCGCTGACTGCTCTGACGCTGGCTCTGGCGGCCTATATGCTGATCCGGGGGCTGATGGGATGGTGGCCGTTTCTGGCGGCATGGGCGTTGATAGGCCTCTTTTATTCCTCGATCCTGACCCCATCGGGGCGGCTTTTGCGCAATTCGGCACATGCCGCCGACCGACCGGCGGTTTTTGCCGCGCAATTTGCGCTTTCGCATGCCTGCTGGCTGCTCAGCTACCCTCTGGCCGGATGGCTGGGCGAGGTGGCCGGCATGGGGCTCACGCTTGCCGCGCTGGGGCTGATTGCCCTTGTCTCGACCGCCGCCGCGCTTTGGCTATGGCCGCGCGGCGAGGCCGGCGCACTGCTGCATTCGCACCCCGACCTGCCGCCCGGTCACGCGCATCTGAAGGCCCACCGGAGCCGCGGCAAAACCCACCGCCATGTCTTTGTGATCGATGACGAGCATCGGGTCTGGCCGACCCAGGGCTGATATTTCCGCCACATCCGCCCCGCCCCCTGTCACAGTATTGTCATATTTACGCCGCGGGCGAACCACCATTTCGTGACCTCATCTTACAAATCGGCACCGCCATAACGATGTGCCGGACAGAGGCAGGAGCAATCGAGCAGGAGACGCAAGATGAGCTATCCAACACCGAAAGATCCCGATCTGGAGGCAAAAGAGCCCCCGCAGCCGCAGCAAAGTGACTATGACCAAAGCGGCAGCCAGAACAGCAAACCCGAAGATGAGGTCATCTTTACCGATTGGGCGGCCTTCTAAGCGCCATCCCGGCGCCTGACAAAATCGGGACGCAAAGCGTTTTTGACCAGTGTGCGGCGGTTGTGCCGCGAAAAGACAAGGCTATGGTTGGCGTATGGAGTTTGCGCATATGCCCCAGCCTGTCACATCCATCCGCAACATTGGCCCGGCCATGGGCACGGCATTAGCCGCGGTGGGCATTCGCTCGGCCGATGATCTGCGCCGTCTTGGCGCCGATGCGGCCTATGAGCTGCTGCTGGAGAACGGCGCGAGGCCGCATTTCATCGCCTATTACGTGATCGAGATGGGCCTGCAGGGGCGGCCATGGAACGATTGCAAGGGCAAGGAAAAAGAGGCGCTGCGGGCAAGGTTCGACGCGATCGTGGCGCGTTCATTTGACAAGGGCCGCTCGGATTTCGAAGCGGCCCTTGACAGGATCGGTGTGATCAAGCGGCCCTGAGACATTTCGCGTTGAACCGGCATCGCCTAAAGTTAAACGCGAAACGCTTTAGCCGACCAGTTCAAGACCCGAGAAGAAATAAGCGATTTCGACCGCGGCAGTCTCGGGCGCGTCCGAACCGTGGACCGAGTTTTCGCCAACGGATTCGGCAAACTCGGCGCGGATGGTGCCGGGGGCGGCATCGGCGGGGTTGGTGGCACCCATCACTTCGCGGTTCTTGGCAATCGCGCCTTCGCCTTCCAGCACCTGAACGACAACCGCGGCCGAAGCCATGAATTCGCACAATTCGCCATAGAACGGGCGTTCGGCGTGAACCTCGTAGAATTTGCCGGCCTGCGCCATGGTCAGCTGAATGCGCTTTTGCGCGATGATGCGCAGACCTGCGTCTTCGAACTTGGCATTGATCTTGCCGGTCAGGTTGCGCTTGGTTGCATCGGGTTTGATGATGGAAAGTGTGCGTTCGGTGGCCATGTGATTTGGTCCTCTGGTTATGCCATTCATGCGGTGTGATCGAAAATCGCGGCCCGGTTAACATGGGCAGAGAGCCTTGGAAAGCTGTGATTGACGCCAGAGGGCCCATGCGGCACATGGGGCGCGACATGCTCAAGATTTCAGATATATCCTATGCCATCGACGGCCGCCCGCTGTTTGAAGGTGCAAGCGTCAACATTCCCACCGGTCACAAGGTGGGACTGGTGGGGCGCAATGGTGCCGGTAAAACCACGCTGTTTCGGCT
>JASBSV010000126.1 GCA_030148745.1 Paracoccaceae bacterium
GAGTGGCGGGCGTTTTTCAACATGACGCCCGCCCGGTGCCGTGATAGGCGGGGGTATGACGCAGATCCCCTCAAAGGACGAAATCCTGGCGTGGATTTCGGACAACCCCACCCAGACCTCGAAACGTGACATCGCCCGTGCCTTTGGCATCAAGGGCGCGGCGCGGATCGATCTGAAACGTGTCCTCAAGGAACTTGAGGCCGAGGGGCATCTGGAAAAACGCCGCAAGAGCTATCGCGACCCCAACCGCCTGCCGCCGGTGACGGTGCTTGAGGTGACGCCGGGGCCGGACGGCGATCTGTTCGCCCGCCCGCTGGAGTGGGAGGGCGAGGGCGCGGCGCCGGTGATCATCGTTTTGCCGCGCAGCGGTGATCCGGCGCTGGGCGAGGGCGACCGCATTCTGGCGCGGCTGACAAAGGTTGAGGGTGGCGAGCCGGACTATGAGGCGCGCCCGATCCGGCGCATCGGCACCAATCCGCAGCGCATTCTGGGGGTGTTTCGCGCAACCGGCGAGGGCGGGCGCATCAAGCCGGTCGAGAAAGGATCGGACAAGGAATGGCAGGTCGCGCCTGGCGCCACCGATGGCGCCCGCGATGGCGAATTGGTCGAGGCCGAAACCGCCGGACCGAAGAACCGGCTTGGCCTGCCTTCGGCGCGGATTGTGGCGCGGCTGGGCGATCCTTCGGCGCCGCGGGCGGTGTCGCTGATCGCGATCCATGAACATGGCATCCCCGATGCCTTTCCCGACGCCGTGATCGCCGAGGCCGACCGCGCCCGCCCCGCGCCTCGCAAAGGCCGCGAGGATCTGCGCGATCTGGCGCTGGTAACCATCGATCCCGAGGATGCGCGCGACCGCGACGATGCCTGCTGGGCCGGGCCTGATCCTGATCCGGCCAACAAGGGCGGTCATATCCTGTGGGTCGCGATTGCCGATGTCGCCTATTACGTGCGCCCGGGATCGGCGCTGGACCGGGAGGCGAAAAAGCGCGGCAACTCGACCTATTTTCCTGACCGGGTGGTGCCGATGTTGCCCGATCGTTTGTCGGGCGATCTGTGTTCGCTGCACGAAGGTGTCGAGCGCGCGGCGGTTGCGGTGCGCATGGTGCTGAATGCTGAGGGTCAGAAAATCGCCCATGATTTTCACCGGATCACGATGAAATCGGTGGCCTCACTGTGTTACCGCGAAGTTCAGGAGGCGATGGACGGGCGGCCAAACGACAAGACCGCGCCTTTGCTGGAGGATGTTCTTGGCCCGCTTTATGCGGCCTATGAAGCGCTCAAGATCGCCCGCGCCGAACGCCAGCCGCTAGAGCTGGATCTGCCGGAACGTCAGATTGTGCTGTCGGATGAGGGCAAAGTGTCGTCCGTGGCCTTTAAAGAGCGTCTGGACGCCCACCGATTGATCGAGGAATTCATGGTTCTGGCCAATGTGGCGGCAGCCGAAACTCTGGTCGCCAAACGCCAGCCACAGCTTTTTCGCGTCCATGAGGAACCGGCGCCTGAAAAACTGGATGCGCTGCGCGAGGTGGCCGGAGCGGCCGGTTTCGGTCTGGCCAAGGGCCAGGTTCTGCATACCCGCCAGCTGAACCGCCTGCTGGCGCAGGCCGCCGGCACCGATGAGGCTGAGCTGATCAATATGTCGACCCTGCGGTCGATGACACAGGCCTATTACAACCCTGAGAACTTTGGCCATTTCGGTCTGGCCCTGCAACGCTATGCGCATTTCACATCGCCGATCCGGCGCTATGCCGACCTGATCGTGCACCGGGCGCTGATCACTGCGCATGGCTGGGGCGACGATGGGCTGAGCCCTGAGGATATCGAGGATCTTGAGGCGACGGCCAAGGCGATCTCGGACAGCGAGCGGCGCTCGATGATGGCCGAGCGTGACACCACCGACCGTTATCTTGCCAGCTATCTGTCCGAAAGGATCGGCAATGAGATGGGTGGGCGCATATCGGGGATCGCGCGGTTTGGCATTTTCGTGAAACTGGATGAGACCGGGGCCGACGGGCTGGTGCCGATCCGCGATATCGGGCGCGAGTATTTCCATCACGACCCCGAGGCGCAGACGTTGACCGGCGCCGACAGCGGCCTGACCATCACGCTGGGCCAGCGGGTGACAGTGCGTCTGGCCGAGGCGGTGCCGGTGACCGGTGGTCTGTTGCTTGAGCTTTTGGAGCTTGAGGGCGAGAGCCTGCCTAAGGGCGGCGGTCAGCGGGGCCGCGGGCAGAGCCCGCGCCGGCGGGTGGCGTCGGGGCGCAAAAAGGCGGCGAAAGTGGCGCGCAAGGTCAAGCGCAGCCGCCGCTGAGCGAAAAGCGGTGCGGCGCCGGCAGAGGCTTGCCGACCGTCGATCCCGCGCTTTTGAAAAAACCGCTTTCGCAGTAGCATGGCGCCAAAGGCAACAAACAGGCAACGGGTAATCCCATGCAGGCGACAATCTATCCGGCTTTGCTGATCCTGGCGTCATTACCGGCGCTGGCGCTGGCATCGCCCGCGCATTCATCGGCGGCGTCACAGGCAACCTCATCGCCCCAAAGCTCTCTTATCCCGCGCCCGCGCGTCGATGCCGCGCCGCAGGAGGGGGGCATTCAGGTGGCGCGCGCGATGCTTGCGCAGGCGGCGGTTCCCCGCTCTATTCGGCCACAGGCCAGAGGCGGGATGGACATCAAGGTGGCGACGGCGAATATCAGCTTTCACAACTGGATATCGCGGTTTCGCGGCCGCGCGATGAAGGCCGGTATCCGCTCGGCGACGCTGGAGCGGTCGATGCGGGGAATCAGATATAACACCTCGGTCATCGAAAAGGACCGCAATCAGTCGGAATTCACCAAACAGATCTGGGATTATCTGGACAGTGCCGCATCCGACAGCCGTGTCACCAATGGGCGCAAGGCCCTGCGCGAGCGGCGCCAGGTGCTGGAGCGGATCGAGGCGCGCTATGGCGTGGAAAAGGAGATAGTCACCGCGATCTGGGGTCTGGAGAGCGCCTATGGCGCGCGCCGGGGCAATATGCCGGTGATCGAGTCGCTGTCGACGCTGGCCTTTGACGGGCGGCGCGGCTCGTTCTTTGAGGCGCAGCTGATCGCGGCGCTGAAGATCGTGCAGGCCGGCGATGTCGCGCCGCGCGCCATGACCGGAAGCTGGGCCGGGGCCATGGGCCATACCCAGTTCATCCCAACCTCTTATCTGGCCTATGCCGTCGATTTTACCGGCGATGGCAAGCGCGATATCTGGTCCGACAACCCCGCCGATGCACTGGCCTCGACCGCCGCCTATCTTAAGAAGTCGGGATGGGTAACGGGCCAGCCATGGGGCGTTGAGGTCAGCCTGCCGCGCGGGTTCGATTATGCCCGCGCCAATCGTAAGACCCGCAAGATGCCGTCGGAATGGGCGCGTCTGGGGGTGCGCGATATGCATGGGCGGCCGGTGCGCGATTATGGCAAGGCCTCGATTCTGCTGCCCGCCGGCGCGCAGGGCGCGGCCTTTATGATCTTTCACAATTTCAGCGTGATCGAGCGCTATAACGCCGCCGATGCCTATGTCATTGGTGTCGGTCATCTGGCCGACCGGATTGCCGGGGGCGACCGGATCAAGGCGCGCTGGCCCCGCGGCGACCGTGCCCTGCGCCGCGCCGAAAAGCAGGAATTGCAGCGCCGGCTGACGGCGCGCGGTTTTGACACGCGGGGCGTAGACGGGATCATCGGGCCGCGCACCATTGCGGCGGTGCGCGCCTATCAGCGTTCGGTCGGGATGGCGGCGGATGGGTATCCGTCCTACACTATCCTCAAAAAACTGCGCTAGCTGCCTTTGGCCAGTGGCCCGCGGCGTATGAAAGTTACAGCTGATCGCGGAAGGCGTTCAGAACCTGTTGGTAAACCTCGCGCTTGAACGGCACGATCGAGGCCACCAGTTCATCCGCCGCCAGCCAGCGCCAGCGCGAAAACTCGGGCGGTGTGTGGATGGCCAGGTTGACGTCTGCGTCATCGCCAAGAAAGCGCAGCAGGAACCATTTCTGCCTTTGCCCCCGATAGCGGCCCTTCCAGATGTTGGGCACCAGATCATGCGGCAGATCGTAAGACAGCCAGTCGGGGCTCTGGCCGATCACCTCGACCTGTTCGGGGGAAACGCCGGTCTCCTCCCAAAGCTCGCGCAGGGCGGCCTGTTGCGGCGTCTCGCCCGCGTCGATCCCTCCCTGCGGCATCTGCCATGCGCCGGGGGTATCGCGACGCTCGCCCACAAAAACCTCGTGCCGGGGATTGATCAGCATCACGCCGACATTGGTGCGATAGGGAAGCTGGGCGATTTGTTCAGGTGTCATGGGGCGAAGTTTTAGCGGTGGAATGCGGCAACGCCAAGGGGGCGGCGCGGTGTTGGAGACGGCGCACAGGAACCTCGCGCGCCTTTGGCTTTTACTTCGCGTAATGGGCCAGAAACATGTCGACGCAATCGGACATGATCTGATCGGCCTCAGGGGCGGGCGGTTCCCCCAACAGGAACTTTGGCCAGAACAGAAAATTCTTCACCATCGCCAGAAGCTGATTTGCCGCAAAGGTGGGATTTGCCCGGCGCAGGGCGCCCGCGCTCATGGCCTCGCCGATCAGGCCCGAGATCGGGGCGTCATGCGCGGCCGATTTGGCGAAAAAGGCGCGTGCCAGCGTCTGATCGCGCAGAAATTCCGAAAGAACGAGCCGGTTGAGCCCCATGTAGTCGTCGCCGGTCAGCTGGGCGATATACTGCCTGAGGGCCGAGATCAGCTGATCTTTCACGGGCGCGTCTGGCTGATATTCGACCTTTGGCAGGGCGGCCGTCTCTTGCATGAGGATGTCGGTGATGGCCGCAAACAGCACCTCTTTGCTTTCAAAGTGCTTGTAGAGAGTTCGCTTGGAGACCCCGGCCAGTTCGGCGATGTGATTCACCCGCGCCGCGGTGAACCCTTGCTCGCGAAACTCTTGTATTGCTGCCTCCAGAATATCTTTTCTTTTCTTTTCAGTCAGTTTCATCATCTCTGCCAGATTTCATCGAAAAAATGTAAACACAAGGGTTTACAAAATATCCATTCCCTCACTATGTAAACACCAAGGTTTACAAGCGCAAGGGCAAGTGCCGGCGCCGACCTGTCGTATTAACAAGCATCCAGCCGAGGCTGGCAGGAGTATGAAGATGAAAAACAGACAATTCGGCCCCAAAGGCTGGACGCCCGAGCGTATCGGCTCGCTCGCTGGCAAGAGCTATGTGATCACCGGCGCCAATGCGGGCGCAGGGTTCGAGGCGGCGCGGACATTCCTGTCCAAAGGCGCGAAGGTGGTGATGCTGAACCGCAGCCGCGAGAAGTCCACCGCCGCAATCGCCGCTCTGAAAGAGGAGTTTGGCGCGAACGCCGATGTCTCTTTCATCGCTATGGATCTGGCGGTGCTGGAAAGCGTGCGCCAAGCAGCGGCGCAGGTTCTAAGCCAGGTTCCGCAAATTGACGCGCTGATCTGCAATGCGGCCATCGCGCAGGTCGCCAAGCAAGAGATCACCGTGGATGGTTTTGAAAGCCAGCTTGGCGTCAACCATTTCGGCCATTTCCTGCTGTGCGGTCTGCTGTTTGATCGGATCGACGCCTCGAAGGGGCGGATCGTCGTTGTCGGCAGCAATGCCTATAAGATGGGGCTGAAGAAGATTCAGTTCGACGACCTTAACTTTGACAAGAATTACACCGCCTGGAATTCCTATGCCCAAAGCAAGCTGGCGCAGATGATGTTTGCCTTTGAATTGCAGCGCCGCGTCCGGGCGGCAGGCAGAAGTGTAGAGGTGCAAGTCTGTCACCCCGGCGCGTCCCGCACCAGCCTTGAGGATTCCTTTGGCCTGCGCGACCGGATCATCTGGGGCGTCCTGAAGTGGATCATCGCGCAGCCCGCCGAAAAGGGCGCCTGGCCCGAGGTGATGTGCGCAACGCAGGAGGGGCTGACGCCCGAAACGCTCTATGGCCCGACGAAACGCGCCGAAACGGTTGGCGCGATCGACGCCTGCCGGCTGGACGAGGTGGCGCTGAACCGGGAAATGGCCGAAAAACTTTGGACGGTTTCCGAGCAGAAAACCGCTCTTAGCTGGGCACCGTAGCCGGGTCTGAAAGGGTAAAGGCCAAAGGCCGACTTTGGCGCGCAGCTAAGGCATTCGGTGCAATTGGCCAGATGGCCGCAAGCCGGTATTTGTCTGGCGTCGCCGGGCGCGCGCCTGCGGCAAGGCCCGGCAGGAAACAGCCATAAAAAAGGCGCGGACCTGTCGGGCCGCGCCTTTTGATTGTCTTTATGCTCGCCGGTGCCCGCCTATTTGGCCGCGCCCATGGTCAGGGCCGAGACGCCGTGCAGGATGTCGAGAGCATAGGCAAGCTGAGGATCCTCTTCGCGAAGCTTGGCGGCGGCCTCGGCGGCGGCGCGGTCGGCTTCGATCTGGCGGATCTCATCCTTGGTCAGGCTGTCGTTGTTCAGAGCGCCGCGCAGATCGGCCTCGGAGCGGAAGCGCGGTGTCGGCTTATCTTCTTTCTTGCTGGCGTCGGCGGGGTTGATCATCGGCTGTTTCACCACGATGTCGGGGGTCACGCCCAGCGATTGGATCGAGCGCCCCGAGGGGGTGTAATAACGCGCCGTGGTCAGGCGCATCGCCGAGCCGCCGCGCAGAGGCATGACAGTCTGAACCGACCCTTTGCCAAAGCTTTTGGTGCCCACCACGATGGCGCGGCGATGATCCTGAAGCGCGCCTGCCACGATCTCGGAGGCCGAGGCCGAGCCGCCGTTGATCAGAACCACAAGCGGTTTGCCATTGGTCAGATCGCCCGGCGTGGCGTTGAAACGCTCGCCATCTTTCGGGTTGCGCCCGCGGGTCGAGACGATCTCGCCCTTTTCAAGAAAGGCGTCCGACACTTTGATCGCCTGTGTCAACAGGCCGCCGGGGTTATTGCGCAGGTCCATCACAAAGCCATCGACCTTATCCAACCCGCCGAGTTCCGCGACGGCCTTTTTGATGCCGGCCTCGAGGTTTGGATAGGTCTGGCTGTTGAACGTGGTGACCCGCAGGATAACGGTCTTGCCTTCGGTCCGGGTGCGCACGGCGGTCAGTTTGATCGTATCGCGAATGATCGAGACCTCGAAAGGATCGGCAACGCCGTCGCGCACGACGGTGATCACGATTTCCGAGCCGACGGGGCCGCGCATCAGCTCGACCGCCTGATCGAGCGTCAGTCCCAGAACGCTTTCACCATCGACCTGAGTGATCAGATCGCCGGCCTGAATACCGGCCTGAGCGGCAGGGGTGCCGTCAATGGGCGAGACGACTTTGACCAGCCCGTCCTTTTGCGTCACCTCGATGCCCAGCCCGCCAAATTCGCCGCGGGTCTGTTCGCGCATATCGGTAAAGTCTTTCGGCGGCAGATAGGAGGAATGCGGATCAAGCGAGGTGAGCATGCCGTTGATCGCCGCTTCGATCAGCTTTTTCTCGTCCACCGGTTCGACATATTGTGAACGGATCCGTTCGAAGATGTCGCCGAAAAGGTCAAGCTGTTCATAAACATTGGTGGTTTTCTTGGTTTCCTGCGCGATCAGGGGGCCGGCCACCTGAGTTGTCAGCAACGCCCCTGCCAATGTTCCGCCAATGGCGGCCATTACGAATTTCCTCATCTGCATCATTCCTTGTTCATGGCGAACCACTGAGAGGGGTTCACTGGGTCTTTGCCCACTCTGATTTCTATATAAAGCGTTTCTGACTGCCGGGCGCCACTCCCTTCGGTCGCTTGCGTCAAAAATGCGCCAAGATTTGCGTCCTGCCCCCCCATGAGCCCCACCGGGGTTCCCGCCGGGATGACCTGGCCGGTTTTACCGTAGACCTCTGCGAGCCCGGCAAAAACCATTAGATAGCCTGCCGCGGGTTCAAGGATCATCACATTTGCGTAGTTAAGGAGCGGTCCGGCATATCGGATGGTCGAGGCCCAGGGCGCGGTGACCAGCGCGCGGGGCCGCGCGGCGAGCAGAATGCCGGGCCGGCGCACGCCGGCGGCATCCGCTTCGTTAAAGCCGCGCAGGACGGTACCGCTGAGCGGCAATGGCAGGCGGCCCTTTTGCGCGCTGAAACCGGCGGGGGCGGTGGATTTGCTTTCGGTCAGGCCGCTGGCAAAGGCATCCAGAGTTTCCGCGCTGGCCCGCAGCGCCCGAAGCTGCGCCGGATCGTCGATGACGCGCTGCGGAAGATCGACCCGGTCCGAGATTGCCTGGCTTAGCCTGGTGCGGGCCTGCTGCAATCCGCGCAGCCCCTCGCGCAGCGTTTCCTGCGCCGATTTTTGCAGCCCGGTCAGCACCGCAAGTTCCTGCAGGCGGCCGCGCAGCTCCTGCGCCTCGGCCTGAAGGGCGGGGGTGATATCGGCAAGGATGATACCCGAGCGCGCGGTGCCAAGCGGCCCGGCGGGATGCAACAGCATGAGCGGGGTGCTCTGCGGGCGGATCGACATCATCGCCGCCAGCACCTTTTCGATCCGCTCGCGTTTGGCGGCGAAATCAAGCGCGATGGCGCGCTGGCGGATGGCGGCGCGGCGCAGGGCGACACGAAACGCTGACAGACCCTTTTCATAAGCCTGTATCGTCTGGGTCAGTGCCGCGACGCGGTCGCTGGCCTGATCCGCCTGATCGAGATTGGCCAGTGCCACTGCCAGATCGCGCGCTGCCTGCCGCGCCAGTCCGGCCGGATCCTCGCGCGAGCCGGGCGCGCGCGAGGGCGCCGGCCCTTGCGGCGCCTCGGCCGGCGCGGGCGCCGGCGCCGCAAGGGCCGCGGCGAGCACCGCGCAGAAGGCAGCCGCGCGGATCATTCGATCAGCGATGTCCCGGTCATTTCGGGCGGCACCGCCAGCCCCATCAATGTCAGCAGCGTCGGCGCCAGATCGCTGAGCCGGCCGTTTCTGAGCCGCGCCCCCGGTGGCCCGCCAACCAGAATGACCGGAACCGGGTTGGTGGTATGGGCGGTATGCGGTGCGCCGGTGACCGGGTCGATCATCACCTCGCAATTGCCATGATCGGCGGTCACAATCATCGCCCCGCCAGCCTTGCTCAGCGCCGCCAGCACGCGTTCGAGCCCCTGATCGACGGCCTCGCAGGCCTTGATCGCCGCCTGCAGATCGCCGGTATGGCCGACCATATCGGGGTTGGCGTAATTGGTGACGATCAGATCATAGCCCTCCTCGATTGCCGCGACAAAGCGGTCGGTGACCTCGGCAGCGGCCATTTCAGGCTGAAGATCATAGGTCGCGACTTTGGGCGAGTTCGGCATATAGCGGTCTTCGCCCTTTTCCGGCGCTTCCTGACCGCCGTTCAGAAAGAAGGTCACATGGGGGTATTTTTCGGTCTCGGCCAGACGGAACTGGCGCAGGCCCTGTCGGGCTACCCATGCGCCAAGAGTATTGACGATCTTTTGCTTGGGGTAAGCGATCGACATGTATTCATTGTGCAGTTCAGAATAATCGACCATCCCCAAAAGGGTGATCGGCGGGCGGCCGGGCACCGCAAAGGCGTCGAAGGCGGGATCGCCAAGCGCCGAGAGGATCTCGCGCGCGCGGTCGGCGCGGAAGTTCAGCATGAAGAGCCCGTCGCCCGGTTTGAGGCCCGAATAGCCGGCCACGACCGAAGGGGCGACAAATTCATCCGATTTGCCGGCGTCATAGGCAGAAGCAAGCGCCTCTTTCGGCGTCTCGATCTGTTGCCCGCGGCCATGGGCGATGGCCTGATAGGCGCTCTCGACCCGTTCCCAGCGGTGATCGCGGTCCATCGCGAAATAGCGCCCGATGACGGTGGCGATGCGGGCGCCGGAGGGCAGGCCGCGCGCCAGCTGATCAAGATAGCCGGCGGCCGATTGCGGGGCAACGTCGCGGCCATCGGTGATCGCGTGAACCAGCACCGGCACGCCGTGATCGGCGATCATCCGCGCCGCTGCCAGCGTGTGCTCGATATGCCCATGCACCCCGCCATCGGAGGTCAGGCCAAAAAGATGCGCCGTGCCGCCGGTCTCTTTCAGCGCCGCGATAAATTTCAGAATGGCCGGGTTGGAGAAAAAACCGCCGGTTTCAATCTCAAGATCTATCTGGCCCAGATCCATGGCGACGACCCGCCCGGCGCCGATATTGGTATGGCCGACCTCGGAATTGCCCATCTGCCCGCTGGGCAGACCGACATCGGGGCCATGGGTGATCAAGGTGGCGCTGGGGCCCTGCGCCATGATCCGGTCGAAGGCAGGCGTATGGGCAAGATGCGGCGCGTTGGCCGTGGGGCTGTCGGACAGGCCCCAGCCATCGAGGATGCATAGGGCAACGGGTTTGGGAATGCTCATTGCGATCTTTTCCTGCTTTGCGTCTTCATACCCCCATTGTTGCGCGGATTGAACCGCCCCGCAGTGAGTATTTTTGCAAAGAAGAAGCGGCGGGCGGTTTCAGGCCCGGTGATAGGGCGAGCCGGCGAGGATCGAGGCGGCGCGGTAGAGCTGTTCGGTCAGAAGGAGGCGGGCGAGCATATGCGGCCAGACCATTTTGCCGAGCGAGATGGAGGTATCGGCCATTTGGCGCAGATCGGCGGACAGCCCGTCCGCGCCGCCGATCAGAAAGGCCAGATCCTGATGGCCATTGTCGCGCCATCGGGCGAGGCTTTGGGCAAACTCGGGCGAGCTGAGCATTTTGCCGCGCTCGTCAAGGGTGACAGTGAATGCGCCTTGCGGGCAGGCGCGGCTCAGCAGCGCCGCCTCGGCCGCCGGGCCGCCGCCTTTGCGGTCTTCGACTTCGGTCAGGCTTAGGGGGCCGAGCGCCAGGGCGCGGCCGCTGCGGTCAAAGCGCGTCTTGTAATCATTGATCAGGGTGAGTTCGGGGCCGGCGCGCAGCCGGCCCACCGCGCAGATATGGACCCGCATCTAAAGCGCCGCCCGAAAAGTGGGCACCGGTTTTCGGGTCAGGCGGCGCGATAACTGTAGCGCTGCCCGAAAAGTGGGTGCCGGATTTCGGATCGGGCAGCGCGGCATTTTCAGGTGGAGGCGGCGGAGGTGCCCGGCGACAGCCACATTTTTTCAAGCTGATAAAACTCGCGCACCTCGGGCCGGAACAGGTGGACGATGACATCGCCGGTGTCGATGAGGACCCAATCGCCCGTGCCTTTGCCTTCGACCTTGGACAGGCGCCCGAAGTCGCCCTTGAGCCGGTCGGTGAGTTTTTCCGACATGGCCGAGACCTGACGGCTGGAGCGGCCCGAGGCGACAACCATGTAATCGGCGATCTCGGATTTGCCGCGCAGGTCGATTGACACCACGTCTTCGGCCTTGTCGTCGCTCAGCGATAAGAGGATGCGTTCAAGCAGGATTTCACTTGAAGGTTCTTCGGGCGGAGCCATCATTGGCGTACCCGGTGCAGCCGTGTCGTGGGCTGCGTGTGTAACAGGAGACAGGACATTGTCCTCCTTAGGCGGCGCGCCGTCCTGGCCCCGGCGCTGGGCATGTCGAAATATTAGCACCCTTCATATGTGCACTCAATCCGCAGAATCGAGGGGGACGGGGGCAAAGCGGACAGTTTTTGCCAGGGTGCGGCCATTTTGCCCCGCCTGGCTGCGGCTTAGTCAGCCGCTTTTGGGCTGGCAGGCGGGTCGCGCAGGAGTTTCACCTCGCTCTGCGGGAAGGGGATGGTGATGCCGTTTTCATGGAAACTGTCCCAGAGCGCCAGATAAACGGCGCCGCGGATATTGGTCAGCCCGCCGGTGGGATCGCGGATCCAGAACCGCAGGATAAAGTCAACCGAACTGTCACCAAAGCCGACGATGTGACAGACCGGCGGGCGATAGCTGAGCACGCGGTCGACCGATTTTGCCGCCTCGACGGCAAGTTTGCGCACCACATGCGGATCGTCGTGATAGGCGGTGCCGAAAAAGATATCGAGGCGCACGAAATCATTGGAGTGCGACCAGTTCACCACCTGATTGGTGATCAGATCCTCGTTCGGGATCAGGTATTCGCGCCCGTCGCGTGTGGTGATAGAGACATATCTCGCGCCCAGTGCGTTGATCCAGCCAAAGGTTTCCCCAAGCGAGATCACATCGCCCGGCTTGATTGATTTATCCAGTAGGATGATCACGCCCGAAACAAGGTTCGAGACCACTTTTTGCAGGCCGAAGCCAAGGCCAACGCCGATGGCGCCGGACAGAACCGCAAGTCCGGTCAGATCGAAGCCCACCGCCTTGAGGCCGATGAAGAAGGCCGCGCCATAGAGGCTGACCTGAAGGAACTTCACCACCAGAACCCGCATCGAGGGTGAGATATCCTCGTTCTTTTGAATGCGCGAGGATGTGGTGTGCGAGATCAGCCGCGCGCCGGTAAACAGCACCCCGGTCAGGATCAGCGCCTTGAGAATGGCCAGTGCGGTGAGGTTGAAGCCGCCGAAGTCGACCGACAGGTTGTCCAGAAACACCATGGTGGTGTCGAGCAGGCCCAGAATATAGAGCGTGGCATAGGCCCAGAGCGCCCATGTCACCAGCCGGCGCAGAAACTGATTCCTGATAAAGCGGGCGGTCAGGCTGACCATCAGCCATGCGGTGGCCAGCGTGGCGGCGACTCCGATCAGATAGCTGCGCGCAGGCCATGTCACCTCGCGCATCGTGACGACAACGGCCCATGAGATCAGCACAAAGACGATCAGGACGATGCGTTTGTGCAAAACCACAAGGGTGCGCAGCCGCCATTTCGGCCAGCCTTCGAGCGTGCGCATCCACGAGTGAAAGCGCGGTGCGATGACCATCTTGATCAGCTGCGCCAGAATGATGAGGGCCAGGATGATGCCGACCTGATAGAGGCGCCAGCCCGGCGTTGTCAGGCTGAGTGCAAAATTTTCCGCCTGGGCCAGAAGGGTCTGAACTTCCTCGGCAACTGTCTGAGGTACTTGCTGTTCCACATGGTCAAGTCTGGCGGGTGTTTCGATGCCTTGCAAGACCCGGGATAGGGGATGTTGCCCGGAATATGCGTGGCAGTGGGGCCGCCGCCGGGCCGGCCGGGCAGGGCCGGCGGGGTGAATGCGGGCCTTGCGGTGAAGGCTGCGGCGCTATATCTGACGTGGCATGACAGCTGTATTCGACATGGACGATCGCTCGCGTCTGCCCTGGCGGTTCTATGGCGCTGCCATGGCGGTGACGGCGCGGTCCTGAAGCGCGGGTCCACGCCCACGGCACCACCACGGCCCGCAGGGCCAGAATATCACCACCGAATTTCCAACGACGGGAGAGGACCGATGTCCCCCAAAACGCTTTACGACAAGATCTGGGACGCGCATCTGGCGCATGAGGCCGAGGATGGCACCTGCCTTTTGTATATCGACCGCCATCTGGTTCACGAGGTGACCAGCCCTCAGGCCTTCGAGGGGCTGCGCATGGCTGGCCGCAAGGTTCATGCCCCCGACAAGACCATCGCCGTGCCGGACCACAATGTGCCCACGACACCGGGGCGGGACGATCCCAAGAACATGACCGAAGACAGCGCCATTCAGGTTGCAGCGCTGGACAAGAACGCGCGCGATTTCGGCATCCATTACTATCCGGTTTCGGATGTTCGTCAGGGCATCGTGCATATCGTCGGCCCTGAACAGGGCTGGACCCTTCCGGGTATGACCGTTGTTTGCGGCGACAGCCACACCGCGACCCACGGCGCCTTTGGCGCGCTGGCCCATGGCATCGGTACCTCCGAGGTTGAGCATGTGCTGGCCACCCAGACGCTGATCCAGAAGAAATCGAAGAACATGAAGGTCGAGATCACCGGCAAGCTGCGCCCCGGGGTCACGGCCAAGGACATCACCCTGTCGGTGATCGGCAAGACCGGCACCGCCGGCGGCACCGGCTATGTCATCGAATATTGCGGCGAGGCGATCCGCGATCTGTCGATGGAAGGGCGCATGACCGTCTGCAATATGGCGATCGAAGGTGGCGCACGCGCCGGGCTGATCGCGCCGGACGAGAAAACCTTTGAATACGTCAAAGGCCGCCCGCATGCCCCCAAGGGCGCGCAATGGGAGGCGGCGCTGAACTGGTGGAAAACGCTCTATTCCGACGACGATGCCCATTGGGACAAGGTGGTGACCATCAGGGGCGAGGATATTGCCCCGGTCGTCACTTGGGGCACCTCGCCCGAGGATGTCCTGCCGATCACGGCCAGCGTTCCCTCGCCCGATGATTTTGAAGGTGGCAAGGTGGGCGCGGCCCAACGTTCGCTCGACTACATGGGGCTGACGCCGGGAACGCCTCTGAGCGATATTGCCATCGACACGGTCTTTATCGGCTCCTGTACCAACGGCCGGATCGAGGATCTGCGCGCCGCTGCCGCGATCCTGAAAGGCAAAAAGGTGAAGGACGGGATGCGCGCCATGGTCGTGCCCGGATCGGGCCTTGTGCGCGCGCAGGCCGAAGAGGAGGGGCTGGCCGATATCTTTCGCGAGGCCGGGTTCGAATGGCGCCTTGCGGGCTGTTCGATGTGCCTTGCGATGAACCCCGATCAGTTGCAGCCGGGCGAACGCTGTGCGGCGACATCCAACCGTAACTTCGAAGGCCGTCAGGGGCGCGGCGGGCGCACCCATCTGATGAGCCCGGCAATGGCCGCCGCTGCGGCGGTGACCGGCCATCTGACCGATGTGCGCGATCTGATGTAAAAGGCGCGGCCCGGGGCGTATTCTGCCGCCCTGGGCCTGCCTGACATGACGCAGGCCCAATTGCGTCACAATTTTTCCCATTTCTTTTTTTAGCTTTGGTTAACCACGATACAAATCGTGACCGAGGCAGCAGTATTCCGAAAAGGCCAGACCGGGTGTAACCGGCTGGATTATCTCGGAAAATGACAGGGTTTCCCAAGGCCGGGCCGCGGTTGCGCGTATCGTCAAGAGAATGTGTGACGGAGAGTACGAGTGCCCAACCCACCGATGGATATCGTGATCATGGCCGGTCAGAGCAATATGGTCGGCTATAAGACGCAGCTGAGCGATCTGGCCCCGCGCTGGCAAAACCCCATTGCACATAGCAAGATCTGGCAGGACGGGGCCTGGAAGCCGCTGGTCGCCTGTGGCGGTTATCAGCGCTCGGGCTTTGGCCCCGAGCTGTCCTTTGCACATCAATATGCCCGTTCGGACCGACCGTTGGGGATTATCAAGCTTGCCCGGACGGGCAGCTTTATGTCGAAACACTGGCGCGCCGATCTGACCGACGGGCTGTTTGATCAACTGGTGCAGCAGGTAACCGAGGCGCTGGCCGCCGCCGGCGCGGCGCGGCTGGCCGGTTTTTTGTGGGTGCAGGGCGAGGCGGACGCCTTTGAGGCCGAGGCCGCCGGTGAATACGCCGCCTCGTTCAAGGTCTTTGTCGAGCGGCTGCGCGCGCGTCTCGCCACGCCCGAGCTTCCGGTGCTCGCAGCAGCAGTGAACCCCCCGCGCGAGGCTTTTGCGCATCTTGATCAGGTGCTGGATGGTCTGGCGCAGCCGGGGATCGAAAACTGCCATATGATCAGTTGCGAGGGCCTGTCCAGGCAGCGCGACAGGCTGCATTACGACCTGCGCGGGCTCAGCCGGTTGGGACGGCGTTTCAGCGACGCACTTGACGCCCATCAGCAGCAAAGCGCCCCCGGGGCGCGGGCCCCGCTGCGGCAGGTGATCCATTCCTCGGCCGATTACGATTGCTGGTACGAGGGGCCGCAGGGCGCGCAGAGCGCCTATGTGGTGACCTTCCCTTATGCGATTGTCGGTGACGGGCTTTATGAACCCGGCTTTGGCCGTTCGTATTTCACCCGCAAAGAGATGCCTGCGATCTATATCCGGAGCCGCGAATCCAACTGGTTCCAGACCCGCGAGATTTTCGAGATCATGCGCAAGATCCGCGACTTTACCGGCGCCGAGGCAAAGGTGGTGACCTATGGCGCCAGCATGGGGGCCTATGGTGCGCTGATCTGTTCTGGGGCTCTGAATGCACATCGGGTGCTGGCAATTGCGCCGCAGTTTTCGATCGACCGGAGCGTTGTCGCGTTCGAGACCCGCTGGGCGCGGGCGGCACGCAAGATCGGCGATTTCATCTATTCCACCGGGCCGCTGGTGTCGCGTGATGCTGAAAAGATCGTGGTCTATGACAATCTGTCGATGGATCGCAGGCAGGTCGAGATGTTCGAAACCGACGCCAGTTGGTCGCTGATGCCGATGCCCTTTGCCTCGCATCAGATGCTGCGGTTCTTGCACGAAAGCGGCGCGCTGGGCCGGCTTCTGGACGGGCTGTTCGATGCCGGGCCTGATCTGGCCGAATTGCGCAACACCGCGCGGTCGGGAAGGCGCAACAGCGCGATCTACTGGATGACCATGGCCACCGAGACCGCCGCCAAGTTTCCCTCGGTTGCGCGCATCGCGCTTGACCGGGCGCTGGAAGTGGGCGCGCCGCGCCGCAAAATTCGTGGTCTTGAGGCAGCGCTCAATCTTTAACTCTGCCGCCGCATCGCCTATACCCGGCGCAGAATGAGCAACATCATTGGCCCGCCCGGGCGCGAAAGGCGAAGAATGGAAAAGTTTGACAAGCTGACCGGAATTGCGGCGCCTTTGCCGCTGATCAACATCGACACCGACATGATCATACCGAAGCAGTTTCTGAAAACGATCAAGCGCACGGGTCTGGGCGTCAACCTGTTCGACGAGATGCGCTATGACGACAAGGGCAACGAAATCCCCGATTTCGTGCTGAACAAACCGGCCTGGCGCAACGCGCAGATTCTGATCGCGGGTGAAAATTTCGGCTGCGGTTCCTCGCGCGAA
>JASBSV010000127.1 GCA_030148745.1 Paracoccaceae bacterium
AGATCGCATCCGGATCAATAAAACCTTTTTTTCAACCACATAGAAAGATGGGCACAATGAAACAGAGTTGTCGCCATCGGGCCAGGCTTCCATCTTTCCCGGTGAGTACCTGTCAGATTGTAATGATCCGATCCGGCGAGCGTCCTCTCTGTATAAAATGACACGATTGCCGATTTCCACGTTGGTTCGACTGCCGGTATGGAGGAAAAAATCATGGAACGATTTTCTGCATTGCGCGGGGATCTCCCGGACCAAGAAATCATGCCCGTTTTTGGCGCGTCGGCAAAACCGTCCGACGCACCCAAGCGCCGCGGCGGTGCGCATCCTGAGATGATTGGCGCGCGCGAGCCTGGTGGCCGCTGTAGTGAACGATCTGATCGCTACGGCAATAAGGAAAACGATCACGGTTGTTGTCGTGGTCATCAAACCGGAGCATGAAAAATGTCCGATACGGATACTACTGGAACGTCCGGCACTGAAGCGGGTGGTGAGACCCGCCGGGACTTTCTGTACTACGCCACGGCGGGAACCGGCGCGGTTGCGACCGGGGCAGCTGTATGGCCGCTGATCAACTCGATGAACCCGTCGGCCGACGTGCGCAGCCTATCAACCGTACGCGCCGATCTTTCGGGCATGGCGAGAGGTCAGCGGATCACCGTCAAGTGGCAGGGCAAGCCGGTCTTCATTTGGCGCCGTGCCCAGGCAGCGATTAACAAGGCGCGTGCCACGCCTTTGGCCGATCTGGTCGACCCGATTGACTATGTCTGGGAGGATCCAAACCACAAGCAGCCGAAGCCAGCGCTCGATCAGAACCGGACGGCCGACCCGGCGGGCGAGTGGCTGATCGTGATCGGCATCTGCACGCATCTGGGCTGTGTCCCGCTGGGGCAGGCCGCTGGCGATCCGCTGGGCGATTTTGATGGCTGGTTCTGCCCCTGCCACGGGTCGCATTATGATACGTCTGGGCGTATTCGAAAGGGTCCGGCCCCTCGGAATCTTGACATTCCGACCTACACCCTGGGCAAAGACCTGAATCTGATCATCGGTGCATGACAACGCAATCACCAATGGCGTCGGAAGATGTCATTCTATGCGAGGCACCAATTCAACTGTCGTGATGTTGAAGCGAAAGCAGAACATGATGTGGACGGGTCCGGTGGCCGGAGTTGTAGTTAGTCTGGCCGAAATTCTTTGGATCACGACAATTCCCGCCGGATCGGGCGTTAGCACTGCCACCGTGGTGCTTGGTGTGGCCGAAGCGGTTGACCTGCGCACGGCTGAAAACCTGTCGTTTTTGGGTGTCGCCGTCTACATAATCCCGGCTGGTGCGCTTGGCCTGGTCGTCGTCGCGGCGATGCGCGCGCGGCCGATTTCGGACCGCAGATCGTGCCCCGGCCTGGCGCGGAGCTTATGGGAGCGCAGCACAGCCCGGCGCAGCTGGCGGCTTGAACAGTTTGCGGACCCCAGAAACGGCGGGGACAATTTCGTGAAAAAACTCACTCGCCGTGTATCGGACATAATTGCCCGCAACGTTATTCTCGCTCCCGAGGACACAGCGGTGGGAGAGAACGCCCAGATGTTCGAGAGACACCGGATCAGGTGGCTTTTCGTGGTGCGTGATGGTCAGATCGTCGGCATTGTGTCACGCGGCAACCTGCTGCACTCGCTCGCACATATGAACGCCGATGCTCTTTCGCAATCCAGTGCGACTGACGAAGAGTTACGACGCGCGGTGCAGGCGGTCTTGGCGAAGGTTTCCGGAGCGATCGTCAATCTTGTCAATTTGCGCGTCGAAAACGGGCAGGTTTCGCTTTGGGTGGTTGCAGACAGCGACTTCGGTGAAAACGGATTGCGGCTCGCGGCGGAATTCATTCTCGGTTGTCGTGACGTTGACATTAACATCAACACCGGCCGCATGCCTTCTTGAGGATACGAAATCTGAGGACCCTCCGATGCTTACCCTGGCCCTGCGAAACCTTCTGCACCGACCTGGCCGGACATTGCTGATTGTGCTGGCGATTGCGGCCATCCTGGCCGAGATCCTGGTGCTCGAAGGGTTCATGACGGGCACTTACCAGCAGCTTCGCCGTGCCGTCCTGAGCCGTGGCAGCGACGTAGTACTGGCTCAGAAGGGGGTGCATAACTTCGTGGCCACACGCTCCATCCTGCGCCAGCAGGTTCGCACCGAGGTCGAGGCCTTGGCCGGAGTGGTGGCGACGCACCCGTTGGCGGTGCTTTCGCTGGTATATGTGCGGGGAGAGCGGCGGATGCCGATCATTGTCTTCGTCTACGACGATACCGGCGGGCCGCGACGCCTGGCTGTGGGCCAGCTGCCCCAAAGCGACGGCGCGATTGCCATCGATCAGTCGATCGCTCAACGTTTTGGCCTGGCACCCGGCGACACATTCACGTTGTCAGCCTATGACTTCACGGTTTCGGGTGTGACAAAGGGAGAAGCGGCAATCATGACGCCTTTTGCCTTCATCACCTTCGACACGCTGATCGACTTCTATTTCAACTCCGATGTCGGGAGCGACATTGCCGCCTTCCCGCTCCTCAGTTTCCTTTTCGTCGATGCCGCGCCCGGGCTCGCCCCCGCGACGCTGGCCGCGCGGATCGAGGCGGCGGTGCCGGATGTCAGCGCCCGGCTGCCCGCCGATCTGGCGCGCAACGACGAAAACCTCGGGCGGGAGTTGTTCGCGCCGATACTGAACGTGCTTCTGGGGCTCAGCTATACCGCCGGTGCGCTGGCGATCGGGTTGTTCATGTTTGCAGCGGTGCGCGCGCGCCAAAGGGTACTGGGCGTGCTGCGCGCCCTTGGGTTTACCACACGGCACCTGATTGGTGCCATCCTGGGCGAGGCGCTTATGCTAACGGCGATGGCAATTCCGTTGGGGGTTCTGATCGCCGCGGGCCTCGGTCGGCTGATCGAGCGTCTCGACCCGGTCTATCTGCTACCCATAACCGAACCCGAGGCTCTGTTTCGTACCGCCGGCGTCGCCGTCATAATGGCGGTTGCCGGGGCGCTGGTGCCGCTCAGGGCGCTGATGCGGCTTGATCCGGCAACCGCATTCAGGGGATAAAGCCATGCTGAACTGGACCCTCCGCGAACTCCTGCTTGCCCCGCAACAGCTTGTGGCCAGCGTTGCGGCGGTGGCCGGCGCCTTCCTGCTGGTACTATTTTTTGAAGGCGTCTTTGCCGGCGAATCCGTGCAGATAGTGGCCCTGATCGACAAGACGGACGCCGACGTCTGGGTTATGCAGAAGGGCGTGGGAAATATGCATATGACCACCAGCTTTGTGTCTGACTGGAAAGTCGATGCCGTGGCCGAGGTCGAAGGTGTCGCCAAGGCAACCCCGATCCTTTACATGAACACGACGATCGAGGCGGGCGGGCGCAACTGGTTTTCCTACGTCGTTGGTGTCGAGGCGAACGACCCGCGGGTGGGCCCCTGGCAAATGGCCGCGGGCGCGGCGCACCCCTCGCCCGGCGGAGCGGTGGTGCCCGAAATATTTGCCAGCGATGCCGGCCTGAAACTGGGCGACACGGTGCGTATCGGCGGGCGGGACTTCCGCGTCGACGGATTCTCGCGCGACACTTTTTCGATGGCCAACTCGATCAGCTTCGTCAGTTTCGGCGATCTTGCCGACCTGATGAATTCACTGGGGGCGGTCAGCTATATCCTGGTCGACGCAAAGCCCGGTGTCGATCCACAGGCGCTGGCCGACCGCATCAAGGCACAGGTCGAGAATGTCAACGCACTGCCGCGCGCGGTTTTCGTCGCGCATGATTATTCAATCGCGGTGCAGATGGGGCTTAACATTATCTGGATCATGACCCTGATCGGTGGCGCTCTGGCGGTGCTGCTGACCGGCTTCGTGGTCTATTCCCACGTCACCGAGCGCGAAAGGGAACTGGCGGTGATGAAGGCACTGGGCGTGCACAACCGTTCGATCTATGCCGCGATGTGTGCACAGGCGCTGATTATCGGCGGTTTGGCATTCATACTGTCGCTGGCTCTGATGGCCGCCGCGATGCCGCTCACCGCCGTCTTGGCACCCAAGATCAGCCTGGCAATCACGGCGGATGCGGTTATGCGGGTTGGCGCGACTGCGCTCGCCGTCTCGCTCGTCGCCGCTGTCATCCCCGTCCGCCGGATCGTATCCGTCGATCCTGTTACCGCATTTCAGCAATGAGGCCCGCCATGACCCAACCTATCCTTTCCGCCCGCGACGTGGTCAAGACCTTCGGGTCGGGCCATACCCGGGTCCGCGCCGTGGATGGTGTCTCCCTCGATCTCGCGGCGGGCGAACTGGTGACGATCACCGGGCCATCGGGGTCGGGCAAGACCACGCTTGTGTCGATCCTCGGCGCACTCCTGCAACCCGATTTGGGAAGCGTGAAGATCGCAGGTCAGGAAATCGCCACCCTGGGTGAGACAGCGCTCTCTATGCTCCGGGCTCGGACCATCGGCTTTGTGTTCCAGTCCTTCAACCTGCTGGAGGCGCTCAGCGCGCGGGACAATGTGTTGTTTCCCGCCCATCTGGCCCCCGGCGGCGCCCGCGCCGCCGGGGCGCGGGCGGATGCGTTGCTGGACCGGCTCGGTCTGTCCGCGCGGGCACATGCGATGCCCGGCACATTGTCTGGCGGCGAAAAGCAGCGCACTGCCATCGCCCGTGCGCTGATTAACGAGCCTAAGCTGATCATCGCCGACGAACCCACGGGCAACCTCGACAGCCACTCGGGCCAGGAGGTGATGATGGTGCTGCACGACGTGGCCCGCGACCAGGATTGCGCGGTGCTGATCGTCACCCATGACCAGCGCATCGAAGAGGTCGCGGACCGGGTGCTGTGGCTGGAGGACGGGACGCTGCGGGATCGCAAGGCCGAGCCCCGCAAGCTGGCCCGCGACCCGGTCTGCAACATGCTGGTGGACGGGGGGCTGTCGACGATCTTCGCCGAGCATGATGGCCGGCGCTATCACTTTTGTTCAGAGCGCTGCCGTGAGCGTTTCGTGGCGGACCCGCAAAGCTATGCCGCCGGGGGTGCCCTTGCCACGGCGGCGGAAAGGAGCCCGACATGAGACGTCTATTCCCATTGGCTGCACTCCTGCTGGCCACGGCTCTGGCGCCGCTGGCCGATCCCGCCCGGGCCGCCTCGGACGCCGAGGCACGCGGGCTTGCCATCGCACAGGAGGCCGAACGCCGCGACGCCGGCTGGCGCGACAGTACCGTCAAGGCGGTGATGCTGCTCAAGGATCGGCGTGGTCAGACACGGGAACGCAGCCTGCGCATGTGGATGCTGGAAAAGCCCGGCAATGCCGGGGACAAGACCCTGACGATCTTCGACACGCCGCCCGACATGAAGGGGACAATCTTCCTGGCCCATGCCGTGGCCGGCCGCGACGACAACCTCTGGCTCTATCTGCCGTCGCTGAAACGGGTGAAACGGATCTCGTCGTCGAACAAGACCGGCGCCTTCTTTGGCAGCGAATTCGCTTATGAGGACATTGCCGCGCAGGAGATCGGCAAGTTCACTTATCGCTATCTCGGCGACAAGCCCTGCGGCGGTCTTACCTGCTATGTCGTGGAGCGACGCCCGGCCTATGCCAATTCGGGCTACTCCGCACTGGTGACGTTTTTTGGTAGTAAAGAATACCGCGTGCAGCGGATCGAATACATGGACCGCAAGGGGCGCCAAATGAAGGTGCTCAGCCTTTCGGGCTACCGCGTCTATGCCGGGCGCTACTGGCGGCCGGCGCGGCTCCTGATGGAAAATCTCAAGACCGGCAAAAGTACGGTGCTGACCTATTCCGATTATAGCTTCGGGACCGGGCTATCGGATGCCGATTTCGATCCCGGCAGGCTGAGGGACATCCAATGAAGCTCGCCGCTTTCCTGGCCCTCACGCTGGCCGCATCCGGCCCCGTCGCCGCGCAAACCGATCTGAGCGGATCGGTCGCGCTGGAACTGCGCGCCTTTCCGTGGGCCCCGGCCTTTCCCGGCCAGCCGGATGACAGGTTCTATGGATCCCTCAGTGCCAACTTGCGCCTCGCGCACGACCTGCCCGGTGGCCACGACCGGCTGGTGTTTGCGCCGTTCCTGCGGCTTGCCGACGCCGGGGACGGTCGCGGCCACGTCGATCTGCGAGAGGCCTACTGGCTGCACCGGGGCGACGGCTGGAGCCTGACTGCCGGGATCGACAAGGTGTTCTGGGGCGTGACGGAATCGCGCCACCTTGTTGACATCGTGAACCAGACCGACGGGCTGGAGGACATCGACGGAGAGGACAAGCTGGGCCAGCCGATGGTGGCGCTGTCTTTCAGCGGCGACTACGGAACGCTCGACCTCTATGCGCTGCCCTGGTTCCGCCCGCTCGAACTGCCGGCCTTCCCGGCCCGCCTCGGTGGCCCGGTGCCGATCTTGTCGCCGACCTACGATCCCGGTGCCGGCCCGTCTCGCGTCGATTTCGCCGTCCGCTGGTCGCAGACCTTTGGCGATGTCGATCTGGCGTTGTCCTATTTCAACGGCAAAAGCCGTGAGCCGCGCCTATTGCCCGTGCCCGGCGGTCTGACCCCGCATTATGACCTGATCGGGCAGGCGGGGCTGGAGTTGCAATACACCGCCGGAGACTGGCTGTGGAAGCTGGAGGCAATCCGGCGAACCGGGCAGGGGCCGGCCTTTTGGGCTGTCACCGGCGGCTTTGAACGAACGCTCTACGGTGTCGGCGGCTCTGGCGTCGATCTGGGGCTGATCGTGGAGTACAGCCGCGACGGCCGCAATCCCGCGCTGGCCCCTGCGACGATCTACGACAACGATCTCTTCCTCGGGGGGCGTCTCGCGCTTAATGATGTCAGCGCTACCAGCCTCATGGGTGGTGCACTGATCGACACCCGTAATGACTCTCGTGTGTACCTTGTCGAGGGGCAGCGGCGGCTTGGCGACAACTGGCGATTGTCGGTTGAAGGGCGGTTCTTTACCGGGTCCTCGCCGACGGATCCGAGCGCCCCGATCCGGTCGGACGATTACCTGCAGCTTTCCGTCGAGCGTTTTTTCTGATCGGTTGATCTGAAACTCTATTTTGGCCTTACTGCGCTGACGTTCGCCGGTTCGGCAGGCGCTACGTTCTGTAATGTTCGTTGGTCTGAAGCGTCAACCAAGAGTCAGCGCCTAGACTGCCAAGCGATGGAGATTACAGTGGACGCCTTGTTCAGTTCCAATGCCGATAGGGTGGTAAGACGCCGCGCGACCCGCTGCGGCGAAAGCCATGCAGAGGATGGCGGCCGAGGCAAAAACAATTAGCGCACAAAATCATTGTAAGCTGCGCTTTCACTTTTTGGAATGGCGGCAAATGTCGCTGCGGCACAAACTAAAATTCCCGATGGGGCGAAGCTTTCGCCATCACATAAAGCGTGGTGCATGAAGGATATACCGATGGCAAAACACGTACATACCTCCGAAGACCCGAGCACCGGAATCTATACCTGCCCGATGCATCCAGAGGTGCGGCAGAAGGGGCCGGGCAAGTGCCCGCAATGCGGCATGTTCCTCGTTCCGGAAGTTGCAGGGGGTCATGAACACCACGGCCACGGCGGCGCGCTCAGGCTCAGAACCTCCAAGACCTGAGGGAGGACGACATGGCCCAGATGACACCGCATGCGCATGGGGAAGCCCCCTCAATCGCCCGGCGCGGTTCCGTGCCCGGTTACGCGCTGGTGCTCTCGGGCGGTGGCGCGCGGGGGTTCGTTCATGTCGGCGCGCTTTGGGCGCTGGAACACCTCGGTTTCCCGCCCGCGGCGATTGTGGGGGTGTCCATGGGGGCGGTGGTGGGCTCGACCTACGCACTGAACCCGGACTGGTATGCAGCACTTGTCGACATGGATGTCTCGGGTTTTCCCACCTTGCCAGATTTCTCGACCCCGGGGGTCACCAAGCGGCTGCAAAGCCTCTACCGGGCCGAGAAAATTGTCTCCAGCAGCTGGTACGGCTGGGGAATCGGCGAGGCTACCTACGACTGGGGAATGGACATCCTGCACCGCCTGACCCTCAACAAGGGGCTTGAGGCGGGCCGTATTCCGATCTGCGTCACGGCCACCGATCTGGAGAATGGCAGCCGGGTCGCTTTCTGCGAAGGCCCGGCGTGGGAGCGGGTCTATGCCAGTTCGGCACTCGCGGGCATTCTGCCACCCGCGCGGGTCGACGAGCGGGTGCTCGCGGACGGCGGATATTCGGATATCGCTCCGATCGATCTGGCCCGGCGGCTCGTGGACGGCCCGGTAATCGCCATCGACGCATCGCGCAACCTTTACGGTGCCGTTCCCACGAACGGCATTCAGGCGATGCTTCGGGGGCTGGAAATCTGCCAGAATGAACACGCCACGCTGCGATTTTTACAGGCGGATCTGGTACTTCAACCGAAATTCGACCCTCCGATCGGCACGCTCGAATTTGCAAGTAAGAGACGCGCGGTTGCGGGAGGTATAGCAATGGTGCGTGCGCAGAAGGATGCCGTTGCCCGCTTGGTGCCGCATCTCTCTAAGTCCCGCGCAAAACCTTGAAATTGTATAGCTTGCCTGTCGTGTAATGGGTTTCGGTAACGGTGAAGTGCCCCAAGGGGGCACATGAACCGTCGTGACAAAAATGCGCGGCACCCGGATGAACTAGCGCCTAGTGCAGATGAAAAAACAAACGCAATCCTTGTGGCTGTTGTGCGGAGGCATCGCTTTGCTGGCGGCGCTCGGCACGCCGCCCAATACGCCGCCTCTGACCGAATTTCACCTCAAGGGCAGAAACCGTGTAATGCCGCGCCGCGGCTGACGTCATATACAATTGGGCGGACCATGGTGCCCGATGTTTTTGACAGGCCAGAGGGACATTATGAAAATCATTGGCTTAATTGCTACGGCTGCCATTGGCATGTTGTATCCAGGCAGGTTTGTGCCGCGCAATTGATCATACGGATCCCGCCAGACAATACCACGGGCCTAGATGCTCCGCCCTCCAATCGCCGCTTTGGACCAATCTGCGCTTCCCGCGCGTCAGTGTCAGGAAACACTTACAATGACCGATAAACCGCCGAAAAACACCAAAGATCAGATCGCCGCTGACACGCCCGCAAAGCCGACCCGCCGCAGCATATTGGCTTTCGGTTTAATCGCCGCTGGAACGATAGGCGCGGCGGGTTATTTCCTATGGCCGGCGGTACGCCAGAGCTCCTTGACCAGCGCTGAAGGTACCAGCCAGATCGCTATCTCAATGAGCGGCTTTTCCCCCAACGTGATTTCCGCCCGCGTCGGGCAGAAGATCAGCCTCCAACTGATCAATAAGGATAATTCACTGCATAAGGATGGCGGCGGATGGCATCAGTTTGCCATCGATGATCTGGGAATCGATTTCAAGGTCCCTCCGCTACAGACGTCGGAGGTTAGTTTTACAGTCGATGCTCCCGGCACCTATGACTTCTACTGCGGCATCTGCTGCGGCGGCAGCGCAAATCCCTATATGCACGGCAAACTTGTTGTAGAGGCCTAATCCCTGATGACGCTAAGATCCGCGCTGGTCGTTTTTCTGCTGGCCGCTGTGGCAGCGCTGTCGGTCGGCATGACGGCCGGCTGGCTGCAAAGCCCGAGTGGCCTGATGTCGACAATTCCCGGCGCAATCTCGCGGCCTCAGATCACGCTGCCGACAATCATCTTCGCAGGTGTTTTTGACGGCATAAATCCTTGTGCCTTCACGCTGCTGCTGCTGTTTATCACCGCGCTTATGGCCACAATGGGTGGATCGGGGGCGGATGCCATGGCGGTGACCCGGCGCAGGATGCTTTTCAATGGCGGGGCGTTTATCGCCGCGATTTTTCTGACATATCTGTTGCTTGGCACCGGGTTGATGCAGGTCTCAACGATACTGGCGCAAAACCATCTGGGTGCCCGTCTGGGCGCGCTGCTGTCGATCCTGCTGGGATTGTGGATGCTCAAGGATTATTTCCTTCCCGGTTTCGGTCCAAATCTGGCAGCGCCGCGCAGGATCGCCGGGCGGGTGCGCGGCGTTGACGCGGCGGCTTCGACGCTGACAATGTTCGGGCTTGGCGCCCTGATCAGTCTGTGCACGGTGCCGTGCAGCGGAGCGGTCTATATTGCGATTATCAGCCTCTTGGCCCTGCAGGACAATTTTGTACTCAGCTACAGTTATCTGCTTATCTATAACGTGATGTTCATTCTGCCGCTTGCGGCGATCCTGCTGTTGGCATCCTCGCGGCGCGGGTTAAACCGCTTGGCCCGGTGGAACCTGCATCATCGCGACCGGGTCAAGCTGGGGCTTGGCGGCGGGGTAGTGGTACTTGGGCTGACAATTCTCGCGACCGCCTGACCGGCGAGGGCCAATGCGCGGATAGGTATTGTCGGAAGAATCTGACTTGAGACGAGCAGGGCGCCTGCATAACGTCGCAGTGCGACCAAACGTGTCCCGGTTTCACACGTGGGAATGCTTATCGGTGGCCGCAACCGGCTTTCCCCCCGTTTGCCCTGATTTCTGCGCGATCTCTGCCCCGACCGGCCCTTCGGTCTTTTGGCCAAGCGGGATCCTTTCAAGATGTGTGCAGACGCATATAAACACCAGCCGCTCTGGGTGTTGTGCTCGCGCCACGTCGGCGGATGGGCTCATAGGCTGACAAGCGGCCATACGGCAGTACCATGCGGAACCGTCCCTATTGCTGCTGTCGTATGGCAAAGCAAGCCATGGCACCGGACATAGACGCCAGCATTATGAATGTCGGGTAACGCAACCAATTTGGTGACTTCTTGCTCAAACGATTGACGTTTTTTGCAAGAGCGGCGTGTATATGTTCCGCATCTCAGCGGCTGATATCCGGCCCAAAGTCCAGCCATAGATAGTTTCGATATAGCGATTCCAGCGGATGGAAGGTCAACGGGGTTGAGAAAATTTAAATTTCTTGATCAGAAGCGGCCAGCGCGGCATCCTATTGCATAGCTTGATTTAGGTCATTGCGACCGACGCGCTGCTGGTGAAAACAAAACCCCTGTTTAACTCTGTGCCGCGCGATAGCGCTTATAAGATCCGATTTATGGAGATCGCGACCAATGAACCAAGCCGGTGCGACCAGCCAAAGCGACATCTCTTCGAAATGCGCGTCTGAGATGGCTCTGATGAACGGGCGGGATGCGTTTCTGGGTTTCTTGATGAAGCGCCTTCACAATCGGGCAGACGCCGAGGACGTGTTACAGGAGTTCTGCCTGCGCGTGCTGGCGCGCCGTGATCAGCTGCGTGCGGCAGATCGCCTGGATGCCTGGCTTTACGCCATTCTGCGTTCGGCGTTGAATGACCATTACCGCAAGGCAGGTCGGCGTGACCGGCTGGGTCATGCCTATGCATCCGGCAATGCCGAGCCTGTTACCACGCCGGATGCAGCCGAAGCCATGAGCCATGTCTGCGCATGTATCGACGGGCTTATCCCGCAACTCAGGCCCGCCGACAGCGATTTGATCCGCCGTATTGATATCGACGAAACTGATCGTGCGCAGGTGGCGCGCGATCTTGGGATCACGCCGGGCACGCTGGCGGTCCGGCTGCACCGGGCGCGTGCGGTATTGCGCGACAGGTTGCTGCGGCATTGCGGCTGCTGCTGTGAACACGGGTTTACCGATTGTTCCTGCCAGCCACCTATTTCGGAAAATTCAAATCGGGCCGGGAACGACCGGAACCTTTCGCCACCGGCATAATTGGCGGGTCCGGCTGGCGTGGTATCGTCGCAATGCCCCGGTATTAAGGCCCCTTAACGTCGTATCTGTAATGCACCGCTGTGGAGGGCGTCTACCCGATGACCCGCAAGGATTATCTGGCTGATGATCGATCACAGATCCACCACACCACCCACCTCGCCCGAAGCCATCGCCGGCGCGCATGAATTCGCCGACATTCTCAAACCGTTCGGCTGTGCCTGCGGGGCGCAGATTGAAGCGCGCTGTGGACGCTCTGCGGCAAAGCTGTTTGCCGGTGTCGACATTGATGGCCGAACCTTTGCGGACATGGCAGTGTCGCTGGGACTTCCGCCGCAGGAGGCGCGCGCAATGCTTGATCTGGCGCGGGCCGAGGTTGTTGTCTTGCTGTGTCTGGCGCTTATCCAACCTTCTGGAGAGTCCTCACTGGGGCCGTCCGCGCCGGGTCGCTGCACCTGTGTGAAACCCTGAAAGCGTGGCCGTTTCGCGGCGATTGCAAGAAATTCCGAATTTTCTGTAATGGGCGAGCGCGGACAGCGTCTTAGCCCACATAGCCGCCCGAGCGCTGAATTGCTGCGCAGGCACGCATCAAGGAGATATGACCATGACCGGCATGCATATTGACCCCAATTCTGGCGCTACCGTTGGCCTCACCTCTGTGCCCCGTATCCCGATTGTCGCGCTCGGTTGGAGCCTTGCTGCGTTTCTGGCAGTTTCATTCACGTTATGTGCGATATTTGCGGTGCTGTTTTCGTGGGATCGGATGTTCCAGGTCTGGCTGCCGCTGTTGCCCGGCGTCACTGCGCTTAGTGTGACGGGGTTTTTTGCAGGGCTGGTAGAGACACTGATCTGGGGCTGGTATATCGCCGCAGTTTTTGGGCCGATCTTCAACTTTTTCTCTGAAAGGTTTGCAAGATGACACCGTCGCCTTTGGCCAGCCGTCGCTCGGTGCGACAAGCAGGCGTCAAAGCGCATAAATATCCCAAAGCGGTGCATCTGGTGGAGCCCGCTGATGGCAAGACGGATTCTGCCGCACCTGTGCCCTATGCACAGGACGCGTTCGAACGTTGGGTGCTGTTTGTCGACACCCTGCGACAGCGCGCGGGGAATATGATCGAGCACGAGAGGCAGGGTATGCCGCCGCTATTGGATTTCAAATATGAAACCATCCTGGACGCCCGCCAGTTTGACGCTCCGGCAAATTATGCCCTTCTGCGCATTACCGAGATTGATGCGGATTTATGGGGCGATTGCGTCGATGAGACCAAACCGCCAGTGATCGTGATCGATCCGCGCGCCGGACACGGGCCGGGGATCGGCGGCTTCAAGCGCGACAGCGAGGTCGGCATGGCGATGCGCGAGGGCCACCCGGTCTATTTTGTGATGTTCTTTCCCGAACCGATGCCGGGCCAGACGCTTGCCGATGTGCACCACGCCCTGAGCCGCTTTGTCGCCGAGGTTTCGCACCGTCATCCCGATGCCCCGCCCATTCTTTATGGCAACTGTCAGGCCGGCTGGGCGGTGACGCTGCTGGCGGCGGATTGTCAGGGGTTGTCCGGCCCGGTGGTTTTGAACGGCTCCCCGCTGTCGTATTGGTCGGGCGAGGCTGGCACCTCGACAATCCGGATGCTGGGTGGGCTGATCGGTGGGTCCTGGGCTGCGCATCTGGCCGCCGATCTGGGCGACGGGCGCTTTGACGGGGCCTGGTTGGCACAGAATTTCGAAAACCTGCAGCCGGAAAAATCTCTCTGGGCAAAATTCGCCGACCTTTACACCCGCGTCGATACCGAACGTGAAAGATTTCTGGAGTTCGAGCGTTGGTGGAACGGTTATTATATGCTTAGCCGTGAAGAGATCCTGGCCATCAGCCGCAACCTGTTTATCGGTAACAAGCTGGAAACGGGGGAATTGCGGATCTGCGATAATTGCACCGCCGATCTGACCCGGATCAGGAACCCGATTGTGATTTTCACCTCCTGGGGTGATGACATCACACCGCCTGCGCAGGCACTGGGCTGGATCCCGCAGGTCTATGCAAACACTGCCGCGCTGAAGGCGGCAGGGCAGCGGATCGTGTATTTGACCAACCCCCATGCTGGCCATCTGGGGATTTTTGTCTCGGCTTCGGTGGCGCGGTTGGAACACCGGGCCATTCTGGAAAGCCTGTCCGAGATCGACGCGCTGGCGCCGGGACTGTATGAGATGAAGATCGACAACCCGACGGGCGATCCGGACTGCCATAAACCCGCTTTTTCGGTACGGTTTGAGCCGCGCGAAGTGGCTGACATCAAGGTGCCTCATCCCGCCGAAACGCTGGCCAAGGTTGCGCGGGTGTCCGAGATTAACGAAACCGCATATGACCTCTTTGCCGGCCCGTGGCTGCGTGCGGGGACGACCCCCGCCAGCGCCGATGTGATCCGTGCAATGCACCCGATGCGCTGGACCCGGATGATGTTCTCGGAGCGTTACAATCCCTGGATGGCGGTGGTGCGCGAGCAGGCTGAAAGCCTACGGAAATGCCGCGTGCCGCTGCCTGACAGTGATCCGGGAATCGCGGCGGAACGGGCCACTTTGGACGCGGTTGGCAATCAGATCGCCTCGGCACGCATGGCCCGCGATAAGATGGTCGCAGGGATGTTCAAGATGCTGTTCCAAGGGCCGTTCGCGACGATACATCACACGACTGACACAAAGGACAAATGATTTATGCAATGGCTGATTGATAACTGGTTTCTGGTTCTGCTGCTGGGCGGGATGGGCGCGATGCACCTGTTTGGCCACGGCCACGGCGGGCATGGCGGACACGGCGGGCATGGCGGACACGGAAAAAAGGAAAAAAAGCCAAAGCCCGATGACACAGCCGATGTGACCGGCACGGATCAGAAGGAGGGCTGAAAGTGCTGGGAAAACTGGTTGCCGGCCCCTGGTTCCTCACCACAGGCGGGCGCATCACCCCGCTAAAACGACCGTTTGTAACACCAAAAAAGATCTCAAGGAGATACTGAAATGACGACGTCCCCGAACAATAATAACGTAACTGGTACTGTCTATACCTGTCCGATGCACCCCGAGGTCCGCAGCGACGAGCCCGGCAACTGCCCAAAATGCGGCATGTTCCTTGTGCCTGAAGAAACGAAAACCGCCCATGCGGATGACGCCGGATGCTGCAGCGAAGAAGAACACGGCGCGACAGGGTGCTGTGGGGGCGGCCATCATGACAAGACCGAAGCCTCGTGCTGTGGCGGCAAGGGTCATCATGCCCATTCGGCCGAGCACGGTATAAGATCGGGCGAATGACCGGCCGTGGCCCCAATGTGTTTCATCGCAGATACCACAGAAGGTAAAGAGAAGCTGCTCAGACAACCCAAAGAAAATATGCGGTAACACTTAATTTGCGTATCAATATAGGAAGAAGCGTCGCGCGTTTTATGCGGCGCGGGGTGCCGCTTGTAGATGACACCGGTTACGGACGTTGCAATCGTCTAACCGGCGTCTGGCCGGCGCTAACGACCCGAGTTGGACTATTCAGGCAAATAATTGCGAAGAATAAGAGAATATGAACTGCGAACAGGTCTTAGGCTGGCGTCTGTCGTGATCTTTGGTGGATTGCCTGTCGCTGGCCGGTGTCGCGGCCTGCCATCCGGACAAGGTCGGACAGTTGGCTAAATTAAGGCTGGGCTGACGTTCGCGGCATTCCTGATGCCAATTTGGTATCTCGCGCCGCCGGCACTCCATGAGTTTTGTAATGCTTTCACCAACGCCGCGTCTATTCACCAATTGCCACAAATTTGCGTGGCGCGCCGGGTGCCATGGGTGAGCGGTGTTTCGAAAGGGAAGCGTTATGCAATGGATTTTGGACAACTGGGTGCTGGTCGCCTTAATCGGTGGGGTTCTTATTTATCTGGTGATACGTCGTCGCGGAGGAGGCCACGGTGGAGGCCATGGAGGCGGGTCGTTCGGCGGATTTGGTGGCGGCCACCTAGGTGGCTTGTTTGGCGGCCTCGGGGGCAGCCATGGTGGTGGAGGGTATGGCGGTGGCCACGGTCACCGATCACGGCGTCGCGGTGGCCACGGGCACAACCACAGCCGCAGCCACAGCTCAGATGATCACGGACGTGACCCCAACCCCGATCAGGGCCAGAGCAAGGACCAGACCCCGCCGAAAGGTATTTCCGGTAAGGTCCGTGACGATCCGGACGATACCCGCGACAGACGTGGGTAAAGCGACAGATGTCTGGTTATACCGACCATAATGACGTCACCGTGGTCGGGGCTGGCCCCGGGGGGCTGGCCTGCGCCATTGTGCTGGCGCAGGCCGGGCGACGGGTGACGGTTCGCGAATGGCATTCCGATGTCGGAACTCGGTTCCACGATGACTTTCAGGGATTAGAGAACTGGTCGCACGCCAAAGATGTTCTGGTCGAGATGCGCGCCGCCGGCATCACCACTGATTTTGAGTTCCATCCTTTTGATAGCGGAACAGTTTTCGACCCCGCCGAGCGCCGATATCCGGTGCGGGGAAAGCGCCCGCTGTTCTATCTTCTGCGCCGAGGCAGGGAAGCAGGATCACTCGACCGTGCGCTGCTGGAGCAGGCCCGCGCGGCCGGTGCCGAAGTGCGCTTTAACGATCGCGTCCGCGACTTTGACAGCGCAGGCGTGCTCGCCACCGGACCTCGGCAGGCGGGGATTGTCGCGGTGGGCCATGTGTTTGATACCGACATGCCCGATGGTGCATGGCTGGCGCTGGGGCATCGGCTTGCTCCGGGTGGCTATGCTTATCTTCTGGTTCAGGGTGGGCGCGGAACGGTGGCAAGCTGCATGTTCACCGGGTTTCGCGATCAGGCGAAATACCTGGCCGCGACTGAAGAATTCTTTACCAGGCACGCGGGCCTGCAGATGCGCAGCCCACGCCCCTTTGGCGGATACGGGAACATTCGGCTGGCAGCGACTGCCGTGCAAGGAGGCCATCCGGTGATTGGCGAGCAGGCCGGGTTTCAGGACGCTCTGGCGGGGTTTGGCATGCGTTATGCGATCCGCTCGGGGGTTCTGGCGGCGCGCGCGATCATCGATGGTAGCGACTATGCCGCAGCCTGGCAGCGTGACCTTGCGCCGGGGCTGTACGCGGGCGTCGTCAACCGGTTTATCTATAATCTGGGGGGCGAGCCGGGCATGAGCCTTGCCTTGCGGCGATTGGCTAAACGTGACGCCGGGCAACTGCTTGAGCGGGCCTATCGGCTTTCGCTGCCCAAGCGCCTGCTGCTGCCGCTCGCGCGGCGCTGGTATCGCGCACCGCTTGCCGACCCCAGCTGCAGTCATGTTGATTGCGATTGTGTCTGGTGCACGCATGGTCAGCATGAAAACCCGGTTGCCGAGGCTCCGTGATCCAGGAACGAAAACTGAGATGAAAGGAAAAGCCATGCTGATCAAAGACATCATGACGAAAAAAGTCATCACCGTAACACCCGAAACCGGGATAGAGGAAATTGCCCGTCTGTTTCTTAAGTACCATATCAGCGGTGTGCCGGTAGTGGACAAGGCGGGTGACCTTGTGGGGTTGGTCAGTGAAGGTGATCTGGTGCGCCGGGTCGCCGATGCTGACACGCCGCGCCGCTCCTGGTGGCTTGAACTTTTTGCCGGCAATGTGTCGGGCGCCGCTGACTATGTGAAAGCCCACGGTCGACAGGCCCAAGATGTGATGACGCGCGAGGTGATTACCGTTCCCGACGACATGGCTATTGGTCGCGCGGCGGCGGTGCTTGAAAAACACCGGATCAAACGAATTCCGATTCTGCATGACGGCAAGCTTGTCGGCATCGTTAGCCGAAGCAACCTGTTGCAGGGTCTGTCGCTGGCCCCGGCCTCCCCCGAGCCAAGCACCGATGACCGCCTGTTGCGGGCCCGAATTCTTGAAGCTTTGAGCGATGTTCCGGGCATTCAGGTGTCTTTGGTCAATGTGCTGGTTCGTGACGGCGTGGCCAGCATTTACGGTGTCGTCGAAAGCGATTTTGAGGCCAACGCCATCCGCCTTGCCGCCGAAGAGGTTGCGGGTGAAGGACAGGTCGACATTCAGTTGGGCCGCCTTCCGGCGTGGGGCTATGGCTATGGCCTTTGACCCCTGAATCCCGGGTCGTCTGACGAAAATTACAAGATGTGAGATTATGCAATGACAACAACCTCGCCAAGTCCGTCGGGGTCCCGGCTCCTTGGTCTTCGCAGCTGGTTTTCCGAAGCGGTGCTGAAAACCGCGATGGCGCGAATTATCCGCAACGGCACGATGACCCTGCGACTGCCCGATGGCCGCATCCTGAGTTTTGGCAGCGGCGGTCCGGTGGTCGCCGCCAAGATCCAGGACTGGAAAACCCTGCGCCGACTTGCCCTTAATCCCGATCTGGCATTGGGCGAGGCCTATATGGATGGCACGCTGGTCATAACGCAGGGTGATATCTATGACTTCCTGGCACTCTGCCTTGCAAATATCGGGCTCGGTCACGGCAACTGGCTGCGGCGGACGCAGCACGGTCTGCGTCGGCTGGGTCGGCGTTTCATGATGTACAATCCGGTCGGTCGCGCGCAACGCAACGTGGCCCATCATTACGACCTGTCGGATGATCTTTATGATCTGTTTCTGGATGCCGAGCGCCAGTATTCCTGTGCCCTGTATCAGACCCCGCACGACAGCCTGGAACAAGCGCAGGCGCGCAAGATGCGCCACATCGCGGCCAAGTTGCGGTTGGAGAACGGGTTAAAAGTGCTGGATATCGGCTCGGGCTGGGGCGGGCTGGGCCTGTCGATGGCAAAGGCCGCTGGCGCGGATGTCACGGGTGTGACGCTGTCGGTTGAACAACAACATTTTGCCCAGACGCGCGCCGAGCAAGAGGGGGTCGCAAATTCGGCCAGGTTCCTGCTGAAGGATTACCGACAAGAAACCGGGCGCTATGATCGCATCGTTTCGGTCGGTATGTTCGAGCATGTTGGCGCCGGGCATTACCCCGAGTTTTTTGCCAAACTGTCCGATCTTCTGGCCGATGACGGGGTTGCGCTGATCCATACCATCGGCAGCGTTGGTGAACCGTCCGCGCCGCATCCCTGGATCCGCAAATACATCTTTCCCGGCGGATATATCCCGTCCTTGTCGGAAATTGTACCTGAAATTGAGAAAAGCGGGCTGATTGTCACCGATGTCGAAGTTTTGCGGCTGCACTATGCCGAGACATTGAAGGCATGGCGCGAACGCTTCATGGCCAACCGTGACAAAGTGGTCAACATTTATGATGAGCGCTTCTGCAGAATGTGGGAATTCTATCTTGCGTCCTGCGAGGCGGGATTTCGCCACAGTGGACTTGTTGTGTTTCAGCTTCAGCTTGCAAAAAAGGTGACGGCCCTGCCGATGACGCGGGACTATATCGCGGCGGATGAGATCCGGCTGATGACGGCGCCGGGCGACAGCGCTGTTAAAGTTGCCGGGCGGGCCTGATGATGCACAGGCAATGTGACCGGGTAATTATGCCTGAAGGGCTGGCCTTGGGTGCTTGAGATTACGGAAAATCATTCCGGTGATGTTTTGGTAATGAATCCTGACCCCAGGAGAATGCTGATGAGCTGGAAAATCGCGTTCCGATCCTTCTGCCACGAAACCGCCGAGGAGCCAGACGATATCGAACTGGTGCCGTCCGAGACTGCGCTTCTCGTGATCGATATCCAGAATACATATGTCACATATGTCGAGCCGAAGAATGGCCCCGTCAAGCAGGCCCGGTGGAAGGCCTTCGTCGAGCGGATGAACAAGGTTGAAATCCTCAACACGAGCGCGCTGCAAGGCTGAGGGGGTCTTTTTCCGGGATGAGCTCCATTTCCTTTACTGGCGGCATCTCGCAAACGGCGACATCGGGATCGGGACAATCCTGCGTGAGCGGATGCATCAGATTGATCGATTCTGCGATGTTTTCAGACCTGGCAAACAGGGCGGGTTTCGAAGGGCCGTCAGATTTGCGCATGATTTTTCACGTGTCACAGTGGAGCGAACACTGGCACGGGCGAAAGTTGGGTGCCGGTCCTGGGTTCAATGCGCCGGGTGCGGGCGTTATGCTGTTACCTGCGCAAATTCTTCATTTACGGAGCGCGAACTGTGCTGCATCTTGTGCGGGACAGGGCGTTGCCAATAACGGTTTGGGTAGACAACTTGAAGGCGCGAGCGCATGTGAACGTCGCGGCGGTTGCCATAGCCAATAAGATAGCGCGTATCGCCTGGGCCGTGTTGACGAAGGGGGGCGGTATCGACCCTATGCACTGAGTGGCCTGTAATCGGGCGGAAGCGCAGCAGAAAGAAAAGGGATCTGTGGGCCAAGAGAAGATGAACCAACGACCGATCGGCGGCTTGTCAGTCTGACGGGGAGTATGGCCCCAGAGTGCCGATGAGCTAATGAGACACAGAACGCGCGACTTCCCATCTTGGTCAGAGGCAAGCCGAATGGCCTCGAAGAAAGACCGAATACATAGAAGCAGGGTCTGCGGCACATCAACAAATCGTTGCACGGGAAGGCAGTTCACACATACCCCCCTGAAATTCGGACACTGACGTAAACTACGATTTGTTGTCGGTAGGTCTTCGATGAAGAGGAGATCAAAGATGTCGAAACGGAAGTCTTTGAAATACGAGTGTGTCTATGCTGCAAGTATCCGGGGCAGTGATACCGGGAGCACGAAGGTGGCGCCCTGAGCATCCGTGGACATTCGAGTCTCAGTATCTCACGCGCGCCCGAAAAGTATTCGCGGATATATCCATTTCTGGCAAGTTGCCGCGCGTCAAATAATCGGTAGAATTAGGAAATCGAAAACTTGCCGAATTTTGGCGCGCTCAGGCACGTTTCGGGCAGGACCGAATGAAAGGACATCTTGGCATGAGCCAAACCAAGATCAAGAATATGGAGGAATTCGCCGCCGCCAGTGGCATTTCCCGACCAACCCTTTCGAAATATTTCAACGATCCGGACAGCGTGCGCAAGACGACACGGCAAAAGATCGAGACCGCGTTGGAAAGTTTCGACTACCGGCCGAACATTTACGCGATGAACCAGAACCGGCGGATGACGAAGAATATCGGCATCGTGGTACCCTATCTTGCGGACCAGTTTTTTGGCGAGATCGTGCGCGTCATAGAGCGGCGCTGTATCGATGCGGGATTTTCGCCGTCGCTGTTCAGCTCGCATGGTGAACAGGCGCGCGAGATTGATATTCTGGACAATCTGAGATCGATGAAGCCGGCCGGCGTCTTGCTTGCCCCCCTCGGGCGCCAATCGGACAAATCGGCGATCGAGGCGTTCTGCCGCGACGTTCCGACAGTTCTGTTTGACAGTAACATTGAAGGAATGGGCGAGGCGTTCGTGGGCTCGGACAATTACAGCTTTGTTTCGCAGACCGTGGAATATCTAAGTCGCAGCGGCGAGCCGCCGTGCTTTATCGAGATGCGTCACCCGGCGAACCCAAATGCCAACAAAAGGCGTGAGGCCTATCTCAGCATGATGAGCCGTCTCAAGTTCGAGCCTCATGTCATCCCGATAGAGGGCACAGGCTGGGAGTTTGAGGAAATCGGACGACAGGGCGGGTTGAAACTGTTGTCGGATCGCGCATTGCCGACCCGAAGCGTGCTGTGCAGCAACGACCGGCTGGCGATTGGCTTTCTTTCGGCATGTTACGAAAAAGGCGTACGGGTAGGGCGCTTTGATGGGTGTGATCTGCGTGTCGCGTCGCACGACGGGCATCCGCTTTCGCGGTTTACCTGCCCGTCGCTGACGACCGCCGGGCACGATTACGCTTCGGTTTCGGAGCACGCGGTTGAGACGCTGTTTCGTCTGATCGATCGCGGTGGCCGCTTCAAGGAGCGCGAGGAAACCCTTTTCCCGGCGGGGCTGATCATCCGTAACTCCGCTTAATCTGGTAAAAGTTAACGCGCGTAAAAAAACTATTGACGCGAGTAAAGAGAATCGTGTTTCCTATCGGCGGATCAACTATCCATCCAAGGGAGGAAATCTATGAAACTCAACAAAACGCTCCGCGTTGCCACCGCGATATCGCTGTTCGCGGCCGGTGGCGCCTTTGCCGAAACCATCACCATCGCCACCGTGAACAATGGCGACATGATCCGTATGCAGGGATATACCAGCGAATTCACCAAGCAGACCGGAATCGACGTCAACTGGGTCACGCTCGAAGAAAACGTCCTGCGTCAGCGGGTCACCACGGACATCACCACCAAGGGTGGCCAGTTCGACATCATGACCATCGGCATGTATGAAACGCCGATCTGGGGCAAGAACGGCTGGCTGGTGCCGCTCGACAAGCTTCCGGCGAGCTATGACGTCAACGATATCCTGCCGGCGATGCGCAATGGCCTTTCGGCGGATGGCACGCTTTACGCCGCTCCGTTCTATGGCGAAAGCTCCATGGTCATGTATCGCACCGACCTGATGAAGAAGGCCGGTCTGACGATGCCCGAAAAGCCCGACTGGGATTTCATCCGCAAGGCCGCCGCTGCAATGACCGACCGCGCGAATGAGGTCAACGGCATCTGCCTGCGTGGCAAGCCCGGTTGGGGTGAAGGCGGCGCCTTCATCACGGCGATGTCCAATTCCTTCGGTGCGCGCTGGTTCGACATGAAATGGAACGCCCAGTTCGACACCAAGCCGTGGCGCGAGACCCTGACCTTCTACAAGGGCATGATGGACGAGTCGGGCCCTCCGGGCTATGCGACGAACGGTTTTAACGAGAACCTGTCGCTGTTCCAGCAGGGCAAATGCGGCATGTGGATCGACGCGACCGTGGCGGCGTCCTTTGTGACCAACCCCAAGGACTCCACCGTTGCCGACAAAGTCGGTTTCGCCATCGCGCCCAACAAAAAGGGCATCGACAAGCACAGCAACTGGCTCTGGGCCTGGGCGCTTGCCGTTCCTGCCGGAACCCAGAAGCAGGATGCCGCGATGAAGTTCATCGAATGGGCCACGTCCAAGGCCTATATCGAACTCGTCGCTTCCAAGGAAGGCTGGGCGAACGTCCCGCCGGGTGCTCGGACCTCGCTTTATGAGAATCCGAACTACAAGGACATCCCGTTTGCGAAGATGACGCTTGAGTCGATCAACCTCGCCAACCCGCTGAAGCCGACTGTGGATCCGGTTCCCTACGTAGGCATTCAGTTCGTCGCGATCCCGGAATTCGCAGGAATTGCGACTGACGTGAGCCAGCAGTTCTCGGCCGCCTACGCCGGGCAGCAGTCGATCGACGAGGCGCTTGCCAAGGCGCAGGCACTGACCAACGACGCAATGGAAGCCGCAGGCTACCGCTAGGCGTCACTCCCAGCCGGAGGGCGGCAACCGCCCTCCGGTCCACGACTCTTGAAGTTTCTTGAAATTGAATGCCGAAATCTGTGACGGTGACTTGCCGTCAACGGGAGGAGTGAATCCAATGGCCACAGCACATTCAAGATCCGCAGCCAGAATAATGATGGCCCCGGCGGTGTTCGTGCTTCTTGTCTGGATGCTCGTTCCGCTCTCGATGACCCTTTTCTTCTCGTTCAAGAAGTTCCTGCCGCTCAGGGGCGATTCCATTGGCCGCGGGCTCGACTGGGTCGGGTTCGCGAATTACGCGCGCTTCATCAGTTCAAGCTCGTTCTGGCCGAGCGTCGTCACGACGCTCCTGATCGTCGGCGGTGTTCTGGTAATCACGGTCGCTCTCGGAATTCTTCTGGGCATTCTGCTTGATCAGCCGATGTGGGGACAGGGCGTCGTCCGCATCCTGGTAATTGCCCCTTTCTTCGTCATGCCGACCGTTTCCGCACTTGTCTGGAAGAACCTCTTCATGGACCCGGTAAACGGCTTTCTGGCCCATGTGTGGCGCGCTTTCGGGGCGACCCCGGTCGAATGGTTGAGCCAGGCAAGCCTGCCGTCGATCGTTCTGATCGTGAGCTGGGAGTGGCTGCCCTTCGCGACGCTCATCCTGCTGACCGCGATCCAGTCGCTCGACAGCGAACAACTCGAAGCCGCCGAGATGGACGGCGCCTCGTCCCCGGCCCGCTTTTTCTATATCGTGCTGCCCCATCTTGCGCGGGCGATCACCATCGTGATCCTGATCCAGACGATTTTTCTTTTGTCGATCTTCGCCGAGATCTTCGTGACCACGGGCGGCGCCTTCGGCACTAAGACGCTGACCTACCTGATCTATCAGCGCGTCCTGGAAAGTCAGAACGTCGGGCTTGGCTCAGCGGGCGGCGTCTATGCAATCATCCTAGCCAACATTGTCGCCATCTTCCTGATGCGCATCGTCGGCAAGAATCTCGACGCGTGAGGAGATAGACCAATGGCACGTGCAGTCACATCTCGCCGCAAGATCATCAATACTGTCGTCGCCTGGGGGATTGGGTTTCTGATCTTCTTTCCGATCCTCTGGATCGTCATTCTGTCCTTCAAGGCCGAAGGCGATGCGATCAGGACGCCGATCGAAGTTCTGACTGCTCCATGGACGTTTGAGAACTACAGTATCGTTCAGGCGCGATCGAACTATTCCATGCATTTCTTCAATTCGGTGGTGATCTCGTTCGGCTCGACCATCCTGGGTCTCATCATCGCGGTACCGGCGGCCTGGTCGATGGCCTTTGTGCCATCCCGCCGGACCAAGGACATCCTGATGTGGATGCTGTCGACGAAGATGCTGCCGGCGGTCGGTGTGCTCTATCCGATCTATCTGATGTTCATTCAACTGGGGCTTCTGGACACGCGCACCGGCCTCATGATCGTGCTGATGCTGATAAACCTGCCGATCATCATCTGGATGCTGTTTACCTATTTCAAGGAAATCCCGGTCGACATCCTGGAAGCCGCGCGGATGGATGGGGCGTCTCTGCGCGAGGAAATCCTTTATGTTCTGACGCCGATGGCGATACCGGGGATGGCCTCGACCGTGCTGCTCAACGTCATACTTGCGTGGAACGAGGCTTTCTGGACGCTGAACCTGACGGCGGCCAACGCCGCCCCGCTTACGGCGTTCATTGCAAGTTATTCCAGTCCCGAGGGACTATTCTACGCGAAATTGAGCGCGGCCAGTGTCATGGCCATTGCGCCGATCCTCATCCTAGGCTGGTTCAGCCAGAAACAACTCGTCCGCGGCCTCACCTTTGGCGCGGTAAAATAAGGGGCAGAAGACATGGGACAGATTCAGCTTCACCAGGTCTCTAAATCGTTTGGCGCCACAGAGGTGATCCCGCCGCTCGATCTTACCATCGAAGATGGTGAGTTCGTGGTCTTCGTCGGCCCGTCGGGTTGCGGCAAATCCACTCTTTTGCGGCTCATCGCAGGGCTTGAAGATGTATCGGCGGGTCAGGTTCTGATCGACGGGCTGGATGCCACAAAGGTCGCGCCCGCCAAGCGGCGCCTTGCCATGGTGTTTCAGAGTTACGCGCTCTATCCGCATATGAGCGTGCGCAAGAACATCGCGTTTCCGCTGCGCATGGCCAAGCTCGACAAGGCAGATCAGGAAGAGCGTATCGCCAAGGCCGCGGCAGTGCTCAACCTCACCGATTACCTCGACCGGCGTCCCGGTCAGCTTTCCGGCGGTCAGCGCCAGCGCGTCGCGATCGGCCGGGCAATCGTGCGCGAGCCTGCGGCGTTCCTGTTCGACGAACCGCTCTCGAACCTCGATGCGGCGCTGCGCGTCGGAATGCGTCTGGAAATCAGTGAATTGCACAAGCGGCTGAAGACCACGATGATCTATGTCACCCATGATCAGGTCGAAGCCATGACCATGGCCGATAAGATCGTCGTACTGAATTCCGGGATGATCGAGCAGGTAGGCTCGCCGCTGGAGCTTTACCTGCGCCCGAGGAACACTTTCGTGGCGGGTTTCATCGGCAGCCCGATGATGAACCTGATCGATGGCCCCGAAGCGGAAAAACTTGGCGCTGCCACGATTGGCGTCCGGCCCGAGCATATCGACATTTCGAAAACCGAAGGCATCTGGACCGGCACGGTGGGCGTGTCCGAACACCTTGGCTCGGACACTTTCTTTCATGTCCTGACCGACGCGGCGCCTGAACCGCTCACGGTGCGCGCCGCCGGTGAGATGGCGCTGGATTACGGCGCAAGGGTGCATCTGACGCCGAGGCCCGCGCAAGTCCACCGCTTTGACGCGAACGGGTTGAGGATCGAATGAAACGGCTGACCGGAAAATGCGCCCTCATCACCGGCGCGGCGCGGGGCATCGGGTTTGAGTTCGCCCGCGCTTATATTGCCGAGGGCGCGCAAGTGGCGATTGCGGATATCAATATTACCCGGGCCCGCGCGAGCGCGGCCGAACTGGGCGAGGCCTGTATCGCAATCGAGATGGACGTAACCCGGCAGGAGAGCATCGAGGCAGGCGTTTGCGAGGCGGTGGAGAGGCTGGGCCAGATCGACATCCTGATCAATAACGCGGCCCTTTTCACCGCCGCCCCGATTGTCGAAATCACCCGCGAGGACTATGCCCGCGTCTTTGACATCAATGTCGGCGGCACGCTCTTCACGCTGCAAGCGGTCGCGCGCCACATGATCGAACGCGGCATCAGGGGCCGGATCATCAATATGGCAAGCCAGGCCGGGCGGCGGGGTGAGGCACTGGTAGCGGTTTATTGCGCCACCAAAGCGGCGGTGATCAGCCTGACGCAATCGGCGGGCCTCGACCTGATCCGGCATGGCATCAACGTCAACGCCATCGCCCCGGGTGTGGTCGATGGGGAGCACTGGGACGGTGTCGATGCTTTTTTCGCCAAATACGAGGGCAAGGCGCCGGGCCAGAAGAAACGTGAGGTCAGCGCGGCAGTGCCCTTTGGGCGTATGGGCCGGGCCGAGGATCTCTCCGGTATGGCGGTTTTCCTTGCCAGCGCCGAGGCGGAATACATCGTCGCCCAGACCTATAACGTCGACGGCGGGCAATGGATGAGTTGATGGATGATCGGATGCAGAGCGCAGCAATGACAAAGCTTTCCAACTCAAGCTTGCCGGATCTGCCGGAGGGCATAGCCCGCCCGACCTATGACCGCACAAAGCTGACGCCGGGGATCGTGCATATCGGATTGGGAAATTTCCACCGCGCTCATCAGGCATGGTATCTGCACCGGCTGATGCAGCAGGGCTTGGCGCATAACTGGGCGATCATCGGCGGCGGGGTGCGGCCGTATGATATCGGGATGCGGGAAAAACTGCTGGCGCAGGATTGTCTGACCACATTGATCGAGCTTGATCCCGCTGGCCGCGCTGCCGAGGTGGTCGGGTCGATGATCGATTATGTGGCCGTTCAGGAAGGCAATGGCGCGCTGATCGATGCGATGGCCGATCCGGCGATCCGTATCGTTTCGCTCACAGTTACCGAAGGGGGCTATTATGTAGATCCGGCAACCGGCGGGTTTGACGCGGCGCATGCGGATATTGTCCATGACGCGGCCAATCCGGCGCGCCCGCGTACGGCCTTTGGTGCAATCGTCGCGGCGCTAAGGCTGCGCCGGGCGGCAGGCCATGGCCCCTTTACCGTGCAAAGCTGCGACAACCTGCAAGGTAACGGCCAGATCACACGCCAGACTGTCGTCTCGCTCGCGCAGGCATCGGACCCCGAACTTGCGGAGTGGATCAGCGCCAAGGTGAGCTTTCCCAATTCGATGGTCGATTGCATTGTGCCTGCGACAGGTCCGGGCGAGGTGGCCCTGGCGCGAGAGCTTGGCATCGACGATCCCGTGCCGGTGAGCCACGAACGCTTTCGGCAGTGGGTGCTGGAGGATGACTTCTGCGCCGGGCGCCCCGACTGGGACAAGGCGGGGGCCACCTTTACCGATGCTGTCTACGACTACGAGAAAATGAAGATCCGCATGCTGAATGCAGGCCATCAGGTTCTGGCCAATGCCGGTGAACTTCTTTCGGTCCAAACCATTTCGGATTGCATGGCGCATCCAAAGATCTCGGCGCTGTTCCTGAAGGTTCAGCTGCAAGAGATCGCGCCTTTGGTCAAACCTGTTCCCCAGATGACCCCCAGCGCCTATGTCGAACTGATTGCCGCACGCTTTGCAAACCCGGCAATCCGCGACACCACGCGACGGGTGGCCTTCGATGGCTCATCGCGCCACCCCGGCTTTCTTTTGCCGATCCTGCGCGATGCCCTCAAAGCGGGCGGATCGGTTTCAGGGCTCGCGCTGGTCGAAGCGCTCTGGGCACGGATGTGCGCCGGAAGCCGCGAAGACGGCAGCCAGATTGAACCGAACGATCCTTTGTGGCCAGCACTTGTGAGCGTGGCGCAAACGGCAAAAGCCAGACCTCAGGCATGGCTGGAACAGCGCCAGTTCTATGGCGGTCTTGCCGAGAATTCGCGTTTCGCTGAGGCGTTTTCCGAATGGCTGACACTGATCTGGAGTGACGGGGTCGAGGCGGCGATTGATAGCTATTGCAGGCCCGGGAGCCAGTAGGCTGCAACATGTCCCCATGTTTCGCGGCGCTATGGCGGGTGGGTTTCACTGCCGCAATGAAGCGCTGGAAAACCAGGGTCTTAGGGCACAAAGGCGCCGGGATCCCCTGACGTAACCGGATTTCACCGGCTGCCGAACACCGTATGCCTCCGCTTCGAACCGGGGCACACGCGCCCCGCAGCCTCGGGTTGGGGCTGCCGCCGGGCCAGACAGAGCCCAACCACACGCCCCCACCGCCGGGACGCAACAGGAGATTTGCACATCATGAAGATTTTTGCCGATACCGCCGACACTCAGGCCATTGGCCACCTGTCCGAGGCGGGGCTGATTGACGGGGTGACCACCAACCCAAGCCTGATCGCGAAAAGCGGGCGAAACGTGCTGGACGTTGCGCGCGAAATCTGTGCGATGGTGGATGGCCCCGTTTCGGTCGAGGTGGCAAGCCCCGACTACGACGGTATGATGAAAGAGGCCGCGGTCATCGCCGATATTGCCGCCAACATCTGTATCAAACTGCCACTGACATTTGACGGGCTTCGCGCCTGCCGGGCACTGACGCATCAGGGGCACAAGACCAATGTGACTTTGTGCTTTTCGGTGGCTCAGGCGCTGCTTGCGGCTAAGGCCGGCGCGACCTTCGTTTCGCCCTTCGTGGGCCGGCTTGACGATATCAATCTTGATGGCATCGAACTGATCTCACAGATCCGCAGGGTCTATGACAACTATCCTGAACTAAAGACCGAAATACTTGCCGCATCGCTGCGAACCCGCAATCATGTGGCTCGGGTCGCCGGGATCGGGGCCGATGCCGCAACAATGCCTGCGGCGCTTATCGAGGCCATGATTTCACACCCTCTGACGGACAAGGGCCTTGAAGGTTTCATGAAAGACTGGGCCGCAACGGGGCAGAGCATTCTCTGAAGCGCCAAGAGCGCGGTCATATTGGAAAGTTGGGCGGCACCTCAGGACCGCGGTCCGGTCCGGTGATTTGATGGTGCGTTCGGGGGGGCGAAGTTAATGAAGATTTGAAAGAGCGCCGGGAATCCACAGCCGCCAAAAATGGCGCAAGACTATGGCTGGCACTGGCGCAGTCGGGATTTGAGGCGGCAGCCCGGGCAAGGCCCACCGGCCGAACGGGCCAGCCTGTCGCTTATTGTGCAGGCGTCACCCTTGCGCGCGCGGCGTTTACACCCCAGATGGGGGCCAGCCGGGTCCGTCACGAATTGCGCTTTGCGTCGCTTGCGCCTGCGCGGTCGCGGCGATAGGGTGCGCGGCAAATCGAATTGGGGTTCCGGCCCTGTCAAAAAGGACACAATAATGCTCGTCACTCCTGCATATGCGCAAGCGGCCGGTGGGGCCGGAGCTTTCGGAAGCTTCATCCCGCTCATCCTGATTTTCGCGATCATGTATTTCCTCCTGATCCGCCCGCAGCAAAAGAAGCTGAAGGATCACAAGAAAATGGTCGAGGCTTTGCGCCGCGGCGATCAGATCGTCACGCAGGGCGGGCTGATCGGCAAGGTGACGAAGGTCAAGGACGACAATGAGGTCGAGGTCGAG
>JASBSV010000024.1 GCA_030148745.1 Paracoccaceae bacterium
CAAGGGCAACCCGCTCGTCTCGCCGCTGGCCCCGTCGAACGGCAAGCTTGGCCTGTCTCTGGCCGCCATCTACAACACCGGCACCGCCAAGATCACGACCGGCATCAACTATACCAAACTGGGCGATGCACAGCCGCAGACGTCGAACACCGCACGCGCCAATTTTACCGGCAACTATGCCGTGGGCGTTGGCGTCAAGATCGGCTATTCCTTCTGATCGCCTGATCCAAAACACCGTTAAAAAAGGCCCCGCTTCGGCGGGGCTTTTTAATATCACGCCGGCGGATATTGTGTCACCCGCGCTGATTTGCTAGAAAATACTCATCAGATCGCCGGGTTCACGGCGCTGATTATCCGGACACTTCGACAATGCGGCTTTCGACTTTTGCCGGTCATGAGCAACGCCTGAAATGGGTCGCCTTTCTGCTGGGCCTTCTAAGCACAATCTCGATCGTGCAGGGCTGGCAGCTTGCTGCGATGCTCTTTGGTCTGCCCTTTTGCCTGATATGGATCTATTGCGGCTGGCTCAGGACCGAACCACAGCTGAAATACATCAATATCGTCTTTGCGGCGCTCTATATCTATGGGATCGGGCGGTATCTGATCGCCTAAAGCGTTTCGCATTTAACTTGAGACATTCAGCATCTAACTTGAGACATTCAGCATCGCCTAACGCGTTGAAATCTTTTATTTCAGGCAGCGTTAGGTGATTCAGGTTTAACGCGAAATGCCCTAAAGCGCGCGCCGCCCGGCGCGTCAAACCCGTCTTCTTCTTTGCCTAAATACTCAGATCCCGCCGGCCCCGCCCGCGGGATCCTGCGGGTTGCGGCGCAGCGTCTCGGGCCAGTCCAGCCAATCGCGCAACAGCGCATTGACCTGCTCGGGCTGCTCCAGCACCGGCAGATGCCCCGCCCCGTCAATCACCTCCAGAACCGCGCCGGGGATCAGCTCGGCCATCAGCTCATGACGCCGCAGCGGGCAAAGCGCATCATGCGCGCCGCAGGCCACCAGCGTCGGCACGCGGATCTCGCGCAGCACCCGCTGCTGATCGGGCCGTTTCTGCAAGGCGCGCGACTGGCGCACGAAAACCTCCGGCCCCAGCCCCAGCGCCATCTCCATCACCAGATCCAGAACCGCCCGCCGCCCCAGCCCCGGCGCCAGATAATTGGGCTTCATCTCATCGCGCATGATCTCGGCCAGACGCCCCGATTTGGCGCCCACGATCTGCGGCTCGCGCGCCGCCGCCACCGCCGGCGTTTCGGCCAGCGCATTGGTGTCCATCAGACACAGCCGGCTTACCCGCCCGGGCGCCAGCCGCATCATCTCCATCGCCACGATCCCGCCCATCGACAGGCCCAGAAGCGCAAAGCGCTCCGGCGCCTGCGCCAGAACCGATGCGGCCATCTCGCCGACCGTCTCCTGCCCGGCGAGCGAGGGCAGGATCAGCGTGTGCCGCCCCGAGAACGCCGCGATCTGCGGGCCGTAAAGCCGCGCGTCACACATCATCCCCGGCACAAGGACCAGCGACTCGCCCATCGCGCTCACCGGCTCAGCCGTGCGCTGGCCAGCCGCGCGCCCTCGGCCAGCGCCGCCAGCTTGGCATAGGCGATCTCCGGATCCACCGCCCCGAAGCCGGCAAAGGTGCCAAAGCCGCAGTCCGAGCCGGCGATCACCCGCTCAGCGCCGACAATATCGGTAAATTTCATGATCCGTTCGGCCACCAGTTCAGGATGCTCGACGAAATTCGTGGTGGTATCGACAACGCCCGGCACCAGAACCTTGTCATCGGGGATCTCGGCCCGCCGGTCGCGAAACACCCGCCACTCATGGGCATGGCGCGGGTTCGAGGTTTCGAACAGAACCGCGCCGGCCTGCGTCTTCATCAATGTGCCAAAGACCTGATCCATATCGATGTCACAGACATGCGGCCCCTCGTAATTGCCCCAGCAGATATGCACCCTTACCCTTTGCGGATCGATCCCCTCAAGCGCATGGTTCAGCGCCTCGACATGCGCTTCGGCGATCTTCACAAACTCCGCATCGGTCAGATCGGCAAACAGCATATGCCGCGACAGCGCCAGGTCCGGGCAGTCCAGCTGCAGATCCAGCCCCGCCGCCACGATGGTGCGATATTCCTCGCGCATCGCATCGGCCAGCGCCGCCAGATAGGCCTCGCGCGTGGGATAAAAGGCATTTTGCAGAAAGAGCGAGATCACCCCCGGTGAGGCGGCATTCATGAACCCCCGCTCTGCCCCATGCGCCGCCATCGCCGATTTGAGGTTGGCGATATCCTTCTCCAGCTCGCCCTGCCCCTTGCTGCGCACCTCACCCACACACATCGGCCGGGCATAAGTCGGCGTGCCGCCGTCATCCTTGAGCCGCTCCAGAAACGATGGAAAGAGCTTTAGATCGGCCGGCGCATTGCGCGGGCTGTCCCCGGCAAACCCGCTATAGCGATCCTTGACATAGGTCGCATAGCTGATCTTGGAGGTTTCCCCGTCGGAAACAATATCAATCCCTGCTGCCTTTTGTTTCGCAACCGTTTCGGCACAGGCAGCCGCCATGACCTCGTCGAACCGCTCAGGATCAAAGTCTTCGCCCCGCTCGCGCGCGAATATGAAATCCACAACATCCTGCCGCCGCGGCAAACTTCCTACATGCGTTGTCCGAACCATCCCGTCCCCCATTTCAAATTCCGCCGCCGCGCCGACATCATCCGGCCGGCCAGGCGGCCCCGTTGCGATTGAGTATTTTGGCAAAGAAGAAGCGGGCCATGCCGGCCTAGCCCCTGTGCAGTACGATCTGCTTCCAGATCGCCGCCTCGTCATATAGCGCCCATTCCCGGCGAAGCCCGCCGGGCCCGAACTCGGCATGGCTGATGCCCATCACATAAACCTCTGCGCCGCTTGGCGCCCCGAAGGCGCCCCAGCCGTCGTGCCTGCCGGTCAGCGACCAGCGCAGCGCGGCGCGCGGCGGCATCTTCTCATCCTCGCGGCCGATCACATGGTGGATCTCGAAGCGGGCCGAGGGGAAGGCGGACCTGAGCCCTATCCAGAAGGCATCGGCCGCCTCGCGCCCATGGGCCGTCAGCCCGCCGGCATATTCCAGATGACAGGCCCGATCCCACTCCGATCCGATCACAGAAAACTCCGCCGCCATGATCCGCTCAAGAAGCGCGCCATAGGCCGCGCCCCAGGGGTTGTCATTGCCGCGCCCGCTGTAGGGGCCGGGCGTGTCCTGCGCCGGGACGAAGGGCATCTGATCGCGCCCGGCCTCGACCTCGGCGCGCGCCCAGTCCTGCGGATCGCGCCCGATCTGGCGCAGGATCGCGCCATTGTCGCGCACCAGCCACTCATCGCTGATCTGATTGTCGCGCGCATAGCAATCGGCCAGCGTGCGATAGCGCACCGGCTTGCCGCTGGCCGGACCAAAGGCGCCGCCGCCCATGTGGTGCGCCTGACTGACGATCCGGTGCGAGGATAGCATCCCCGTCTCCGGCGTGCCGGACCATATCACATCCTCGCCCAGCAGCACCCGGTCGGGAAATTCGGTCAGCGTTCCCATCGTCGCCGCCGTGATCACCGGCTCGCCCACCGCGACCCCAAGCGAGGAGCGCACGATCACATCCCTGTGGTAATAGCGTTTCAGGCTCTCGCCGACGCCGCGATCTTCCCAGATCGCCTTGGTGATCCCGTTGATATAATGCGGAAAATCCCGCCATTCCTTGTCAAAACCCTTCATTGCCACCCCTCCGGCACCCGGGCCGATCCGCGCAGGATAAGCGGCCCCTCAATCTCAATTTTCCGGGGTGCGCGCCCCTTGTCCTCGACCATCTCAAGCAGCATATCCACCGTCGCCTCGACCATCCGACCCGAGGGCTGGCGCACCGTCGTCAGATCATAGGAAGGCCAGGCTGCGGGGGCGGCATCGTCATAGCCCACCACCGAAACATCGCCCGGCACCGACAGGCCCAGCTCGAAGCGCAGCACATCCAGAACCGCCAGCGCCATGTGATCATTGCCCACGAAAACCGCATCCGGCAGGGGCGTTTGGGAAAACATCTCGCGCGTCACCCGCGCGGCATCCTCGCGCGTGTACATCCCGTCGCCCAGCGCCCAGGGCTCTGCCCCCGCCTCGGCCAGACCGGCGCGAAACCCCGCATCCCGCTCCTGCCCGGTGGCCGATCCCATCCAGCCCTGGATATGGGCAATCCGCCTGTGACCGCCGGCCACCAGAAACTCGGCCACCTTCCGGGCGCTGGCGAAATTCGTCGATGTCACCCGCGCCAGCCGCGCATCGGGATGGCCCCGGTTGAACAGAACCACCGGGATCCCCGCCTCATCGCAGCGCCGCGTCAACTGATCGCTCAGCCCGACCGAGGCGGCGATGATCCCGTCCACCTGATAATCCAGCAATTCGCCCATCACCTCCTGAGCTGCTGCCTCATCCAGCCCCTTGGCCAGAAAGATCAGGATGTGATAGCCGCGCTTCTGCAACAGCCGCGAAAACCGCTCCAGCGCGTCGGGATAGAACTGATTGTCCAGATATCCCACCACCAGCCCGATCACCTTCGAGCGCCCGGTGATCAGCGAGCGCGCCAGAACATTAGGCCGATAGCCCAGTTCATCTGCCGCCCGGCGCACCTTTTCCTTGGTGGCTTTCGACGCCGAAGCGCCCGAAAAGACGCGCGAGACCGCCGATTGGCTGACCCCGGCGCGCGCCGCCACATCGAGCGAGGTAACCATCTTGCCCGCCATCAGTCTGCCGTCCATCCGCCATCGATCAGGATCGATGTGCCCGTCACCATCGCCGATGCATCCCCGGCCAGATATAAAACCGCGCCCATGATATCCTCCACCACGCCGACACGCGGCAATTTGATCTTCGATTTCACCCAAGCCAGCTTTTGCGGATCGCCGAATGTCGCCTCGGTCAGCGGCGTGCGGATGAAGGTCGGACAGATCGAGTTGATGCGGATCTTTTCCGGCCCCCATTCGATCGCCATCGATTTGACCATCCCCTCGACCCCATGCTTGCTGGCCGAATAGACCGCGCGGTCGATGCCGCCGACATGGCCCATCTGGCTCGAGATCTGGATGATCGAGCCGCCCCGCCCCGCCGCGCGCATCCCAAGCGCCGCCTGCTGGGCCAGAAAATAGGCCGCCCGCAGATTGACCGCCATCACCGCATCGTAATCCTCGGGCCGGGTCTCTATCGCCGGGCTATGGCGCGCCGCGCCGGCCGAATTGACCAGAATGTCAAACGGCCCCTCCTGTGCGAAAAACTCAGCCACCTCGGCGGTATCGGTCACATCCAGAACCCGCCCCTGCGCGGGCAACCCCTGCGCCGTCATCGCCGCCACCGCCTGCGCCAAAGCATCACCGCCGCGCGCGGCCACCACCACATCCGCCCCCGCCTCAGCCAGCGCCACCGCCGCGCCAAGGCCGATCCCGCGCGAGCCGCCGGTAACCAGCGCGCGCCGCCCCTCAAGACGAAAGTCAGGTGTTTTGGGAAGGATCATGAAAACCTCTTTGCAAGGGTATGCAAAACCTAATCTAACGCCCCGCGCGGGCCCTGTCTATGGCAAGCAAAGACCTCGAAACACGGGAAAATCGGCATATCTGGCGGCCCGCAGATCCGGCGCCTCGGCGGGCGGCTCGCCTTCGCCGATCAGCCCCCCGCGCGGCGCAATATAGGAGGTGATCTTGCGCCGCGGCGCCTCGCGCCAGCCTAAGTTAAAGGCGCAAAGCTTGGGAAAAAACTGCGCCCGGTCAAACGCCAGATGATCATAGAGCCACCAGGCCAGATCGCGCCAGTCGCGCCCCACCTCATAACGATCGGCAAACCAGGGGATCACCACCGTCGCCATCGCTCCCATCCGCCCCGCGCCATCGCGCATATCCCAGATATGCCCGGCCCGGTCCGCCTCCGACCGGGCACAGTTCAGCCCCCGCGCATTGCCAAAATCATTCAGCCGCCGCGCCCGAAACCCCGAGCGGATCGCAATCGGCCCGAAGGTTTCGACCAAAGGCTCCAGCAGCTCCTCACAAAGACGCCGCCCCGCCGCCAGCGCCAGATCCGGATCACGCGGTATATTGCGCAGCCGGTGAAAATTCCCGATCTCCGAATGCAGAAAATCGCGCATGAAAAAATGCGCCGAAAGCCGCTCGCGGCCAAAACGCTCCAGACTTGCCATGCTCGCGGGTCTGCGCATCGCTCTCCCTTCCTCTTGGCAAAAATATCCCCGCCGGAGGCTCCCTGCCCCTCAACCGGCGCCGTTCCACTGAAACTCGCCGCACCGGCCAAGCGGCGAAAACGGGTTCCAGGCGACCTCCCAGAGATGCCGGTCCGGATCGGAGAAATATCCCACATACCCGCCCCAGAACACCTCATGCGCCGGCTTGACGATCCGCCCGCCCGCCGCCTCGGCTCGCGCCAAAAGCGGCTCTACCTCGGATTTCTCGCGCAGGTTATGGGCCAGTGTGATGCCCGAAAACCCGCCGATCTCATCGGCCTGCATCCCCAGATCGCGCGCCAGATCCGCCTTGGGATAAAGCCCCAGCGTCTGACCGATCAGATCAAAGGCGATCACGCCATCGGGGCTCGCCACACGGGTCCAGCCCAGCGCCTCGTAAAACGCCGCCGCCCGGGTCAGATCGGCCACGGCCAGTGTAATCAGGCTGATCCTTTGTTCCATTGCATCTCTTTCATCCGCGCCATCACATCCACGCCCAGTTGATGATAGACGTCCAGAAGGTCGACCAGAACCCAGTTTTCGCGGATCATCCCCGCCTCGACGCGCCAGAAATCCAGCGAGCGCATGGTAATCTCGCGCCCCGCCGGCGCAATCCCCAGCCAGCCATCGCCGCTCAGCGTCATTTCCATCCCCGGCCATGCGGTGAAACCCACATAGTTTCCCTGCCCGAACAGATGCCGCGTGCCACCCTTTGAGCGCCGGTCCGGCATGGCGTTCAGAAAGGGGATCTGGTGCTGCGCGCGAAACCCGTCGATGCCGCGCGCGGTGCCGATGCCCGCCGGTCCGTACCAGTTCATCCGCGGGTGCCAGAATTTCTCAAGCCCCATCGCCGCGGCCCCCTCGCGGTTGCGCCGCAGACCGGCCAGCATATCGCCCACGATCTGCACCGCCGCCGCCCCGTCGCCCGAAATGCTCAGACCATCGCCCGTCGCCGGCCCCTGCCAGACGCCCTCGCGCCCCAGCGAGGGGCTCATCGGCCAAAGGCCCGCCTGCATCATCAACTCAGGCAGATCCCAGATCGCCTGCACCTCGACCGCGCGGCCCTCTTCGATGCGATAGAACTCGTGAAAATGCATCACCGCCACCCGGCCGGTCGGCGCGATGCCCAGAAACGGCGCCTCGAACCGCCCAAGATACAGCCCGCAAACCCCGACCCAGATCTGCCCGTCGCCATCGGCGCCTTCGATCACGATCAGCTCGCGCCGCTCCAGATCCGGCATCGCCCGGTAAAGCGGCCCGATGGCGCGCTCGAAAAACCCCTCAGGGCCCGCGACAGTGCCTAAAGGATGGCACAGCTGCACCTTGGCGCCTTCCGCCAGAACCTCGCCCAGCGCCGCGCGCGCCTCACCGGCACTGCAATCGGCCAGCCGGCGCAGCGGCGCCAGCACCGCCTTGGCGGCGCCGCCCGCGGCCCGGCCGGGCAGGCTCATCCCTTCGCCTCGCGCGGCGGCACCCCGGTGCCATAGGGTACATTGACCCCGCCATAGCGGCGCACCCGCAGATTGCATTGCTCGGCATGGCCGACAAAACCCTCAAGCATGCAGAGCCGGCTGCCATATTCCCCGATCAGCGCCGAGGCTTCATCACTCAGGACCTTCTGATAGCTGTGTGTTTTCAGAAACTTGCCCACCCAAAGCCCGCCGGTATACCGCCCCGCCTTGCGCGTGGGCAGCGTGTGATTGGTGCCGATCACCTTATCGCCATAGGCGACATTCGTGCGCGGCCCCAGAAACAGCGCGCCATAGGCACTCATATGCTCCAGATACCAGTCATCGCGATCGGTCATCACCTGCACATGCTCGCTGGCGATCTCATTGGCCAGGCTCAGCATCTCATCATGATCGGCGCAGACGATCACCTCGCCATGATCGCGCCACGAGGCGCCCGCCGTCCCGGCGGTGGGCAGGATCGCCAGTATCCGGTCGATCTCGGCCAGCGTCGCCTCGGCCAGCGCGCGCGACGTGGTCAACAGGATTGCAGGGCTGTCATAGCCATGCTCGGCCTGCCCCAAAAGATCGGTCGCGCAGATCTCGCCATCGACCGTCTCATCGGCAATCACCAGCGTTTCGGTCGGCCCGGCGAAAAGATCGATGCCGACACGGCCGAAAAGCTGGCGCTTGGCCTCGGCGACAAAAGCATTGCCCGGCCCCACCAGCATATGCACCGGGGCAATGGTTTCAGTACCCAGCGCCATCGCGCCCACCGCCTGAATGCCGCCCATCACATAGATCTCATGCGCCCCGCCCAGATGCATCGCGGCGATCACCCCGGGGTTGGGCCGCCCCTGAAACGGCGGCGTGGCGGCGATGATACGCTCGACCCCGGCCACACTGGCCGTTGCCACCGACATATGCGCGCTGGCCACCATCGGGAATTTGCCGCCGGGCACGTAACAGCCCACCGATTGCACCGGAATATTGCGATGGCCCAGAATCACGCCGGGCATGGTCTCGATCTCGATATCCAGCATCGAGGCCCGCTGCGCCTCGGCAAAGCGGCGCACCTGATCCTGCGCAAACTTGATATCCGCCAGCTCGCGCGCGCTCAGCTCACCGATCAACGCCTCGATCTCCGCCTCGCTCAGCCGGAAAGAGGCCGGGCTATAGCCGTCAAACTTTTCGCTCAGCTCGCGCAGCGCCGCATCACCACGCGCCTCGATATCGCTCAGCGTGGTTTCAACCGTGGCGCGCACTTTGGCATCGTCGCGGGCCTGTTCCGCCGCCGGTCTGCCGCGTTTGAGATAATCTGCCATCGGGCCCCTCTTTCGTGGTGGAATCGCCGTCCAAGCACTGACGCCGCACGCAGGATAACGCCAAGTTTTATCGGCTCAACAAAAAATTGCATAGGTTTGCAATTTATTGGCGGACCCGCCCACCTATCTGAAACACAAGACAATCGGGCGCGTCTCAGTCCAGCGCGGCCAGAACCTCCTGCACCGCCGCCCCGATCAGCGCCAGCTGCGCCGGTGCCGAAAAGCGGTGATCGGCATCCTTGACCAGCGTCAGGCGCATATCGGGGCCGCTGGCATGGTCCAGCAGCCGCAGCGCCACCGACTGATCGACATCCGTATCGGCTGTGCCCTGCAAAAACCGCACCGGAAACGGCAGCGGCAGGGGCTGGCGCAGCACCAGATGCTGGCGCCCGTCCTCGATCAGGCGGCGGGTGATGATATAGGGCTCGCCATAGTCCGACGGCAGGGCCACCTGCCCGTCCTGTTCCATCCGGGCGTGCTGTTCGGGCGAAAATCCCGCCCACATGCCATCTTCGGTAAAATCGGGGGCCGCGGCGATGGTCACCAGCCCGGCAATGCGCGGCGCGATACGCTGGCTCAGGATCAGCGATATCCACCCGCCCATGGACGAGCCGATCAGAACCTGAGGGCCCTCGGTCAAAAGGCTGACCGCCTGCTGTGCATCCTCGGCCCAGTCCCCGATGCAGCCATCGGCAAATCCGCCCGACGAGCGGCCATGGCCGGAATAATCGAACCGCAGAAAGGCGCGCCCGGCTTCGCGTGCGGCGGCCTCAAGATAAAGCGCCTTGGTCCCCTCCATATCCGATTTGAACCCGCCCAGAAACACCAGCCCCGGCGCCGCACCAGGCGTCTGGTGATAGGCAATCCGGCGCCCCGAAGGGCACTGCAGAAATTCGGGGGACGGCGGGGCCTGATCGGACATTACGCACCTTTTGTTGTGACCGGAGCGAACCTGCCACGCCCGCCCCGCTGCCGCCAGCGGTTTTTGCCTCCAAAACCCGCAACAGGGCGTTGACAGCGCCCGCCGGTTTCGCCAATTGGGGGCGACCATATCTTGCAACCGGGCGTTCCGTGGGCGCCAAACCGACGAGGAGACGGCAAATGGCCGATATTTCCCTGACCTTCCCCGATGGCAACGCGCGCAGCTACGCAAAAGGCGTAACCGCAGCCGAGGTTGCCGCCGATATCTCGCCCTCGCTGGCCAAAAAGGCGATCAGCGCCTCGCTGGACGGCGCCCATTGGGATCTGCAATGGCCAATCGACAAAGATGCCGCCATCGCCATCAACACAATGAAAGACGCCGCCCCCGCGCTTGAGCTGATCCGCCACGATCTGGCCCATATCATGGCCCGCGCGGTGCAGGAGATCTGGCCCGACGTCAAGGTCACCATCGGCCCGGTGATCGAAAACGGCTGGTATTACGATTTCGACCGCGCCGAACCCTTCACCCCCGAAGATCTGGGCACGATCGAAAAGAAGATGAAAGAGATCATCAACCGGCGCGACCCCGTGCGCACCGAAATCTGGGAGCGTGCCCGCGCCGTCAAACATTATCAGGACAATGATGAGCCCTATAAGGTCGAACTGATCGAGGCGATCCCGGGGGACGAACCCTTGCGCATGTATTGGCACGGCGACTGGCAGGATCTGTGCCGGGGCCCGCATCTGCAACACACCGGTCAGGTGCCCGCCGATGCCTTCAAGCTGATGAAAGTGGCCGGCGCCTATTGGCGCGGCGATAGCGACCGCGCGATGCTGCAGCGGATCTATGGCGTGGCCTTTCAGAACAAAGAGGGCCTGAAGGCGCATCTTCATATGCTCGAAGAGGCCGCCAAACGCGATCACCGCAAACTGGGCCGCGAGATGGATCTTTTCCACATGCAGGAAGAGGCCCCCGGTCAGGTTTTCTGGCACCCCAACGGCTGGACTATCTACACCACGCTGCAGGATTACATGCGCCGCCGCCAGCGCGCCGGCGGCTATGTCGAGGTGAACACCCCGCAGGTCGTCGACCGCAAACTGTGGGAGGCCTCGGGCCATTGGGAAAAATATCAGGAGCATATGTTCATCGTCGAGGTTGACGAGGAACACGCCCGCGAAAAGACGGTCAATGCGCTGAAACCCATGAACTGTCCCTGCCATGTCGAGATCTTCAAGGTCGGGCTGAAAAGCTATCGCGATCTGCCGCTGCGGATGGCCGAGTTCGGCTCGTGCAACCGCTATGAGCCGTCTGGCGCGCTGCATGGGATCATGCGGGTGCGCGGCTTTACCCAGGATGACGCGCATATCTTCTGCACCGAAGAGCAGATCGAAAGCGAAACCGCGCGTTTCATCGAATTTCTCTCGGCGGTCTACCGCGATCTGGGCTTTCCCAAGTTCCGGGTCAAATTTTCGGACCGGCCGGAGACCCGCGCCGGCTCGGACGCGGTCTGGGACAAGGCCGAAGCGGCGCTTTTGTCGGCGACCCGCGCCGCCGGGATCGAGCCCGAGCTGAACCCCGGCGAAGGCGCCTTTTATGGCCCCAAGCTTGAGTTCGTTCTGACCGACGCGATCGGGCGCGACTGGCAATGCGGCACCCATCAGGTGGACTTCGTTCTGCCCGAGCGGCTGGATGCCAGCTATATCGGCGAAGACGGCGCCAAGCACCGCCCGGTGATGCTCCACCGTGCCCTTTTGGGCAGTTTCGAGCGGTTTATCGGCATCTTGATCGAACAGCACGCCGGCAAATTGCCTTTCTGGCTGGCGCCGCGTCAGGTGGTGGTTGCCTCGATCGTGTCGGGCGCCGATGAATTCGTGCGCGAGGTGACCGAGACACTGCGCGCCGCCGGTGTCCGGGCCGAAGCCGACACCCGCAATGAGAAGATCAACTATAAGGTGCGCGAGCATTCGGTCGGCAAGGTGCCGGTGATCCTTGCGGTGGGTCAGCGCGAGGTTGAAGAGCGCACTGTGTCCCTGCGCCGGCTGGGGGAAAAGCAATCTTCGGTCGTGACGCTGGAGGAGGTTACCGAGATGCTGGCGCGCGAGGCTCTGCCACCCGATCTGGCCTGAGCCCGGTGGCGCGGGCGGCGCCGCCTCCGGCGGGGATATTTACGCCAAATGGAAGTCAGGCCGCGTCAGGTTTGACCGCCGCCAGCGCCAGAATACCGCCCAGCGCGCACATCGCGATGGGAAACATGGTAAAGACGCCAAAGCCAAAGCCGGCATAGATCCCGCCTGCCGCCAGCAGCATCAGCGCGCCGCCAGGCCGCGGGTTTGAGCGCGCCATCGCGCCGCCGGCGATGGCCGCAATCGGCGCCAGAAGGCTGACCCAGCGGATCAGTTGAACATTGCCGACCTGCTGGGCGACATCGGGAACAGCGCCGAACCAATCGATGAAGACCGTGTAACCGTAGCTGAAAAACCCGACCGCCATGGCGATGATCCCGCCGATTACTCCAAGCATCAGTGCCGCATTGCGCATCGTCTCTCCGATCTTTCTTTCTGGCCCCGGTTCTGGCCCTGTTTCCGGCCCCAGATAATCATCCCCGCTGCCTCAGCAAACCCCAAGGGCCTGTTTCACCGGCGCGCCCCAGCCCAGATAAAGGGTCTGACCGTCCTCAATCAGCGGGCGTTTCATCACCGCAGGATGGGCCGCGATCAGATCGGCGGGCGGCAGGGCGCGCTGCGCCTCGTCCAGCCCGCGCCAGGTGGTCGAGCGGGTGTTGATCAACGCCGCGCCGAATGTCGCAATCGCGCGCGACAGAACCTCGTCGGCAATGCCATCGGCGCGCAGATCGACAAACCCGGCTCCGGGCAGCGCCTTGCGCGCGGCGCGGCAGCTGTCGCAGTTTTTCAGCCCATAAATTCGCATCTTTTCTCCTTTTTTGGGCGTGTCACCCCAAAGTTACACGCTTTTCCTTGCCTTTTTCGCGTTTCGCGCTTTCCTGTAAAGAGGCGGGCGACGCTCCGCCGCACCAGTGACGACCCCGATCGGGGAAGAAAGTAAATACGGAAGGAGAGGTGCCATGCCCACCGGCACTGTCAAGTGGTTCAATCAGACCAAAGGTTTCGGCTTCATTGAACCCGATGGCGGCGGATCGGACGTTTTCGTCCATATTTCCGCCGTCGAACGCGCTGGCATGACCACGCTGAGCGACAATCAGAAAATTTCATATGAGCTGAAGGAAGGCCGCGACGGGCGATCTCTGGCCGACGATCTCAAAGCGCTCTGACCCTCAGACGGCAGCCGGCGCCGACCGCCCCGGCCCGCCCGCGCGGGCAAATAGCGCCGCGGCCCCTCGCGGCGCGGGTGGTGATATTGCTCGAAGGGGCGCGGCCCTGAATGCCGTGGGGCGGGGTAGCCGGCCCGCGATGCGCGGCAGGCAAGCTGTGTTAGAAATAACGCCCCCCCGTGTCGCATGATCGCCGCCCGAGCCGAACGCCATGAAATTTCTCAAGCCCCCCGCCCCGGCGGCAACGCCGGACGAGACATGGACCAGCGTGCCGATTCTGCTGGGGATCGCGATTGCCGTTCTGGTCGTTGCCTTGATTTATATGTGGCGCCGCCGCAGGGCGCGGATTGCCGCCCAGCGCTGTCAATGGCGCCGGGCGGGCGGGCCCTCAGCCAATCTTCACAAATGGTATTGCCAGACCTGCCGGCAGGAGGCGTTTTCCTCGGGCGATAAGCCGCCGAAAGAATGCAAACGATATCTGCACAGCACCGCCCTCTGAGCGGCACGAAAGCCCCATGGCCTAGCCGATCATCGCCTCGAACTCGCGCCATTCGCCCTTGGACATGCCAGAGCTTTCCTGTGTCACCGTCTCACCGGCCAGCATCCGGCGCAGACAGTCCATCGCCCGCCCGCTCAGGTTTGCGCCGCCCAGACGGTAATCCTCGAAAGCGCCATAGGCGGCGGGCACCCAGTCGGCGACGATACGGCAGATCGCTTCGGCGTAAACCCGGATCTCATATTGCGCATGGGCATCGGCGCGCAGGCGCAGGAAATGAAACAGATTGTGCAGATCCACCTTCCAGTACCACTGGGTATAGATATTGGCCGGCAGGTTCATCCGCGCCAGCTCGCGCGCCAGACCTTTCTGGCCGTCCTGACCGATCATCTCTTCGTAATGGTCATAGGCCCGGTCGCTGTCGGATTTCAGGATCTCCAGCACCCGCGCGGCCTCTGCCCCTTCCAGCGCCTCACCCCGGCCCTGATTGTTCACCACCGACTGCGCCGCAAGGTGTTCGGGCGCGGGGATATAGAACTCGCGGTCCAAAATCGAGTAACGCGCCGAATATTCGTTGACGTTGGCGGTGCGGTGACGGATCCACTGGCGCGCCACGAAAACCGGCAGTTTGACGTGCAGCTTGACCTCGCACATCTCAAACGGGGTCGAATGCCAGTGCCGCATCAGATAGCGGATCAGACCGGCGTCATTCTGCACGCTTTTGGTACCCTTGCCATAGCTGACGCGCGCCGCCTGACAGATCGCCGCATCGTCGCCCATATAGTCGATGACCCGCACAAACCCGTGGTCAAGAACCGGGTGCGCCTTGTAAAGATGCGCCTCCATCCCCTCGCTGACGGCCCGCAGCGTGGGGCGGGGCGTGGCGCGCAGGGCGTCGATTTCGGCGGATTGGTCGTCGGTCAGGGGCATGTCAGATCTTTCTCCGGCTCTGGCTGGCGGTGCGAACTTGCGTCGAGTCGCCCCTGACTATATCTTTGCCCGGGCGGTGGCGGAACCACTATATCTGGGCGGCATAACGAAATTCACCTGTTGCCGCGCTGCGTCAGGCGCCGCAGGACAGACCATGAAACCGCCTCAATTGTTGACTTTTTCCGCTTATCCACAGAGTTTTGCGGAAAAACCTGAGGCAGTGGGTTAATCATATGAAACGTTTTCTGAGTATCTCGGCGCTTGGGCTGACACTGGCGGCCTGCGGCAATGGCACGCCGTTCACGCCGGCCAATACCGTCGCCCCGGGCGATCCCAACACCGATGTCAACAAACGCTATCTGTTTGATACCACCAGAAAACTGACCGCAAATCAGTTCACCTATGATGCCGCGGCCAATACCATCGTGATCAACAACCTGCCCTTTGACGGGGTCTCCTCGAGCGGCGGCGCCTATACGCCCAGACCGGGTGTGGTTCTGCCCAATGGCGCGCTGCTGTACCAGAACAGCCCCGGCGCGGGCGAGGATCAGTATTACGCCGTCGTCTATGTCAGCCCCGATGGTACCGGCGCACTGGTCGGTGCGGTGGGTACCAATGCCTATGTCGATTACGGCTATGGCGGCGCCTATGCCGAGCGCCCGTCAAGCGGCCTGCCGGCCAGCCGTGCGGCGGCCTATTCCTATACCGGCAATTATACCGGGGTGCGGGTGCTGCGGCAGGAAACCACCGGCGCGGCCAATTCCCTTCAGGTGACCACCGGGGTCACCAACCTGACGGTGGACCTGCAGAACCTCGATTCCGGCGGCTCGATCAAGGGTCGGATCAGCGGCCGCAAAATCTATGACGTGAACGGCACGCTTCTGGGCACCATGTCGGATATCTATCTTAACCAGACCGGAATCGACCGCACCCAGAACCGCACACAGGCGGCGACAGCAACGACCTATAACACCACGACCAGCACGACGCAGGCCCAGACCGGCAAATGGGAGGGGAGCTTTTCCGGCCCAGCCGGGGCCGAGGTTGTCGGCTATGTGCTGATCGAAGGGCCGGTTTCAGATACCGATACCAATTATGACGCAACCAATGCCGTCAACGGGCGCGAGGTGGGCGGCTTTATCGCCAAGCAAAACCCGTAAGGGCGGCGCGGTGTTTGCTTCCCTCTGGCGCGCGGGGCTTCTGGCCGGCGCGCTGGCACTGACGGCGCTGCCCGCCGCGGGGCAGGCAGGTGAAAAGCTGGACATCCCCGCCGCGCGCAGCCTGTCGTTTCAACTGATCGCATCGGGCGATTACGCCCGCGCCGCCGCGCTGGCACAGGTGCTGATCGAACGTGATCCGGCCGATCAGGCGGCCTGGCTTGCCCTGGCCCAGGCCCGCCGCGCCATGGGCCAAAACCGCGCCGCCGTCACCGCCGCCCGCCGCGCCTGGACGCTGTCGGAAAGCCCGGCAAACCGCTATGCCGCCGCCGTGGTCGCCGCACAGGTTCTGGCCAGCAGCGGCGCGCGCATCCGGGCACAGTTCTGGCTGCGCCGCGCCGCCGAGGTCGCCCCGAATGACGCGCTGCGCGACCGCGCGATCGGCGATTTTCGCTATCTGCGCGGGGTTACCCCGCTTTCGGCGCGGCTGTCGTTTTCGCTTTCCCCGACCAGCAATATCAACAATGGCGCCAAATCCGAACGCGTCGCCGGCGGCCAGATCTCGGGCGCGGCGCTCGCGCTTTCGGGGCTCGAGGCGGCGGCGGGGCTTTCGCTCTCCTACCGCCTGCCGCCCGGCGCGCAGCGCAGCGCCCGCCTTGGGCTGTCGCTGCAAACCCGCAGCTATGCGCTTTCGGCGGCGGCGCGGGCACGCGCACCGGCAAGCCGCAACAGCGACTTTGCCTTTCAGGAGCTTGAACTGTCGCATGACATCAGCTTCGCCGCCCCCGGCGGGCAAGGCGCCACCGATCTGGGCCTGCGCCTTGGCTTTAACCGCTACGGCGGCAGCCCGCTGTCGCAATTTGCCGGGCTGACGCTGCAGCGCCGGCAAATCCTTGGCAGCGGCGCGCAAGTCAGTTTCGGCGCCGGGGCCGAGCGGATCAACCGCAGCGACGCGCAGGCGCGCTCCTCCACCGTCACGCGGGTTTTCGCCGGCTGGTCGCGCGGCTTTGACAACGGCGCAAGGCTCAGCCTTTCGGCCATGGCGATCAATTCCGCCGCCGCCTCCTTTCTGACCGACAATCGCGCCCTGTCACTGGGGGCCGCGCTGCAGCTTGCCGGTAGCCCGCTGGGCGGGCCGCTCGCGCTCAGCCTGTCTTATGTCGCGCGCGACTATCGCCAGCCGGTGCCGCTTTTCGGGGTCCGCAGCGACCGGACCATCGCGCTTGGCGCCGATCTGACCCTGCGCCGGCTGTCCTATTACGGCTTTGCCCCCACCCTTGGGATCCGCGCCAGCAAAACCGCCTCCAGCGTCGATCTCTATGACAGCGAGACGATCGGCCTCCGGCTGGGGGTGCGCTCGGTCTTTTGACCACTTCGCGCTTCGCCTTGCCCCGGCAAAGGGCTAAGCTGGGCGCAAATCAAGGAGCCCCGGCATGAAAATCACCTATCTGCACACCATGGTCCGCGTCGCCGATCTTGACGCCTCTATCGCCTTTTACAAACTTCTGGGTCTGGAAGAGACGCGGCGCCATGAAAGCGAGGCCGGGCGTTTCACGCTGGTTTTCATGACGCCACCGGGTCAGGAAAACGCCCATGTCGAGCTGACATACAACTGGGACGGCGATCCGGGCCTGCCTTCGGACAGCCGCCATTTTGGCCATCTCGCCTACCGTGTTGAGAATATTTACGAGATGTGCCAGCACCTTATGGACAATGGCGTGACGATCAACCGGCCCCCGCGCGATGGCCATATGGCCTTTGTCCGCTCGCCTGACAATATCTCGATCGAACTGTTGCAGGAGGGCGAAAGCCTGGCCCCGGCCGAGCCTTGGGCGAGCATGGAAAACACCGGCCACTGGTGAGACGGCGCGCGCGCCTCTGCCCGCCGCCGCGGCTTTGGCCCGGGCTGGCGGCGCTTGCCCTTTCGGGGGCGCTGGCGCTGGCCGGCGCGGGCCCGGGCGCAGCCGCCGCCTGCCGTCAGGCGCTGGTTCTGGCGCTCGATGTCTCGGGCTCGGTCGATGATACCGAATACCGGCTGCAGCTTGACGGTCTGGCCAAGGCGCTTGAGACACCGCAGGTGCAGCAGGCGCTGTTTGCCATGCCCGGCGCGGCGGTCAGCCTTGCGATCTTTGAATGGTCGGGCCAGTCCTATCAGCGCGTCATTCAGGACTGGCAGGCGATTGATCGTCCCGCCACCCTTGCCGCGATCACCCGTAATCTGCGGCTCTGGTCCCGCAGCCCCGCGCCCGAGGCAACCTCGATCGGCGGGGCGCTGGCCTTTGCCGGCCAGATGCTTGCCCGCGCGCCTGACTGCTGGAAGCGCACGCTCGATGTGTCGGGCGATGGCAAGAACAACGACTGGCCCCTGCCCCAGCGTATCCGCAAAACCCCGCCGCTGGCGCAGGTCACGATCAACGCGCTGGTCATCGGCGCCGAGCTTTTGCGCAACGACGATGCCGGGCTGGGCAATATAGCCGAGCTCTCGGCCTATTTCACCCATCAGGTGATCCAGGGGCCCGATGCCTTTGTCGAAGTGGCGCTTGGCTTTGAAAACTATTCCGCCGCCATGGCCCGCAAACTCCTCAAAGAGCTTCAGACCGCCGCCATCGGATCGGCGCCCCCGTCGCGAGTGCGGCCATTTTCGCTGCGCGCTGGCACGCCGGCGCCCTCTTCGCCGGGCACGCGGGCGCCCGGGTCCGACCAGATGCAGATCGCCAAAGCCGCCCCCTGACCGGCCACTCAGGTCCGGCACCCACCGGAAATCCCAGCCATCAATAGATATAGCGAATCTGATCGCTCCAATAACGCTCGACCCGGCGCAGAGAGCTGTTGATCTCGCCCATCGCCTCGCCGCCCATCACGCCCCGGCTTTCCAGCCCGTCAGCGTGGCGCGCAAAAAGCTCTGCCACCACATCGCGCACATGGCGGCCCTTTTCGGTCAGCCGCACCCGCACCGACCGGCGGTCTATCTCGCATCGCTGGTGGTGCATATAGCCCATTTCGACAAGTTTTTTCAGGTTATAGCTGACGTTCGAGCCCTGATAATAGCCGCGCGATTTCAACTCGCCCGCCGTCACTTCATTATCGCCGATATTGAACAGCAAAAGCGCCTGAACCGCGTTGATCTCCAATACGCCGACCCGCTCAAACTCATCCTTGATCACATCCAGAAGCAGCCGGTGAAGCCGTTCGACCAGCGCCAGGGATTCAAGGTAATCGGTCATGAACCCCGGTTCGGTCCTCTCTTTCACCGCCGAATGAATGCTCATCATTTTCTCCGCCAATTTCCTCTTGCAAACAGGGATAACGCCCGATGTCCGAACAAGAGGTTAAACTGACGCAAAAAACTGCAAAACAGGGTTCAAAATTTCAGAAAGGCGGAAATATCGGCGATCATCGCGCCAAGCTCGCGGGGCGGCGTCGCCTGCCGGGTGATCCAGCGATAAAGATCCTGATCGTTTTCATCCAGAAGCCGGTCGTAAACGGCCAGCTCGCCCTCGCTCATCCCGGCAAGGCGCGCCTGCGCGTAGGGGCCCAGAACCAGATCCATTTCCTTGGTTCCGCGCCGCCCCGAACGCATCTGCATCCGGCGGATCCGCGCCTGCGGCGTCTCGCTCATGCGGCGCCATCCTTCAGCGCGCGGCGCAGCTTGCGCTCGATCTTGCCGACCCGGTCTGCCGAACGCAGCATCTGCGCCTTCAGCGTGCGCATCTCAGTCAGCAGATCGTCCAGAACCGGCGACATCTCATAGGCATCCTCGGGGCTTTCCAGCCCGTCCCCCTCGCCGTTCAACAGCCACATCAGCGACACGTTCAGAACCCCCGAAAGCATCTGAAGCTTGTTGGCGCGCGGCTCGGCCAGATCCTCTTCCCAGCCGATGACGGTCTTGAGCTTGACGCCCAGACGGCGCGAAAGCTCCTCCCGGCTCAGCCCCGCCGCATCGCGCGCCGCCGCCACGCGGTCGCCAAATGTCGCGGCATCGTTGCTGTACCATCCTTCGTCAGCCATCTTTTAATCCTTTCACTGCTCTGCGCCACGACATTTGCCGTTGAACGCCTTCGCAACCCCTTCTAAAGGATAAGCCTGCCACATTCCAACCGGAGACCGACATGTCCTTTCTTTCAGCGACACTGACCCGCGTGAAACCCTCGCCGACAATCGCTGTTACCACCATGGCCGGAGAGCTGCGCGCCGCCGGCCGGGACGTCATCGGTCTGGGCGCCGGAGAGCCCGATTTCGACACGCCGCAAAACATCAAGGACGCCGGCAAGGCCGCCATCGATGCAGGCAAAACCAAATACACCGCCCCCGATGGTATCCCCGAGCTGAAACAGGCGGTCTGCGACAAGTTCCGGCGCGAGAACGGGCTGGAATACACCCCCGCGCAGGTCAGCATCGGCACCGGCGGCAAACAGATCCTCTATAACGCGCTGATGGCCACGCTGAACCCCGGCGATGAGGTGATCATCCCCGCCCCCTATTGGGTCAGCTACCCCGATATGGTGCTTCTGGCAGGCGGTGAACCTGTCGTCGTCGAGGCCGGGATCGACACCGCCTTCAAGATGACCGCCGAACAGCTAGAGGCGGCGATCACGCCGAAAACCAAATGGCTGATCTTCAACTCGCCCTCCAACCCCACTGGCGCGGGCTATTCGCGCGATGAGCTGAAGGCGCTGACGGATGTTCTGATGCGCCACCCGCATGTCTGGGTGATGTCGGACGATATGTACGAACACCTTGTCTTTGGCGATTTCAAATTCTGCACCCCGGCCGAGGTTGAGCCGGGCCTTTACGAGCGCACGCTGACCTGCAACGGCGTCTCCAAGGCCTATGCGATGACCGGCTGGCGCATCGGCTATGCCGCCGGGCCCCAGCCCCTGATCGCGGCGATGCGCAAGATCCAGTCGCAATCCACCTCGAACCCCTGCTCGATCAGCCAATGGGCCGCGCTCGAGGCGCTGACCGGGCCGCAGGATTTTCTGGCGACCAACGCCGCATTGTTCCAGCGCCGCCGCGATATGGTGGTCGAAGCGCTCAACGCCTGCCCCGGCATCACCTGCCCGGTTCCCGATGGCGCCTTTTATGTCTATCCCTCGATCGCCGGCTGCATCGGCAAAACCTCGGCCGCAGGCACGCTGATCGACAGTGACGAGGCCTTCTCCAAGGCGCTTCTGGAAGAAACCGGCGTCGCCGTGGTCTTTGGCGCCGCCTTCGGCGTCTCGCCCAATTTCCGCGTCAGCTATGCCACCTCCGAAGAGGCGCTGACCGAGGCCTGCGCGCGCATCAAGCGCTTTTGCGAAGGGCTGAAATAACAGCGAGGGGTAAGCCGGCGGCAGACAGGCGGCAGACAAACAGGCGGCGGGCCGGGCAAAAGGGCCGGGCCGCTTTGCCGCACTGGACATCGCCGCGCCGCAGCATTACCTTTTTTCGGGGAGGTCACCCGCGATGCGCCGGATCCGGCGCCAGCATGGAGCCCTCGCCCATGAGTGATCATTTCTCCCCGGCACCCCCCGAGATTCGCAAGCTGTGGAAAGGCGACAGCGCCGCGCTTGCCGGCCACCTGCTGCGGCTTGACGCCGAAACCCGGCGCCGGCGCTTTGGCGCTTTTATGGGGGATGATGCCATCCGGGCCTATGGCGCAAAGGCGATCGGCGTGGATACACTGGTATTCGGGGCCTTTCAGGGCGACCGGCTGCACGCCATCGGCGAATTGCACGGGCTGTTCCGCCCCTGGCCGCATGACACCGAAATAGCCCTGTCGGTCGAGCCGCCTTGGCAGGGCCATGGCATCGGCAGCGCGCTTTTTTCGCGGCTGGTGACGGCGGCGCAGAACCGCGGGGTTACATCGCTGCATGTGGTGTTTTTCAACGACAACAAACCGATGTGGAATATCACCGACAAGCGCCACCCCAGCTATGCCCGTCAGGGCAGTCAGATCGAGGCCAGCTTTGCGCCCCCATGGGCGACACCGGCCTCTCTGATGCGCGAGATCGGCGAGGACACCGGCACCTATCTCAGTCAGATGCTGGGACGGTGAGGCCCCGCCCTGCATTATCCGTATTTTCGTCGCGCAGGGTTTCATGTTAGCGTCGGGCCAACAGGACCCGAACCCTTTGACGACCACTTTTTGACCATGAAGGATGCCCAGCGCAGAATGTCAGGCGAGCTTCCGCAATATTACTTCCGGGTTCGCGAAAACGGCGCGGCGGTGTTCCGGGTCGATACCGAGAACCGCCAGCGGCGGATCGAGATGGATCAGATCGCCGTGGTCAATATCCGCAATGGCGAGGTCAGGCCGCAGGGCGACCGGCAGCTGACCGACCCGGAGCTTGCCGCGATCCGCAACTGGATCGAGGAGCGCACCGCGCTTCTGGCGCGGCGCGACATCGACGATATCCACCGCGCGGTCGATTATCTGAACATCACCACCCAATGGGCGCAGTCGAAGGCCAGCGCCGAACAGCTTGAGGCGGTGACCGACGACCTGTTGCTGGCGATGCATGATCTGCGCAGCGTCCTGGTGCGCAAGAAGGCCGAGCGATTGCTGAAGGACGGCGGTGCGCAATAGGCGCGCGCGGCGGCGGTGGTAAGGGCGGCGGCGCCTCCGGCGGGAGTATTTTGGCAAAGAAGAAAGGGGCGCGGCGCTGTGGCCGGGATCAGATCCGGTGCAGCATGACGCCCCAGAAGCGCCACATCATCAGCGCGCCGGCAAAGCTGAGCCCGACGGCGAGCCCGCCCCAGACGCCGACCGCGCCGAAGCCGGCCCAGAAGGCCAGCACATAGCCTGCCGGCAGGCCGATGATCCAGTAGCTGAGCGTGGCCATCAGCATCGGTGCGCGCGTGTCCTGCAACCCGCGCAAGAGCCCCAACGCCATCACCTGACCGCCATCGGCAAGATTGAAGAGCGCTGCCACCGTCATCAGCCCGACCCCCAGGCTCAGGATCTCCGGGCGCGCGGGATCGGCCGGATCGATGAAAGCGCCCATCATCAGCCGCGGGATGCTGAGAAAGAGGCTGGCGGCGAAAACCGCGATCAGGACCGACAGCGCGATGCCCACCGCCGCGCCGCGGATCAGATGCGCCCGGTCGCCGCGGCCCAGCGCGTTGCCCACGCGCACGGTCGCGGCCTGACTGAGGCCCAGATGCATCACGAAAAACAGTGCCGAGAACTGCATCGCGATCCCATGGGCGGCCAGCGCCACCGCCCCGATCCATCCCATCATCACGGCCGAGCCGGAAAAGAGCGCGCTTTCGGCCAGATTGGTCAGCCCGATCGGCCAGCCCATGCGGAAGACGCGCCAAAACGCCTCTTTGTCGGGGCGCCAGAGGCGGCGGAAGATCGTATGTTCAGGCGTGGCATGCACCGCATAGAGCGCCAGCGCGATGGCCGAGGCCAGCGCCATCGCCGAAGAGGCCGCCGCCGCGCCGGCCACGCCCATCTCGGGCGCCCCCAGATTGCCGAAAATCAGCACCCAGTTGAGCAGCGCGTTAAAGAGCGCCGCCGCCAGCGTCACCCAAAGCACCACCTGCGTACGCTCCAGCGCCGCCAGATAGCTTTTGAGCACCATAACAAAGAGCGCCGGGATCATGCCGATGGCCAGAACCCGCAGATAGTCCTGCGCCAGCGCGGCAATCACCTCGTCCTGGCCGATCATCAGGAAAATCGGCGCCGACCAGAGCAACAGCGGGATCACCGCGATGCCGAAGATCGCCGAGATCCACAGCCCCATGCGCGTGACATGACGCACCTGGGCCTGATCGCCCGCGCCAACGGCCAGCGCCACCATCGGCATGACCGCAAAGGCAAAGCCCGAGCCGACGATGAACAGCAGGAAATAAAAGGAAAAGGCCAGGGTTTCAGCGGCCAGAGCAGTGACATCATACCAGCCCAGCATCACCGCATCGGTGATGCCCATGGCGATCTGGGCGATATGGCTGCCGATCAGCGGCAGGCCCAGAGTGGCCAGTGCCCTTGCATGGGCGCGATATGTCATGGCGGTTGTCATCACCACCGCATATCGGCG
>JASBSV010000132.1 GCA_030148745.1 Paracoccaceae bacterium
TTCAGCACCGGCGATGCCGAGGCTGTGGCGACCGATACCACAACGCTTCTGGCGGCGGCGGAAACGGCGATCGGGCGTTCGGCGAAAACCCTGTCACAGGTTGACGCGGCAAGGCTTGAGGTAACGTTGCGCCGGGCACAGCGGGGCGCGCTCGAGCTGAAGATCGTGGCGCTTATGGTCAAGATCAATGCCGCCCAGATGGCCAATGCAATCTCTGGCTCGAACGGGTTTGTTAGCGATCTTACGGCGCTGGTCGGAAACCTCAGTGATACTGTCGCGCGGGCCCAGCGGATGGCAACGGTGATCATAGCACGCATCGCCGATGCCGCCGGTGATCTCGCCGACGCGGCCGCGGTCCTGCGACAGCAAAGCGCCGTGATGCAGGCGCTTAAGGAAAAGGCCGATGCCCTTCTGCTAGAGCGTAACCGGCATCTTGACACCTTCAGTGCCGAGGCTGAAACGGTCGCACAGGCCTGCCAAAAGCAGATTGGCCGGCTGGTGCCCTGTCTGCAATTTGCCGACGCCTTTACCCAGCGGCTGCATAACGCCAAACGCTTCATGGCCGAAGCGCAGGGCAAAACGCCCTTGGCGGTGCTGAGCGCGCGGGATCTTGCGGCGCGCCAGATTGTCGAGCTTGCAGTGGATAACGGGCGGATCCGTGTCGATACCGAAGACGCACTCGACCAGATGCATCAGGTCGTTTTTCGCTCGGCTCAGGTCCTGACGCCTGAGGGTAAAAGTGATGGAACCGGCGGCTGGCTTGCCGCCGCAGGTGAAATCGTGACCCGCAATGTTGAGCTGATTGCGACGCTGCGCAGCTCTTTGTCGGCCAGTTTCGACAAGCTGGCGACGGCCGATGAAGCCATGGCCGACGTGGCAAGCGCTGTGCGTGAGTTCGATGCGCTGGCGATCACCCTCAATCTGGTGGCAATCAACGGGGCGATTGCTGCCTCGCAATCCTCTCAGGGCGGTCGGGCGGCCTATCTTCTGGCGACCGAGGTACAATCGGTGGCACGCAATTGCGCGGCGCAGCTGGAACAGACGCGTGGCGAACTTTCCGCTATCCAGACGTCGCTTTCCCAAGTTGATCGCGATGGGCTGGCAAAGCAGCTAGAGCGATTGTCAACGGTACAGGCCGATGTTCAGGCCGAGCGTGATGCCCAGCACGAGCGCATTGAAATAGGCCGGCAGGCGCAGGAAAATCTGGCCGAAAACCTGACCTCACTGATGGTGGCCTGCCGCGCCGCGCGCGAAACCATCCAGAAAAGCGCCGATATGGATGAGGCGCTGACAAAAATGGCATCGACCTTGCGCCCGGCGGAGGAGGTTGAGCATTCTCCCGAAAGCTCGGGCTGGATCAGGGCGTTTTATTCAACCACCGAAGAGCGCGACCTCCACGACCAAATTCTGGGCGACGAGCGCGAGGAAGTTATCGACCCCTCCGGCGATCTGGACGACGATCTGGAAGGGTTTGTTCTGTAGTCGGCGGCCTGCCGGGCACTGCCCCGACCGGGGGCAATGGCTCAGAGCTCCGGCGCCGCTTTGGGGCTGTCTTCCACGATTTGCCCAGCCGCAGCGGTCTGAGCAGGTCCAATCGGCGCGGCGGCCTGTACATCCGCCTGCAAAATCTGTTCCGAAAAACCCTGAATCGCGGCCAGTATATCGGTCTCAGCAGCCGGCAGAAATTCTGCAAACTCTCCGGAAAATTCCCCGAACGCTGCCTTGTTGAGCGCATTAACGCCTGTCAGCACCGGTATCCCGCGCGACAGGGCCTCGGCGATGACATTGCGAAAACCGCGACCCTCGGCCTCGTATTTGCCGAATTTGTTCAGGATCAGAAGGTCGGTCCGATCATTCAGCCGCGCTTCGACGCGCCGGGCGGCTTCGTCAAGCGCGCCCTGGTCAAGCCGGCAGCCCCGCGCATGTGTCCCAAGATCCTGACTGATCCGGATCACCGGACCGCCCGGCAGTACCTGCACATCCATGTCGCAAAGATGCCGTTGGGCGCGTTCGGAATTTATCTGAACAACTCCCGCCAACTGCCAGCCACACGCCATCAGATGCCGCGCGACGCCTGCCAAAAGACTGTCACTGGCGCCTGTTTCATTCATCGATATCGCAAATATTTTCATTCTGTTAGCCATATGTTTTGCGCTGCCGCCAGCCATTGCGGGCAGGCGGCAGCGATCTTGTCAGACCACGGGTCGCGGTTTGAGAGACATTTCAAGGAAGCTGTGCTTGAACTGGGATTCGCCGATCCGCCGCAACACTCCGCGACCCAGTTTGTAGCGATAGTTCCCGCTGACCGGATCGGGCACCGCATGACAGACCGAGTTGGCCATCGAGCCGGGATAGTTGAACGATGCTTTGGCGACCCCCGGGCGCATCTCATCAGAAACGATCGCGACGGCGACAAACTGACCGGTGGTGGTCTCAATATGACCCCGCTCCATAAGTCTAGTGAAGCTCAGATCGTCGCTCTTGATCCCGACGGGTGAGCCTGTCTGAACATAGACGGTATCATTGAATCCCTCGACCAGATCACCGGATTCGATCCCATGCGGCGCGGCATCGTCGGGGTGGATGAAGATGAACGGCCAGGGCCAGCGCTTGGCCAGATAGGGTTTGCGCAGATCGTCAAAGCCCGACTGCCATGTCTCGTTCACACGGCCATTGGTGATCCAGATCTCGCCCTTGTCGGGGCGCGGTTTGATCGCCTCGTAAAAATCGGACCAGCCGTCGTTGTTCCACGGTGTCTTCAGGATGTTGGCCTTGCCGGTCTGGGTGCCAAAGGCGTAAAGCCATTTCTGGTCATTGGTGACGCCCTCGACCTCACCCCAGTCGTTTGTCGGGTCATGCAGGCGCTTGGTGCCGATCAGCTGACCATCTTTGACCCGGATCGGGGTTTGAATGCCGGTTGTCCCATATTCGCGCAGTTTCTCGTGGCCGCGTTTGCCTTCGGCCTTGGCTGCCACGGCAAGGGCGTGATAGTTCAGAACACCGCCGCGTGAATAGCGCGAGGCCTCTTCAAAGATGTCGTTGGAATCCTTCCAGTCGAAGCCTTTGAAGCCCATCTTCTGGGCAAACTGCGAAATCGCGTACCAATCGGGTTTGGCATCGCCCGGAGCGTCGTTGAACTTGGCATAAAGCCTCAGCCGGCGCTCGGCGTTGCAGCGCGTCAGATCCTGTTCGCCCCAGCCCGACGCGGGCAGAACGATATCGGCATATTGGGTGTTCAAGGGATCAACCGGATAGATATCGCTGTCGACCAGCACCATACCGCCGGATTCCACACGTTTGATCAGGGTTTCGATCAGATGATCGCGATCAAGGTTGCTGGGATGGTGGGGATTGCGCACCGTCAGATCGGCCACACGGTCCGAAAGTTTCTGCGACGACAGCATCGCGGCGAACCATGTCAGGCCCACGGTCCACATAAAGCGCACCTTGCCGTCCATCACCCAGCGGTCAACGTTCAGCGATTTCTTGCGCCGGCCGGGGTATTTTTCCGGGCTGAGGAAGCCTTTCTTGCCGCCTGCGCCCATGCCGCCGCGCTGATGGCCACCGCCGCGCGACACGACCCGGCCGGGTCGGTTACCTGCACCATTGATCAGGGCCAGCGAGGCGAATGAGGCCGTGTTCATATAGTTGTTGGACCAGTAGTTGCCCTTTTCCAGCATGAACGAGGTTTTGGGCCGCGAGCCATCGGCGCGCGGTTTGGCGATCATCTCGGCTGCTTTCACGATCAGTTCGGGGTCGATCCCGGTGATGCGCGATGCCTCGGACAGCTCGGCCGCTTTTTCATTGGTGATGAACTTCTGGTAATCGTCCCAGTTGCTTTGCCAGCGGCCCCATGTCGTGCGCCACTGCCATTGGGTGTTGCGGGTGCCGCGGCCATAGCCGCTTTCGATCTCCCATTTATTGTTGGTCCATTTGTCGATGAACTCCTGATCCTGCCATCCGTTTTCGATGATGATCCGGGCCAAGGCCATATGCAGAACCGTATCGGTGCCGGGAATGATCGGAAGCCACAGCCCCCCGTTTTTGAGTGCCCATTCAACGCCCATCGTGCGGTGCGGCGTGACAAAGATCATCTTTTTGTCCGGCACATCGCCATACATCATCCATTCAGTGAAAAGCACCGTCTTGGTCTCGTAAGGGTCAGTGCCCGAGATAAAGGCCACCTCGCATTTGCCCCAGTCGTCATAAGATGCCGAGAAGGAGTTGATCCCGCTGTCGTCCAGCCCGGCGGCATCATTGCCCGCCTGCGGCTTGTCATGCGGGGCATAGACCGGTGTGCCGATCGCCTGATTGACCAGTTTCGAGATCGCATAGGTGTTCTCGAAATATTCGTAGGAATAGGTTTTCATACCCCAGGCATGTTCGCCATGTTCCTTCAGCACATGTTTGGAAACTGCGGCCATGACATCGGTCGCCAGATCCCATGAAACAGGCGTCAGAACCCCGCCGATACGGATCATCGGGTGGGTCAGGCGCTCGCGCGTAGGGGTTTGGGGGTTATAGATCTTTTGCGCCAGGGTTCCGCCCCGCACCGAATAATTGCCGTTCCTGTTGACGACCTCGGCGTCCGGGTCGGGCAGGACGATCATATGGTGCTGGATGCCGTTATGCATCCCGATGTTATGTTGCGAGGCCGCGATCCACGGCGCGCCGCCGGTCGGAAAATCGACGCCAAAGGCGTTCTGATCCGCCTTGGTGCCGCCTTCGGTGCCGACGGGCCAGCGGTAAACCTTGTAACTGCACGCCACGATGCAATAGCTGCAGGCGGTGGTGATCACCTCGGCATCGGGGGGCGGAAGCGGGATATATTGGTTGTTGGTTACCGATTTTGACATTTTCTGATGCTCCCTCTCAAACGCCCGAAGGGTTGCGGTTATAGCCGTAGAACAGCCCCATCACCCCCGTTGCCAGAATGTCATCGCCATCCTGTTCCAAAACGATTTGCGGCAGGCTGGCCGCCGAATGGCCCGATACGATCATCCCGTGTTTGGTCAGATCGAAGGTCGACAGATGCAGTGGGCAGGGGCCCAGAACGCTGATCTCGGGCCGGAATGTGCTGGCGTCCAGATAGCCGCCCATATGCGGGCAGATGGTATTGAACGCCACGACCGAGCGGTTTTCGCCGATGCCCCCGCCGGCCGGTTCATTCAGCATGACCAGAATGTTTTCGATATCGTCATTAGGGTAGGTGAATGAGACCGGAACGCCCGGTTTCAGCGCCGACATCTTGCCGATGGGCTTGTGGGCGTAAGAGCTGCTGACCAGCTCCTGAGCATCGGCACCCTGTCCGAATGTCGCCAGAACGGTGACGGCGCTGCCACCCAGGATCAGGAAGCTGCGGCGATCGACGCAGCCTATTGATTTCGATATTTTGGATTGCTCTGTCATTTCGCGATCTCCGCCCAGGTTGCAGTTGCGGGAAGGTTGGGTTCGGTGACTGTCAGCGGTTCATCCATTGACAGCGCTTCTAGGAACGCGACCAGATCGGTCTTTTCGGTAGCGGTCAGGCCAAGGGCCTTGAGGTTGGGGTTTCCCGCCCCGCCGCCGGCATCGTAGAAATCGACCACATCGGCCAGCGTCGCCATTGTGCCATTGTGCATATAGGGGTCGGTCCAGCGCAGCTCGCGCAGAGAGGGCACGCGGAACTTGCCGACGTCGCCCGGCCGCTTGGTCTTGAAATACAGGCCCAGATCGCCCCCGGTTGTGTGATAGGTCGCTTCGGTCACGCCCTTGGCATAGATCTCGTAACGCTGGGTGATCTGGGACAGCGGATCGCCCGAAAATTCCGGTGCTGTCGGAACGCCGATGTCATAAAACCGCTGATTGCTGGCCAGCGCGCCGTTGTGACAGGCAATGCAGCCTCCTTTGCCGTTGAAAACCTCCATCCCCGCCTTGGCCGAGGCTGACAGCGCTGATTTGTCGCCCGCCACATAGCGGTCAAAGGGCACTTTCTTGGGGTCGGTGACGATGGTGCGTTCAAAAGCGGCAATCGCGGCCCAGGCCTGTGCGGCATTTGGGTATTCGGTGCCAAAGACCTTCTTGAAGGCGGCCACATATTCGGGCGAAAATCGCAGACGCATTTCGGCCATCGAGCCGTCAACGTTGCCGCCCACGGCCCCGCCGGCGGCCGTCTTAGCCTGCGCCTCAAGCGATTGCGAACTGCCGTCCCAGAACAGCTTGTTATAATAGGCGCTGTTCAGGATGGTCTGGGAATTGCGCCAGTGCATGCTGCCGGGATAGCCGAAAGATATCGTCCCCCCGTTGCCCCATCCTAGATCGGGCGAATGACAGGCCGAACAGGGCGATGAGGTGTCGCCCGACAGGCGGCCATCGAAAAACAGCTTTTTGCCAAGCTCTATCTTGTCCAGCGTCATCGGATTGTCGACCGGGATCGGTGGCGGCGGCAAGGCGGCCAGAGGCGGCACACCGTCGCCGGCCATTGCGATCACTGGCGTGACTGCCAGTAATGCGAGCGGGCCAATGCTGTTCAGGAATTTGGCGATCATGATCTGTCTCCTCAGTTCTGGCCGGCTTGGCGAAGCTGGTAATCGGGCAGTTGCGGAACGCCGGCATCGGGCGCATCGCCGGTCAGGCTTTGCAGAAAGGCGACCAGATCGGATTGGTCCTGCGCGCTCAGACCCAGCGGTTTGATCCGCCTGTCCTTGTTCGCCACGCTGCCGCCGCCGTCGTTGTAAAAGGAGACCACATCGCCAAGCGTGGTATAGACGCCCGAATGCATGTAGGGGCCGGTTTGCCCGATATCCCAAAGCGACGGGGTGGCGAATTTTCCGATGCTGGCCTCATCTTTGGTGACGACGTAATTACCGACGTCCGAGCGCAGGTTCATATAGTTCGGCACGCCTTGGGTTGCGTAATGGCGCAAGAGGGTGATCTGGCGCTGGGCGGCTTCCTCGGTCGTGGCGGTAATCAGTTCGGGGTTATCGGGCGCGCCGGTTGCATGCACATCGCCATCCGACAGCATCGGGCCCGAATGGCAGGCCGCACAGCCCGCCTTGCCGGTGAACAGAGCAAGCCCGCGCAGGGCCGGTTCGTTCAGCGCGGTCTGGTCGCCATTCTGGTATTTGTCAAAGGGGGCGTTTTTGGTGCGGATCGTTTTGAGAAATTCGCCGATCGCGCCGTACATCTTGCCGCCGTAGGGATCACTTCCATAGGCCTTTTTGAACATCTCGACATATTCGGGAACCTGTTTCAGCCGTTCCTGTCCAAGCCGGCTGTCAAGGTTCATCGTATGCGCCTCGACCAGCATGTCGCGCACCAGCGTGCCCAGATCATTGCCGTCCAGCCGTGCGTCCCACATGAAAGTGTTGCGGCTGGCGACATTGAACAGATCCGGCGCGTTGCGGAAATACAAAACACCGGGATATCCGTCCGACAGCGCCTGACCGTCGCCCCAGCCCTTGGCGGGATCGTGACAGGTTGAGCATGAGACACCGGCATCCCCGGACATGCGCGCATCGAAAAACAACAGACGGCCCAGGGCGGCGCGATCAGGGTTGACCTTTGGCGCGGCGGGAAGCGGGCCCAGGGTGGGCGCCTCATCTGCCGCGGCGGGCAAAGCCAGTGCCACCAGCAAAAGCGCGGCGGACCCATTCATGCGGCTGGCAAAAGTCTTTGGTCGGTTTATATGCATTGCGCTGACCTCTTGGCGGTAAAATCGGGTGCCTGACGCCCTGCGGGCCATGCCAAGAGAGCGGGCCGCCCAGACCATCAGGTGCCCAAAGCCTAGCGCAGTGCGCCGCGCGAAATGTTACCCCCAAGGTTACCGGTTGCTACGAATTGTGGCAGAATGTGACAGCTGCCCGGCGCGCCGCAATGGTGCTTGCGCCCTCGTCAGTCGCCGCTCTGCGGGTCCAGCATCCCGCGCACTTCGATAGCCAGCGTTGCCGGATCAATCGGTTTACGTAAAAACAGCGGCCGGCCGCCGGGGATCGAGATCTTTCCGGGCCGGTAGGCGCTGCAAAAGATGATCGGGCACTGCGGATAAAGCTGTCGCAGCCGGACCGCGAAATCTTCTCCGTTCATTTGCGGCATAGCGATATCGCAGATCAGCAGATCGGGCTGGCCGTCCTTGGTGCCAAGCCGTTCAAGCGCGATCACCGGCGAGGTAAACGCTTCTACCCGATAGCCCAGCCGCATCAGATAGCGACGGAAGGTGGCGGCAACCTCGGTTTCGTCATCCACGATCATCAGGCGTTCATCGCCGCGCGGCGCGCCGGGCGTCTCCGGCGGCCTGTCGGCGGTGACCGGCTCTGCCCCCGGAAGGGTTAGAATAAAGCGGGTCCCTTTGCCCTTTGTGCTTTCGACATCGATCTGTCCGCCCATATCGGTCACCAGACCATGCACAACCGACAGCCCCAGCCCCGAGCCCTTGCCCAAAGGTTTGGTGGTGAAAAAGGCGTCAAAGACATGGTCCATCACCTCGGGCGTCATGCCCGGGCCGTCATCGGCGACGCTCAATCCGATCCATCCGTCGCGGCGCGGCTTCAGACCGGCGGGCGGGCTGGACAGTTTCTGGATGCTGATCTTGATATGACCCGGATCGGTGCCGATCGCCTCGACCGCATTGTGCAGAAGGTTCATCAGGATCTGATGGAGATGCGTGGGATCGCCCAGCACGGCGATATCGCGATCCGGGGCCGCAGTTTCAATCTGAACCGTTGGCGGTGCCGAGGCCTGCACAAGGCGCATAACCTCGTTTGTGATGGCGCAGAGGTTCGTTGGCGACGGACGGCCCGGCTCGCGGCGAGTAAAGATCAGCAGCTGCCCGATCAGGCTCTGGGCGCGCCGCGCCGCGATCTCGATCTGGTCGATCTCATAGGCGATTTCGCTGCCTTCGCGGGCATCCAGCCCGGCCAGATGCGCGGCCCCCAGAATCGTGGTCAGGATGTTCTTGAAGTCATGCGCGATACCGCCGGCCAAAAGGCCCGCGACCTCGATTTTTTGCGAACGGGCGACCTGTTCGCGCGCCAGCCGCTTTTCGGTGATATCTTCGGCGATACCAATAAAATTGCGTACATCGCCCTCGGGGCCAAGCAGCGGCAGGATCGTGGTTTCGGCCCAATAGCTGTCGCCATTCTTGCGCCGGTTGCGAAACACGCCCCGCCAAGTTTCCCCGCGCGCCAGACAGGCGCGCAGTTCGGCGTAAACCTCGCCCGGGGTGTCCCCCGATTGCAGGAACTTCGGCGTCTTGCCAATTACCTCACCGCGCGACCAGCCGGTGCTTTGCTCGAATTGGCGGTTGGCATAAAGGATATGGGCGTTGGTGTCGGTCATGAAGATCGTGGCCGGGCTTTGTTCAACGGCGGCTGCCAGACGTTTTTGCGAATATTCCAGCCGCCGCCGCGCGGTAAGCTGTTCAGAGAGATGCAAGGTCGCACTGCGCATGTCGCGTAGTAAGACATACAAAAGATAGGCCAGCGCCAGAGCCGCCATCGCGAGGGCCGCAAGGGCCACAAAGCCGATCCCGATCAGGTTATCGCCATGCCGGACTGCGCTGATGATCCGCTCGGTGCTTAGCCGCCGGTTTTCCCGCCAGATGTTTTCCAGATCCCGAAGCGCCGCGATCGCTGCGGTATCGCTGACGCGGACCTGCCGGTCGGTGCGGGCCACGTTCCAGCCCTCGGCGGCGGCCTGCATCGCCACCGGCAGTTTCGACTGATATTCGGCAATGACCGCCCCGATGGTTTCCAGTGCGCGCCGCTCCTCGGGGGTCAGCGGCTCACTCAGGAACTCTTTCATCACATGATCGAACTGATCAATCTGGCGCAGCATTTCCTGGCGATAGAGGTCATCCTGGCGCAAGACGTAGTTCTTGAAGTTATGGATGATGCCGCCATAACCCAGATAGCCGCGCAGCGAGCTGATCCAGACCCCCTTCTTTTCGGCATTGCCGGCATAATTGGACCAGCTTGCCGCGATTTCGTGGAATTGCATCCGCGTCTGACTGCCAAGGTATAGCCCGCTGGCCACGGTCATCATCAGCAAGAGCGCGGCAGCAGCCCCGATACGATAGGCGCGGTTAAGGGTCTTTGCGGCGTCCACATCGCCTCCGGTATTCCTGAACCTCAGTCTCATTTGCACAGCGGGCGCAAATCTGCAAAATTAATTTGATCCAATCGGGTAGGCGTCACATGCAAGAGCAGATTCTGGTCGTCGACGACGATCGCCAACTGACCTCGTTTCTGGAAAGATTGCTGGGCAAGCACGGGTTTCTGGCAACAGCGGTCGGTTCGGCCGCACAGATGAGGGCCGCGCTGGCGCGGCACAGGTTCGATCTGATCGTTCTGGATATCGGGCTGCCGGACAGTGACGGCATGGAACTGACGCGCGAATTGCGGCGCGAACACAGGATACCGATCGTCATGCTGACCGCCCGTGACGAGGTTTTTGACCGCATCGTCGGTCTGGAACTGGGGGCTGATGATTATGTGACCAAACCCTTTGAGCCGCGCGAGTTGCTGGCGCGGATCAAGGCGGTGCTGCGCCGCACAAGCGCCGGTGATCAGGACGACGGTTTTGCGCTGCCGGCGCGGCGCCATCTGTCATTTGGCGGGCTGACGCTCGATCTTTATGCCCGCGCGCTGACCTGCGACAAGGATGAGAGCGCAATCCCGCTGACCGAGCGTGAGTTTTTGCTTCTGCGCGTTCTGGCCGAGCATAGTGGTCAGGCGTTGAGCCGCGAGCACATTCTTACCCTCGTCTATGGTAATTCAACCATGATCACCGACCGCGCCATCGACACCCAGATGTCGCGGCTGCGCCGCAAACTGGCCGAATATACCGAACCGGACCAGACGATTATTCGCACTGTCCATGGCGAGGGGTATGTTCTAGCCGCCTATGTCACAGCGGCCTGAGCGGGCAAACCGGGCCGCTTGGGCCAGAGGCGGGGCCTGATTTTTTGCTTTACTCAAAGGCGCGCGCCGGACCATCCTGAGCTCAGGGGCCCGCCCGGTGGGCTTTGCCGCTGGTTTGCGAGACGAAAATGTCGGCCAGAAGCCACATTCAGGAGATCGACCGTGCGCTGCAGGGCCAGCACCTGGACCGCGACGAATATGTTGTGCAATCCTGGCGGCGCTGTGTGAACGATCACGGGCTTGATCCGCTCAGCGCCAAACCGGCCTATGTGGTCCCCGAGCGCGAGCTGCGCCGCCATCAGGAGCAGTCGGAAAAGCTGATCTCGATCGCGCGGTCGGGGCTTCAGCAGCTTTTTCAGCAGGTCGCGGGGCAGAATTACGTGGTTCTTCTTGCCGATACCGAAGGCGTGACCGTCGATTTCTTTGGCGACCGGAATTTCGAGGATACCCTGCGCGCCTCGGGGCTTCATATGGGCATAAACTGGTCCGAGCATGTCGCCGGTACCTGCGGTGTGGGCGCCTGCCTTGCCACCGGCGGCGCGGTCACGGTGCATCAGCAGGATCATTTCGACATAAAACACACTCAGCTCAGCTGCAGCGCGGCGCCGATATTCGACACATCCGGGCGGTTGACGGCGGTGCTTGATCTGTCGCTCTTGCGCGCGCCGCAACCCAAGGTCAGCCAGCGACTGGCGCTGCATCTGGTCAGGGCCTCGGCGCGGCGGATCGAGTTGGCCAATCTGATGGCTCTGATGCGGGACGAGTGGATCCTGCGTTTCTCGCAAATGCCGGAGTTTCTGGATGTCGATCCCGAGGCGGCGATCGCGGTGAACGGATCGGGCCGCATCATCGCCGTTACGCGCGGCGCGGTCGAGATCCTGCGCACGGCGCGCCCGGGGCCGGTGGAACATGTGGTGATCGGCAACCGGCTTGAGGATTTCTTTGCGCTCAGCGTGGATGACCTGCCAACCCTGACCCCGGCGCGCCCGACAGAGGAGCGTGTTATTCATCTGTGCAATGGTGCGGCATTCTTTGGCCACGCAATCGCGCCGCAGCGCATAAGGAGCAGGCGCGGCGATATCGCCCCCGGCCTGCCGGCGCCGCTGCGCGGGCTCAGCGGCGGGGACGCGGCGATGCACCAGCTTTTGCACAAGGCCGAAAGGCTGGCGCGCGGGGCGATGTCGGTTCTGATCGCCGGGCCAAGCGGCAGTGGCAAGAACCATCTGGCCCGGGCGATCCATGAAACGCGCGCGCCGCAGGCGCCTTTCGTAACCGTGAACTGCGCCGATATGTCCGGCGGCGCCCTTGAGGCTGCGCTTTTCGGCACGCGCGCGGGGCAGCGGGGGCTGATTGATGCCGCGCGGGGCGGCACGCTGGTTCTCGATGAGGTCGGAGAAATGCCGCTGGCCACACAGGCGCGTCTGGCGCGGGTGCTCTTGGACAGCCAGATCATGGCGACCGGGCAGCGCAGCAAGGTGCTTATACCCACCAAGATCATATCGATCACCGCGCATGATCTGCCCGCGCTGGTGGCAAAGGGGGCGTTTCGCGCCGATCTTCTGTTTCGCGTCGCCGCGGTTCAGCTTGACATGCCCGCCCTGCGCGCGCGCGGCGATCTGGACTGGCTGATCGACCGGCTGCTTCGGATCCGCACGATCAGCCTGCCCGATACTTATCAGCTGACGCCGGCGGCACGGATGGAACTGCACCGCCGCGACTGGCCCGGCAATATTCGAGAGCTGATCAATACGCTTGATGTCGCGGTGGCGCTTGCGGCGGGGCGGGTGATCGATCTTGAGGATCTGCCAGATCCGGTCCTGCGGGGCGGCGATGACGGCGCGGCCACACAAGGGGCGGCTGATGCCGGCGATCTGCGCGCGGTTCTGGCGATCTGCGGCTGGAATGTTGCCCGCGCGGCGCGCCGTCTGGGGGTTGACCGCTCGACCGTGCACCGCCGGATGCGGCGTCAGGGGATCAGGCGCCCCGGCTGACAGGCCGGTGCAACAGGCTGTTGCATGCTGTTGCACCCGCTTGCCCGGCTGCAACAGGTTTTGTGCATTTAATGCCGCCCGCCCGCCGCGCGGCGCCGTTTGCCGTTTGATCGCGCGCGGCTCTGTTCGGCACAGTGGTTACCAGCAGCGAGGGAGACGCCGGGGAGGTGGCGATGCATCGCAAGCGGCGCAACTCTTGCTCTGCAAGGCTCGGCCGATCACCGGAAGGTGGCGTTCAGGTCCGGGCCGCGACATGCCAAGGGAGAAAGATCATGGACCCGACGAAAGACCAGAAACTCTGGATGTACGAAAACATGGTGCTAAGCCGCAGGTTCGAGGAGCGGATTGAAAAGATCTATCTCGAAGGCAAGACACCCGCCTTTAACATGGCCGACGGCCCGATCCCCGGCGAGATGCATTTGTCCAACGGACAAGAGCCGGTCGCGGTGGGCGTCTGTGCCCATCTGACAGCAGAGGACGCGGTAACCGCAACCCATCGCCCGCACCATCAGGCGATTGCCAAAGGCGTTGACCTCAAAGCGATGGCAGCCGAGATTTTCGGCAAGGCCACAGGCCTGTCGGGCGGTCGCGGGGGGCATATGCATCTGTTCGATCCCTCTGTCAATTTTGCCTGCGCCGGCATCATCGCCCAGGGCTGCGGGCCGGCCTGTGGCACGGCCCTGTCGCGCAAGTTGCAAGGCAAGCCCGGCGTTGCAGTATCCTTTCTGGGCGAAGGGGCGGCCAATCAGGGCGCCTTTCACGAGGCGATGAACCTTGCTGCGCTTTGGAAGCTTCCGGTGATCTTTGTGATCGAAGATAACGCCTGGGGCATTTCGGTCGCCAAAAGCGATGCCACATCCGTGCCACGCAATGATGTGCGCGCCGCCGGCTATGGAATACCCGGACATTATATCGAGGGGAACGACCCCTATGCGATCTTCGATGTGGCGGGTCAGGCCATTGCCCGCGCCCGCGCCGGCGAGGGGCCGACCCTGATCGAGGTGGAAACCTACCGGCTTGCCGGTCATTTCATGGGCGATGCCGAACAATACCGTCCCAAGGGCGAAAAGGAGGCCCTTTTTGCGCGCGATCCGATCCCGGCGATGCGCGCAAGACTGATTGCCGATGGCGATGCGACCGAAAAGGATCTGGACCGGATCGAAGCCCGCGCCGCCGAAACGGTGGATGAGGCAATCCAATTTGCCCGTGACAGCGCTCTGGCGCCCGAAACGGACGCTTTGACGGCCGTCTTTGCAACACAGTGAAAAGGGGAGGGGATAGATATGCTTGATACTCAGACAAATGAGCGCCGCCTGACGATCGCGCGGGCAATGGCCGAGGCCATTCAGCAAGAGATGCAGGCCGACGAGCGGGTTTTTGTTATGGGCGAAGATATTGGCGCGCTGGGCGGTGTTTTCGGCAATACCCGCGGGCTGGTCGATGAATTCGGGCGCGAGCGCGTCCGCGATACGCCAATTTCCGAAACCGCCTTTATCTCGGCCGCTGTCGGCGCGGCGATGGATGGAATGCGCCCGGTGGTCGAGCTGATGTTCGTCGATTTCTTTGGGGTCTGTTTCGACGCGATTTACAATCTGATGGCGAAAAACACCTATTTCTCGGGCGGCAATTGCGCGGTGCCGATGGTTCTGATGACCTCCACCGGGGGCGGATATTCGGATGCCGGCCAGCATTCGCAATGCCTTTACGGCACTTTCGCGCATCTGCCGGGGATGAAGGTCGTCTCGCCCTCGAACGCCTATGACGCCAAGGGGCTGATGACCGCCGCCATGCGCGATGACAGCCCGGTTGTCTATATGTTCCACAAGGGTTTGCAGGGCATGGGATGGCTGGGCACCGAAGAGGGCGCGATCGTCGATACCCCTGAAACCGGCTATACCGTCGAGATCGGCAAGGCGCGTGTTGTACGCGAAGGCAAGGATGTGACGCTGGTGGGTCTGGCCATGGGGGTGCATAACGCGCTGAAAGCGGCTGACAAGCTTGCCGAAGAGGGTGTCAGCGCCGAGGTTGTCGATCTTGTCTCGCTGGTGCCGCTGGATCGTGAAACGGTGCTCAACTCGGTCGCCAAAACCGGCCGGCTCATCGTGGTGGATGAAGATTACCACAGCTATGGCGTATCAGGCGAAATCATTGCCAGCGTTTGCGAGCATGATGTCTCGAAGCTCAAGGCCGCGCCGAAACGGGTGACATATCCCGATGTGCCGATCCCCTATGCCCGGCATATGGAGCAATTCTGCCTGCCCAACCCCGACAAGATCGTCGCGGCCTATAAGGCGATGTAACGGCGCAAATCTCCGATTGCCGCGCCGCCGCGTGGCAATCGGTGGATTGAAGACAAGGAAGAAATCTATGACGACGGATGTGAAAATCGCCGAGGATTTATGGGACACAGACAGCGAAGCGGTGATCACCGCATGGTTCGTGAAAGACGGAGGAAAGGTTGAAAAGGGCGCGCTTCTGGCCGAGGTGATGACCGAGAAAATTCAGCATGAGATTAAATCCCCGGCTGAGGGCGCCGTGTCGATCCTTAAAAAGACAGATGAGATCGTGAAAAAGGGCGATGTGATCGCGCGCATCGAATGACCGGCGAAATAACCACCGTTCCCCTGCGCGGGGTGCGCGGGATGATCGCCGACAAGATGGTCAAAAGCCTGACCGAGGCGGCGCAGCTGACCCATCATGCGACCGCCGGGCTGAACGGGCTTGAGGCGCGCAAAGCCTGGCTTGCCGGGCAGGGGACCAAGGTTTCGGTCGAGGACCTGTTGATGGAGGCCGTAACCTCGGTCATCGCCCGCCATCGGGGTGTCAACGGCACGGTCGAAGGGCGCGAGATCCGCCTCTCGCGGCCTATTCATCTGAGCGTCGCGATGCAGATGCCCGGCGATCTGCTGGTTGCTCCGGCAATTTTCGATGCCCAGAACCTGGACGCCAAGGAACTGAGCCGGGCGCGCCACGATCTGGCCGCGCGGGCGAAAATCAACGGGCTGACAGCATCAGAGATGACCGGCGGCACATTCACCATCAGCAATCTGGGGCTTAGCCGCGTGCATTATTTCACGCCCATTTTGAACGCGCCGCAGATTGCCATTCTTGGGGTGGGCTGCGCGCGCGAGAGGGCGGTCGCCACTCATGACGGTGTTGAGTTTCACCCCTTTATCGGCCTGTCCCTGACCTTTGATCATCGCGCTATTGACGGTGCCCCGGCAGCGGCGTTTCTGAGCGATCTTTGCGAAACGGTCGAAGGGATGTCGGGTGATTGAACAGATAGCAACCGCCACAGCGCTGCGGCGCGAGGCGGTTCTTCTTGAGGATGTCGCGCGCCATCCCGATCATTGTCATCTGTTCTTCTGGCAGGGCGCGCAATCGCTCGTGGCGCCCGAAAAGATCGGCCGCAACCCCGGGTTCGAGCGTGTAAGCGCCCGGCTCGGTCACGCCGGATGGCCGGTGCATCTGCGCAATACCGGCGGGGATGTCACACCGCAGGGGCCGGGTATCGTCAATGTCACGCTGGTCTATGCCCTGCCGCCCGGCGCGGCCGATATCGCGGGCAGTTTTGAGCGTCTGTGCAGCCCGATCGAGCATGCGCTGGGCGATGGTGCATCGCGCGGGCGCATTGCCGGGGCGTTTTGCGACGGCGCACATAACGTGCTGATCGGCGGGCGAAAGTTTGCCGGCACCGCGCAGCGTTTTCGCCGCTGTTACACTCAGCGTGATCGCTTTGCGGTTCTGGCCCATGCCCTGATGCTGATCGCGCCCGTGACCCAGGCGCCGATTACCGCGATCAACAGCTTTCTGCGCGAATTGGGAGAGCCGCGGGTGATCCGGCGCGAAGCTCATGGCGCTTTGCCCGCCGGATGCGCCCGCGATGAATTTCTGTCCCGGCTGATGCAGCGTTATCAGGAAATTTTACCTGCGACGGCTGCGGATCGGGGATGAAACGGGCCACGCGGATGGGCACCGAATTGGTTAACATTTTCCCCACTTTTGACACATTTGTTGATGACCTTACAACCTGAGGACGAAGTTTTGCCACCTGGGGATTCGTATGGTTTCGGGGTCGGCTGGCGGCACGGGCGCACTGAGCAGCGCCAGGCCAGGATTGAGAAGGTTAGGCAGTCTTATGAAAATTCTTGCGGTAGATGACGACGAAATCATTTGCGAGTTGCTGGTCGGCACATTGGCCGTTGCGGGCTTTGAAAATGTCACAACAGCGGCGTCACCCAAGGAAGCACTCGCCATCATAGAAGAGGCCGAAAGGCCCTTTGATTGTTTCCTACTCGACATTCAGATGCCGGAGATGACAGGTATCGAGCTTTGCGAGTGGATCAGAAAGCAGCCTGAGTACAAAAAAGTGCCGGTCGTGATGATTACCGCGATGTCGGACAAGAAATATATCGACGCCGCCTTTCGCGCCGGCGCCTCGGATTATGTGACCAAACCCTTCGATACGCTCGAACTGGGAACGCGCATCAAGATCGCCGCGAATATGGTCGAGCAACAGAAAAACGCCGAAGCCGCGCGCCAGGAAACGCTGGCCCTGAAAGATACACTCAGACGCAGCAAGCAGTATGATATGCATCACGCGTTTCACCTCGATGAGGTCGAAGGGTTCGTCGAATTCTCAGCGTTTGAGAAATATCACCTGCTGCTCAACCGCAAGGAATACATGACCTCGGGTCTGCTTGCGCTGAGGATCGCCAATATTCAGGATATCTATTCACGCACCGATGATGACACATTCCGCAGCGCGATTGTCGAAATCGCCCACGTCATCAGCAATGTGACGAAAAACGATTTCGATTTCCTGACCTATCGCGGCAACGGGATTTTCATCTGTTCTTTCCTGATCGTGATGCGTCCGGATGTCGAAGATCTGCGCCTGATGCTCGAGAATGAGCTGCGCGGTCTGATCCTGACCTATGACGATGGGCATAAGATGCCGATCGACCTTGATCTGGGCGACGCGGTTATTCCCAGCGTGTTTTCCTCGCCCGGCTCGAACAAATTGCTGACCCGGGCGGTGGAATCTCTGGACCGTCCGGCAACGGCGGATTTCGGCGGCGGCTCTGAACAGGGTCTGGCGGCCGATACGCTCAGCAGCAAATCTGCCCGGCAGCATTTCTTCATGCGCTCCGACAGCTGACATCACAGCCGCGATCCTGTCCGCTCAGGTCAGGATCGCCGGCAGGTTCAGCCCGTTCTCGCGCGCGCAATCCAGCGCGATCTCATACCCGGCATCGGCGTGACGCATCACGCCCGTGGCCGGGTCGTTCCACAGCACATTGGCGATACGGCGATCGGCATCCTCGGTGCCGTCGCAGCAAATCACCATTCCCGAATGCTGTGAAAACCCCATGCCGACACCGCCGCCGTGGTGCAGTGACACCCATGTCGCGCCGCTCGCCGTATTCAGCAGCGCGTTCAGCAAAGGCCAGTCGCTGACCGCGTCCGAGCCATCCTTCATCGCTTCGGTTTCGCGGTTGGGCGAGGCGACCGAGCCACTGTCGAGGTGATCGCGCCCGATCACCACGGGCGCTGATAATTCGCCCTTGCGCACCATTTCGTTAAAGGCAAGTCCCAGCTTGTGGCGCTGCCCCAGCCCGACCCAGCAGATCCTTGCCGGCAGCCCCTGAAAGGCGATGCGTTCGCGTGCCATATCAAGCCAGTTATGCAGATGCGGATCATCAATCAGCTCTTTGACCTTGGCATCGGTCTTGTAAATATCTTCGGGATCACCCGACAGCGCGCACCAGCGAAACGGCCCGATGCCCCGGCAAAAGAGGGGCCGGATATAGGCAGGAACAAAACCGGGAAAGGCAAAGGCGTCCTTTAGCCCTTCGTCCAGTGCGACCTGCCGGATATTGTTGCCGTAATCCAGCGTGGGCACCCCGGCGTTCCAGAAATCGACCATCGCCGCGACGTGACGCTTCATCGAAGCGCGCGACGCGCGCTCGACCGCCGCGGGGTCACTTTGCTGGCGCTCGCGCCATTCGGACAGGCTCCAACCCTGCGGGAGATAGCCATGGACCGGATCATGGGCGCTGGTCTGATCGGTGACGATATCGGGGCGCAGGCCGCGCTGATAGAGCTGCGGAAAGATATCGGCGGCATTGCCGGTCAGGGCCACGGATTTCGCCTCGCCCGCCTTGGTCCAGCGCGCGATCATCTCCAGCGCCTGATCGATATCCTGTGTCTTCTCATCGACATAACGGGTGCGCAAACGGAAATCGGCGCGATCCTCGTCGCATTCGACGGCCAGACAGCAGGCCCCGGCCATCACCGCCGCCAAAGGTTGCGCACCGCCCATGCCGCCAAGGCCTGCGGTCAGGATCCAGCGGCCGTTGAGGTTACCCTCGTAATGCTGGCGGCCCGCCTCCATGAAGGTTTCATAGGTGCCCTGCACGATCCCCTGAGTGCCGATATAAATCCACGAGCCGGCGGTCATCTGGCCGTACATGGCCAGCCCCTTTTTATCCAGCTCGTTGAAATGCTCCCAATTGGCCCAATGGGGAACAAGGTTTGAGTTGGCGATCAGGACCCGTGGCGCATCCTTGTGGGTGCGAAAAACACCAACCGGTTTGCCCGATTGCACCAGCAGGGTCTGATCATCTTCCAGCGTCTTTAGCGTGGCCAAGATCATGTCAAAATCGGCCCATGTGCGCGCCGCGCGGCCAATGCCGCCATAGACGACCAGTTCATGCGGGTTTTCGGCCACGTCGGGGTGCAGGTTGTTCATCAGCATCCGCATCGGCGCTTCGGTCAGCCAGGATTTGGCGGTGATTTCGGTGCCGGTGGGGGGCAAGATATCGCGAAGGTTGTGGCGGGGGTTGGTCATGTCATGCCTCCGGGTATTGGGGCCGCCGCGGCCAGGGATTTCAGGATTTTGTCCAGAACCGGGCGCAGGCGCGCGGCCTTGTCTTCGTCATAGTCCCAGCCGCTGGTTTCGTCCCTCAGATAGGTCGACTGGGCCAGCTCCATCTGGATGGCGTGAATGCCTCGTGCGGGATCGCCGTAATGCCGGGTGGTCCAGCCGCCTTTGAACCGCTGGTTTCTGACGGTGCTGAACCCGGGGGCCGAGCGGGCGATGTCAAAGACCTTGAATTCCAGAGAGCGTGCGCAGCTTGCCCCGTCATTTGTGCCTATGTTGAAATCCGGCAGAACCCCGTCAAACAGATGCGGGATGCGCGAGCGGATCGAGTGGCAGTCATAAAGGATCGCAAAACCGTGGATCGCTTTGACGCGCACCAGTTGTTCTGCAAGCGCCTTGTGATAGGGCGCGTGAAACCGCTCTAGCCTGCCACTGGTCGCCTCTGCGGCGGGTGGGCGGTTCCAGATCGGGGTGCCGTCGAAATCGGTCAGCGGGATAAGGTCGGTGGTGTTCTGCCCGGGATAGAGGCTGATCCCGCCGGGATCGCGATTGGCGTCGATGACATAGCGGTGAAAGCTGGCGCTGACGGTCGTTGCCTGATCAAGCAGCCCGTCATAAAGCCGGTCGATATGCCAGTCGGTATCCGACAGCTGCCGACCCCGCGCGTTAAGATCGCCGCGAATGTCATCGGGAACAAAGGTTCCCGCATGAGGAAAGCCCATAACGACCGGCGAGCGGCCTTCGACAACCGTAACCGGGGTCATTGGCCAGCCTCCGCGCAAAGTTCGGGCAGGGCAAAGCCATGGGTCAGCGCCCCCTGCGCCACCAGGGCCGCCGCCGCCCGAATGTCGGGCGCCAGATAGCGGTCTTGCCCGACCCGCGCCACTTGCGCCCGCAGCCGGGTCATGACAGCGCTCAGATCATCGCTTGTCCTGAGGGGCGCGCGAAACTCGATCCCCTGAGCGGCGCAGATCGCTTCGATCCCCAGAATGGCGTGCAGGTTTTCATTCATCCGTTCCAGTCGGCGCGCAGCATGGGCGGCCATACTGACGTGGTCTTCCTGATTGGCCGAAGTTGGCGTGCTGTCGGTGGTGCAGGGATTGGCCAGGTGTTTGTTTTCACTCATCAGGGCGGCGCTTGTTACCTCGGCGATCATCATGCCCGAGTTCAGGCCCGGATCGCTGGTCAGGAAGGGCGGCAGATCGAAGCTGAGCGTGGGGTCGACCATCAGCGCCACGCGGCGCTGGGCAATGGCGCCGATCTCGGACAGGGCGATGGCGATCTGATCGGCGGCAAAGCCCACAGGCTCGGCATGGAAATTGCCGCCCGAGACGATCAGCCCCTGATCCACCAGAACCAAGGGATTGTCGGTCACCGCGTTTGCCTCGGTCTCTAGCGTGCGGCCGGCAAAACGCAAAAGATCCAGCGCCGCGCCGGTCACCTGCGGCTTGCAGCGGATGCAATAGGGGTCCTGAACCCGCGTATCGCCCTGCCGGTGGCTTTCGCGGATTTGCGAGCCGGCCATCAGGGTGCGCTGCGCGCGGGCAACCTCGATTTGCCCGGCATGGCCGCGGAGCCGGTGGATTTCATCGTTCAGCGGTGCGGTTGATCCCATGATCGCATCGGTGGACAACGCCCCCGTTACAATCGCCGTTGTGGCATTGCGCCAGGCGGTAAAAAGCCCGGCCAGAGCACAGGCGGTCGAAAACTGCGTGCCGTTGATCAGCGCCAGCCCCTCTTTGGGACCCAGAGTGATCGGGCTGAGCCCCGCGGCCTTTAGCGCCGCCTCGCCCGGCATGATCTGGCCTTCAAACTCTGCCTCGCCCGCGCCGATCATTACCGCAGCCATATGAGCCAAGGGAGCCAGATCGCCCGACGCCCCGACCGAGCCCTTGTCGGGGATAACCGGCATGACGCCCGCGTTCAGCATCGATTGGATCAGCGCGACGGTACCCCACGCCACGCCAGAGGCGCCGCGCCCCAGCGACATCAGTTTCAGCGCCATCATCAGCCGGGTTGTGGGGCCGTCCAGCGCGTCCCCCACGCCGCAGCAATGCGACAGGATCAGGTTGCGTTGCAGGGTCTGGGTATCGCCCGGCGCGATCTTGACGCTGGCCAGTTTTCCAAAGCCGGTATTGACGCCATATATCGCATCCGCCCCTTCGGCGGCGCGGCGCACCAATTTCTCGGCAGCCTCAATCGCGGGGCGTGCGCCGGGATGAAGATCAATCCGCTCCGTCCCGCGCCATATGGCTTCCAGCGCAGTTAGGCTGACATGGCCGGGGTCCAGCACGTGGCTCACAGCGCGCCTCCGAAAATACGTTTGTAAAGCGGGTTCCAGCCGATCCGATAGGACAGCTCGGCAGGGTGGGCGGCGTCCCACACCGCCAGATCGGCGCGATAGCCCGGGCGGATCTGCCCCCTGTCGCTGAGGCCCAGCGCGCGCGCGGCGTGGCGCGTGACGCCCTCAAGCGCCTCTTGCGGGGTCATGCGTAACAGGGTGCAGCCCATGTTCATCGCCAGCAAAAGAGAGGCCAGCGGCGATGAGCCGGGGTTGCAATCGGTGGCCAGCGCCATTGCTACCCCATGGCTGCGAAAGGCATCGACCGGCGGCGCCTGTGTCTCACCAAGGGTGTAAAACGCGCCCGGCAGCAACACCGCGACGGTGCCAGCCGCGGCCATCTGGGCCGCGTCGGCCTCTGCGGCGTATTCAAGGTGGTCGGCCGAAAGGGCGCCAAACCGGGCCGCCAGCGCCGCGCCGCCGCCATGGCCCAGCTGTTCGGCATGAAGTTTGACCGGCAGGCCCAGATCGGCAGCGCATTGCATCACCCGGGCGATCTGATCGCGGTCAAAGGCGATGTCTTCGCAAAACCCATCCACCGCATCGACCAGCCCTTCGGCGGTGGCGGCGCGCAGGGTAGGCAGGCAGACCGTGTCGATATAGGCGTCGGGCTTGCCTGCAAATTCCGGCGGCACGGCATGAGCACCCAGAAAGCTGGTTTTGATCGTCACCGGCCGCTGCGTTTCAATCCGGCGCGCCACGCGCAGCATCTTCAGCTCGGTTTCCTGATCAAGCCCATAGCCCGATTTGACTTCGATCGTCCCAACGCCCTGGGCAATCATCGCATCCACGCGCGTCAAAGCATCGGTAAGGAGCTGTTCGGCGCTGGCGCGGCGGGTTTCGGTGACAGTCGACAGTATCCCGCCACCGGCGCGCGCGATTTGCTGATAGCTGGCGCCGTTCAGCCGCGCTTCGAACTCGCCCGCGCGGTCGCCGCCATAGACGAGATGCGTGTGGCAATCGATCAGCGCCGGCGTAACCAGCCGTCCGGCCAGATCGATATCGTCAAGCTGGTGGTGCTCGGACGGCAGGGCGTCAAGCGGGCCGGCCCAGCGGATCCTCTCGCCCTCAAGCACTACGGCGCCATCGGGCACGAGCCTGTCCTTGGCCCCGGGCTGCATCGTGACGAGAGTTGCGTTTTTCAGAAGCATCCGCCGACTCACCCTCTTGTTAAACTCGATCTCATATGTTTTATGTATGCACATAATAATCTGTCAAGACGAGCTTCATGATGACTGTGATTTGGGCGGAGCGGGCGTTGACCGCGGGCGGCTGGCGCGATGATGTGGCGGTCACGATTGAAAGCGATGGGCGGATCGGTGCTGTTTCGATCGGTGCCGCGCCCTGCGGTCACAGGGTCGGCTGTTTGTTGCCGGCGCCTGCCAACGCCCATTCACATGCGTTTCAGCGCGCCATGGCCGGTCTGACCGAGGGGAGCGGCCCAGGTGGCCGCGACAGTTTCTGGACCTGGCGTGAGCTGATGTTCAGATTTCTCGACCGGCTGGACCCTGATCAGCTTCAGGCAATCGCGGCCTTTGTTCAGATGGAAATGCTCGAGGCAGGCTATGCCGTGAATGTCGAGTTTCACTACCTGCATCATCGCCCCGGTGGCGGCGCTTATGACAATCTCGCCGAGATGTCGGAGCGCATCATCGCGGCCTGTGACCAATCGGGGGGCGGCCTGACGCTTTTGCCGGTTCTTTACCAATATGGCGGCTGCGATGGCCGACCGCTGGGCCCCGGGCAGCAGAGGTTTGGCAATGATCTTGAGCAATTTGCGAAGCTTGCCGGGATGGCGCGCAGCGCGCTGCGGTTTCTGCCCGCTGATGCCGGCTTTGGCGTTGCGCCGCACAGCCTGAGGGCCGTGGCGGCGGCCGACCTGCCACAAATGCCCGCGCTGGCCGGCGGCGGGGTGGTTCACATGCATCTGGCCGAGCAGCTTGCCGAGGTTGCCGAGGTCGAGGCGCATCTGGGCGCGCGCCCGGTGCAATGGGCGCTGAACAATCTGGAGCTTGGTCCGCGCTGGTGCCTGATCCACTGCACCCAGATGCAGCCAGATGAGACAACGGCTCTGGCCACGACCGGGGCGGTTGCGGGGCTTTGCCCGATAACCGAGGCCAGTCTGGGCGACGGCATATTCGATGGGCGGCGCTGGCTTGATGCGGGGGGGCGCTTTGCCATCGGCTCGGACAGTAATATCCGCGTCTCACTGGCCGAAGAGTTGCGGACGCTGGAATATAGTCAGCGGTTGCGCGATCATGCGCGCGCGGTGCTTGCCGCGCCCGAATGCTCGACCGGACGACAGATTTTTCAGGCCGCCTGCGAGGGCGGGGCGCGCGCCGCCGGGCGCGAAAGCGGTGTGATTGCCGCCGGCAAATGGGCCGACCTGTTGGCGCTTGATCTGACGCATGTCGATCTTGCCGGGCGTGATGGCGACGGGGTACTGGACAGCTATATCTTTGCCGGGGATGACCGGATGATCACCGATGTCTGGTCGGCGGGGCGGCATATGGTGCGCCGCGGCCGCCATATCGAACGCGAGGCGATCACGCGCGCCTATCGCGACGCGGTGCAAAAATTGAGGGAGCTGGCGTGAGCGGGCAGGCGATCAACAACTGGCAGGCAGTGCAGGATGAGGTGTTGCGCCGGATCCACCGGCGTGAGTGGAAGCCGGGTGAGCCGATCCCCAATGAGGCCGATCTGGCGCAAGAGTTCGGCTGCGCCCGCGCTACGGTGAACAGGGCCCTGCGCACCTTGGCCGAAAACGGCATTCTGGACCGCCGCCGCAAGGCCGGAACCCGCGTCGCCCTGCACCCCGTGGGTAAGGCGACGCTGGACATTCCGGTGATCCGCCATGAGGTCGAGGCAAAGGGAATGTGCTATGACTACCGGCTGCTTGACCGCGCCATGGCGCGACCGCCGGCGCAAATGTGCCGGCAGATGCAGGTGGCCGATGACAGTGATCTACTCTATGTCAGGGCGCTTCATCTCGCGGCGCGCGCGCCCTATGTGATCGAGGACCGCTGGATCAACCATCACAAGGTGGCCGGGGCGCTGGACGCTCCGTTTGCCGAGATTAGCGCCAATGAATGGCTGTTGGCCAATGCCCCTTATACCCATGGTCAGATCAGCTTTTCGGCCCGCAACGCCACACCCGAAGAGGCCGCGCTTTTAAACGCCCGGCCAAATGACGCGCTGTTCTGGATCGAGCGGACGACTTTTGATCACGAGACCGCCATCACCTCTGTCACGCTGAGCTATGCGCATGGCTACCGGATGAACACCGAATTATGACCGCAACAGGCCCGTCTTGGCCGCGTGACCCGCTTTGATCATAAATCGGGCTGACAAGGCGCGCGCACGCTCTAAAATGGTCTGAGATATCTCATGGGCAAAGGCGGTGGATGCAGGACAGTCTTTTTGGCGATACCCCGCAACCCGACCAGACCCTTTGCGAGGGGGCGGTTGTGCTGGGCGGATATGCGCGGCGTCTTGATCCCGTCATTGGCGGGCTGCTGGAGGCGCTTGCGCAGGATGCGCCATTTCGGCAGATGGAAACGCCCGGCGGGCGCAAGATGTCGGTGGCCATGACCAATTGCGGCGGTTCCGGTTGGGTCAGCGATCGCGCCGGCTATCGGTACGAGGGGCGTGATCCGCTGACAGGCCGGCCGTGGCCCGAAATGCCCGCCCCTTTGCGCGATCTGGCCCGAGACTCGGCGACGCAGGCCGGTTTTACGGGGTTTGATCCCGATGCCTGTCTGATCAACCAATATCTGCCGGGTGCCCGGCTTTCGCTGCATCAGGACAAGGATGAGGCCGATTTCAGCCAGCCGATCGTCTCGGTCTCGCTGGGGCTTTCTGCGGTGTTTTTGTTCGGCGGGCTCAGCCGGGCCGACCCGGTGCGCAAAATCGGGTTAGAGCATAGCGATGTCGTGGTCTGGGGCGGGCCTTCGCGCCTGCGCTATCACGGGATCAGCCCGGTCAAAGAGGGCGATCATGCGCTTTTGGGGCGTCGACGGATCAACCTGACCTTTCGCAGGGTGCTCTGATCAGGGTGCCGCGCCGACCCTAAAACGACTGACGCACATCCAGCGCATCGCGCAGCCAGTCGCCGATAAAGTTGATCGACAGCACCACCAGCATGATGGCCACACCGGGAAAGACGCCCAGCCACCAGGCCTGGGTGATAAAGCCGCGCCCATCGGCCAGGATCAGGCCCCATGTCGGGGTATTGGCATCCACGCCCAGTCCCAGAAACGACAGGCTGGCCTCGCCCAGAATAGCGTAGGAGACGCTGACCGTGGCCTGTACGATGATCGGTGCGACCGCATTGGGCAGGATGTGCACAAAGAGCGTTCGAAGGTTGGAAAAACCCAGCGTGCGGGCGGCATCGACATATTGCTCTTCACGCAGGCTCAGCGTCATGGAGCGCGCGATCCGGGCGAAATCATCGACGAAGGCAAGCGAGATCGCGACGATGACATTCAAAAGCCCGGTGCCGAAAACGGCCACCAGATAGACGGCGATGATGAAATTGGGAAAGGCCCATTGCAGGTCGATATAGCGCATGATGACCATATCGACCCAGCCGCCGAAATAGCCTGCCACAAGGCCCAGGGTAATGCCCGCCACCAGCGCGATCGCCACGGTCGAGATGCCGATAAAAAGCGACACGCGCGTGCCATAAAGGATCCGGCTGAACAGATCGCGGCCCAGATCGTCGGTGCCCAGAGGATGGGTCCACGACAGCCCGCCCATCATGTCAAAGGTCATCTCATTGGGATCGAAAGGCGCCAGCAGCGGCGCGAAAATTCCCGCCAGCAGGAACACAGCCAGAATGATCAGTCCAAGTTGCGCCTTGCGGTCATGGGCCAATGTGGCGCGGAAGCGCGAGCGTTGCCGGGCCGGAAGGGGTTCGGATGGCGCTAGTGCTGTGTCGGTCATCAGTTCAGCCTGATCCTGGGGTCGATCAACCCATAGAGAAGATCGACAATGAGGTTTGAGAATACGAAGATCGCCGAGACGACCAGAACCGCACCCTGAACGACGGGGTAGTCACGGTTCAGGATGCCTTCGATCAGAACCCGCCCCAGCCCCTTGATGGCAAAGACGTTTTCGACCACGACGGCGCCGGAAATCAGCAAGGCAAAGGCGATGCCGATCACGGTGATCACCGGGATCATCGCATTGGGCAGGGCATGGCCGAACATCAGCATCCGCGGCGTCAGCCCCTTTGAGCGCGCGGTGCGCATATAGTCCGAGTTCAGAACCTCAAGCAGCGAGGAACGGATCATCCGCGCGATAATGGCGGAAAAGGCGGTACCAATGGCGATGGCCGGCAGGATCAGGTGGCGAAACCACTGCCACAGGCTTTCGTCGATGGGGGTATACCCGATCGCCGGCAGCCACTGAAGATTGGCCGCAAAGATGATGATCAGAAGGATCGCCAGCCAGAAATCGGGCATCGACAGCCCCAGAAAGGCAAAGAGCGAAACCGTATTGTCGGTCATCGTGTTGCGCCGCGTCGCCGACAGGATCCCGGCGGGCACCGCGATCACCATGGCAATGAAGAACGCCAGCAGCGACAGGGAAATCGTGCGCGGGAACGCCTCGGTTATGATCTGGCTGACCGGCACCCGGCTTCCGTAGATCGAATTGCCAAGATCGCCCTGAAACATATTGGCAAACCAGATGCCATATTGCACGAAAACCGACCGATCGAGGCCCAGCTGAGCCTTCATCGCGGCGATCTCGTCAGGGCCGCCCGCATCGGCCAGCATCGCCGCGATAGGGTCGCCCGGAACCAGACGCAGCATGAAAAATACCAGCGTAGCTACCGCCCACATGACGATGACCGATCCGATCAGCCGGCGCAGCATATATGAGGTCAAGTCAGCGATCCTTTGCAGAATGCCAGAGCGGCGCGGCGCCGCTCTGGCGGTTTGGCAATGCCTTAGCTCAGCGTGACACGATCAAAATCGGTCAGGCCCGGAATGCGGCTTTCGGCAGGGAAATTGACCGTCTTGGCACGCACCTGCACATCGACCGGGTGGTAAAGGAACCCGCAGGCAACCTTGTCCGAGGTGATCTGATTTGCGGTCTGCACAAGGGTCTTGCGCAGGTCCAGATCGGCGGTCACCGATTCCTCATCGATCAGGCCGTCCGCCTCGCTGTTGGAGAAATAGCCGAAGGGATATTTCGTCTTGTCGCGGGTGCGGCCATTGAACTTGGAGGTCGTCTTCATCCAGTCGACCAGACCGTCGTCAGGGTCGTAATCCCCGCCCGAGCCGCCAAGGCGCATGTCGAACTCCATATTGTTGAAGTCCTGAATGCCGACCGAGAACTCTTTGGGCACGATCTTGATGGTGATGCCAAGCACGGTTTTGTAGATATTGGCCAGCACCAGACCATTGCGCTTGCTTGAAGGGGTGACGATCATCTCAAGCTCGGGGAAACCCTTGCCGCCGGGATATCCCGCCGCCGCCAAAAGCGCGCGCGCGCCGTCGGGGTCAAAGGCCTGCTCGGACGAGGTGGCGATATCGGGGTCATAGTAAAACGCCATCGCCGGGTTGATCGAGCCATAGCCGGGCACCGCATAGCCGAAATGCGCCTGTTTGACATAGGTTTCGCGATCAAGCGCCTTGGCCAGCGCCAGCCGCACCATGAACCCTTTTTCCTTTTTCAACTCTTCCATCGGCTTGTTGAAATCGGTCACTTTCATCGGCTCGCGCCATGGATTCAGCCAGACCGACTGAAACCCCGGGCCGGGTTTGATATCAACCACCAGATCGGGGTTGGACTTGAACCGGTCGATCAACTGCGCGGCGATCGGGTTGCCGCCGATGAACTGAATATCGCCCGCCTCCAGCGCCGCGGCGATGGGTTCGACCCCGTCGATGGGTTTGATGATGATCTTGTCCAGTTTCGGGCGCTCTGGGTCATAGTAATCGGCGAATTTTTCCAGCGTCACGCCCTGACCCAGAACATGTTTGGTCACCTTGAAGGGGCCGGTGCCGACGGGTGTCAGGCCATATTGCGCCTCGCCCATCTTCTCAAGCGCGCCCTTGGAGACGATAGTCATCGCCCGGCCCGAGGCCCGTTCGAGCGTTTTGGTCAGAAACGACGCCTGCGGGCTTTTGAGGGTGAACTGCACCTCGTGATCGCCCAGTTTTTTCAGGCTGTCGACATTGGCCAAAACCTTGGAGTGAATTGAAATATCAGGGTTTTTCGACCTCTCATAGGTGTAAAGAACGTCATCGGCGGTGAAGGGATCGCCATTGTGGAAAGTCACGCCTTTGCGCAGCTGAAACGTATAGGTCAGCCCGTCTTCGGACACGGTCCAGTTTTCCGCCAGATCGCCACGCGGCACCAGCGAGGCGTCGATATGCATCAGCCCCGACAGAACGTTCGAGGTGATCTGGAATTGCAGAACCTGACCGATCTTTGCCGGATCCAGCGTCTGGATTTCGGCCACACCGGCCCAGCCGCATTTCAACGTGCCGCCGGCATTGGACGCAGCCCTTGCCGCGCCCGCCAGACCGCCCGGCGCCAGATGCGCCATGGTCAGCGCGCCGCCCGCCGCAAGCAGGCGCAGCGTGGCACGCCGCGACAGGGCAGGGCCCGACATCTCGGCGGCGGTCAGGCCGAACTTGGGATCGCGCGGATCAAAATCATGCGCCTCTTTCCAGAGGGCGCGCATTTTCTTTGTTATTTTTGCGTCAGATTTTTTCATTTCTCAGCTCCTTGCAGGACAGTTTTGGTCGTTGGGTCGGTAAATCGCTTTCGCGCGGCACTCACATTCCAGCAGGCGGTCGCATGATCGGGCGCGATGGCTTCCAAAGCCGGCTCTTCATGGTGACAACGCTCTGTCGCGACGGGACAGCGGGGATGAAATACACAGCCCGAAGGCGGGTTGGCGGGACTTGGCACCTCGCCCGCCAGAGGTTCGATGATACGGTTGACCTCGGCGTCCGGATCGGGGTTTGGAACCGCTTCGATCAGCGCCTGAGTGTAGGGGTGCGAGGGGTCGGAAAACAGGGTGTCCGATGGTGCGGTTTCGGCGATCCGGCCCAGATACATGACCGCGACATCGTCACAGATATGGCGCACCACAGACAGATCATGCCCGATAAAGAGATAGGTCAGCCCCAGTTCGCGCTGAAGCTCCTCTAGCAGGTTGATGATCTGCGCCTGAATAGAGACATCCAGCGCCGATACCGCCTCGTCACAGACGATCAGCTCGGGGCCCATGGCCAGAGCACGGGCAATGCCGATGCGCTGACGCTGACCGCCCGACATCTCATGCGGGTAAAGATCGGCAAACCGCGCCGGAAGCCCGCAGATATCCAGAAGGCGCGCAACCTCGGCCTTTATTTCGCCGGGCGGCTTCAGCGCGTGGACGTGAATGGGTTCGGCAATGATATAGCCCGCTTTCATGCGCGGGTTCAGCGATGAATAGGGGTCCTGAAACACGGCCTGAACCTTGCGGCGGAACTGCGCCATATCCGCTTTGTCCAGCTGCGCCAGATCCTGACCGTCATAGATGATCTGTCCCGCCGACGGCTCAAGCAGCTGCAAAACGGCCCGCGCCACCGTGGATTTTCCGCAGCCGGATTCGCCAACCAGCCCGAAGGCTTTGCCGCGCTCGATCTCGAATGACACGCCGCTGACCGCCCGGATCAGGCCCGAGACACGCTGTAGCAGGCCCGAGCGGATTTCAAAGTTCACATGCAGGTCCTGAACCTGCAGCAGGGGGGCAGGGGCGCTCATGCAACGGCCTCCCGAGCGTTTTTCTGTGCCAGATTGGGATGCCAGCAGGCCACCTGATGACGTTCGACATCGTGTATCGCCGGAACCTCGGCGATGCAGCGGTCGGTCGCTTTGGGGCAGCGCGGATGAAACCGGCAACCGGTAAGCTCTTCCATCGGATCGGGCGGTGCGCCCGCGATCGGGCTAAGCGGACGATCACGCGGTAAATCAAGGCGCGGAACGGAGTCCAAAAGCCCTCGCGTATAAGGATGCTTGGGCGCCCGGTAGAGATCGCGCGCGCTTGCCTTTTCGATGACCCGCCCGGCATACATCACCGCCACATTACGGGCATATCGCGCCACGATGCCCAGATTATGGGTGATCAGCACCAGACCGACATCGTGATCGCGGCAGAGCTTCGCGGTCAGCGCCAGAATCTGCGCCTGTATCGTCACATCCAGCGCCGTTGTCGGCTCATCTGCGAGAATGAGCTTGGGGTTGCACGAAAGCGCGATAGCGATCATGACCCGCTGGCGCATCCCGCCCGAAAGCTGATGCGGATATTGGCGCAGCCGCTGCGCCGGGTCCGAGATCCCGACTTCCTGCAGAAGCTCCAGCGCGCGGGCCCGCGCCCCGCGGCGCGACAGGCCCATCTTAAGGCGCATCCCTTCGGTCAACTGATGCTCGATCGAACGAACCGGGTTCAGCGACGTCATCGGCTCCTGAAAGATCATCGAGATCTCGCTGCCGCGCAGCTGATTGATTTGCTTGGGGGACATCGCCGAAAGATCCCGGCCTTCAAATTCGATCACGCCCTCGGCCTGCCTCAGCCCGTCGGCCAGCAGGCCCATCACGGCAAGCGCGCTCAAAGATTTCCCCGAACCGCTTTCGCCGACGATGGCAAGGGTTTCGCCGCGATCAAGCTCAAAACTGGCGTCATGCACCAGACGGCGCGTCTGGCCATCGCGGTCGACATCGATGGCCACGTTTTCAAGTCGAAGGAGTGTCATGCCGTTTTGCAACTCCGCGGTGCGATGTCGGGCTGGACACCAAGGATTCGTATCATTATCATTATCGATATTAGAGGGAAGCAAAATGACCTTGTCAACGGTGCCGAAAAACGACCTTGGTGAATTCATGCCGGCCAGCGTCACGTTGGCGGGAAAAAAATCGGATCATGTCTATAAAACAATCAAATGGGCTATTTTATCGCGTCATTTTGAACCTGAAACCCAGCTGCTCGAGACCGATCTGGCCCGGCAATTTGCCTGTAGTCAGGGCACCATCCGCGAGGCGCTGCTGCGTCTGGATGACGACGGGCTGGTGCGGCGTTCAGGTTATCGCGGCACGCGGGTGACCGAAACCAGTCTGGCTGAGGCGATCGAGATGGTGCGAGTGCGCCTGACCATCGAACGCGCCGTGGCAAAGGTGCTTGCGGCCAAAGGGGTTGAAAGTGACCGCCGCGCGCTTGAGGCGCTGATCGACGAGATGCGCAAGGCGCGCGACAACGCCGATCTCTTCAGCCGAAGTGAGCTGGACCGCGCGTTTCACGCAAGACTTGTGGTCGCCGCCGACATGGAGCTGTTGTCGCCGATCCTCAAACGTTGTTCGCTACATATCCATCGCTACACGATGGGCGGGTTGGAAGTGCCGCGCGATTTCTTTCAGGAATATGGCGTCGGCGATGAACACAAACAGCTTCTCGACGATCTGAGCGCCGGCGATGCCCTGCGCGCGCAAAAGGCGATGACCGGCCATCTGGCGCGGGTATTGAGCCGCTGGGCGCCGTCGCTTCTGAAAGCCGTCGGTGACGACGCATTTGCCGTAACCAACTGAGACAAGGACATAGCCCATGGGCGCATTCACTACCCGGCCGGAAATTTCCGGAACATTCGGGGTTGCCACCTCGACGCATTGGATCGCCTCTTCGGCGGGCTTTGGCATTCTTGAGCGCGGCGGAAACGCCTTTGACGCGGCGGTGGCGATGGGCTTTGTCCTGCATGTGGTCGAGCCGCATCTGAACGGGCCGGGGGGTGAGGTTCCGGCAATCCTCTATACGGCGGATGACGACCGCACGCAGGTGCTCTGCGGGCAGGGCACGGCGCCCGCAGGCGCCACGATTGAGCATTATAAATCACAAGGCATCGATCTGATCCCCGGCTCGGGCCTTTTGGCCACGGTTATCCCCGGCGCTTTTGATGCATGGATGCTGATGCTGCGCGATCACGGCACGATGAACCTGCGCGAGGTGCTGGAGCCTGCGATATATTACGCCCGCTCGGGTCACCCGATGCTGGAACGTGTTTCCCTGTCCATTGAGGGGCTGGCCGAGATGTTTCGCACCGAATGGCCCAGTTCGGCGGCGGTATGGCTGCCTGATGGTGCGGTGCCTCAGCCCGGCGCGCTGTTCTGCAACCCCGCGCTTGCCGATACATGGGAGCGCCTGCTGGCCGAATCCGAGGCCGCCAAGACCCGCGAGGCACAGATCGACCGCGCCCGCGATGCCTTCTATCGCGGCTTTATCGCCGAGGCGATTGACGATTACCTCAAAACCGCCGAGGTCATGGATGGATCGGGCGCGCGCCACCGCGGCGTGCTGACCGGCGATGACATGGCCGGCTGGCAGGCCAGTTACGAGCCGCCTCTGGAACTGGACTACGAAGGCTGGACGCTGTCCAAGACCAATTCCTGGGGGCAGGGGCCGGTTTTGCTTCAGACGCTGCAGCTTTTGTCCAATACCGGGATCGGCCAGATGCCGGTTGAGGGATCCGATTTCATTCACACCACTATCGAGGCGATCAAGCTGGCCTACGCCGACCGCGAGGCATATTACGGCGATCCCGATTTTTATGAGGTCCCGATGGACCGGCTTCTTTCGTCCGATTATGCGCGGATGCGTGCCGGGATGATCGGCGCGGATGCCTCGGATCAGACGCGGCCCGGCCGGCTTGCCGGGCTCGAGCATCTGGCCGATGCCGCAATCGCGCGGGTTGCGGATCTGGCCGAGGTGGCGGTTGGCGCCGACGCGGGCGAGCCGACGATGGCGCATCTGGCAAACCGGCGCGGCGACACGGTGCACATCGATGTGATCGACCGCTGGGGCAATATGGTGTCGGCCACACCCTCGGGCGGCTGGCTGCAATCCTCGCCGATTGTTCCGGGGCTTGGCTTTGCCCTCAATTCGCGGGCTCAGATGTTCTGGCTCGCCCCTGACCTTCCCAGCAGCCTTGCGCCCGGCCGCCGGCCCCGCACCACCCTGACGCCGTCGATGGCGCGGCATGAGGATGGAACGCGCATGGCCTTTGGCACCCCCGGTGGTGACCAGCAAGACCAGTGGCAGCTGATCTTCTTTTTGCGGCTGGTTCATGGCGGCATGAACCTGCAGGAAGCTATCGACAGCCCGCTGTTTCATTCCCAGCATTTCACGCCTTCGTTCTTCCCGCGCCGCGCCCTGCCAGGGCAGATGATGATCGAGGAAAATGCCGGCAAGGATGTGATCGCCGCCCTTCGCGCGCGCGGCCACGAGGTGAATGTCGCCGAAGAGTGGAGCGTCGGGCGCCTGACCGCAGCGGCGCGCGGATCGGATGGGATCATGCGGGCGGCGGCGACCCCGCGCCTGATGCAGGCCTATGCAGTTGGCAGATAAAAGAGGCAAATCATGACCTATTCCATCGTCGCGCGCGATCCTGAAACCGGACATCTGGGGGTGGCCGTGGCCAGCCGGTTCTTTGCGGTAGGCGCCTTGGTTCCGCATATTCGGCCCAATGCCGCCGTTGCCACGCAGGCCTTTGTCAATCCGCTGTGGGGCGCCGAAGGCGCCGACCGGCTGGCGCGGGGAGAGCGCGCGCAGGCGGTAATGGGCGATCTTGTGGCCCGTGACGGGGGGCAGGCGCAGCGCCAGGCGCATATGATCGATGCGGCGGGGATGTCAGCGGCGCATACCGGCGCCAATTGTGTCGATTGGGCAGGCCATGCCATCGCCGATGGCGTTTCGGTTGCGGGCAATATGCTTGAGCGGGCCGAAGTTGTCGGTGACACGCTTGCTGCCTATCTCGATCACATGGACCTGCCTCTGGCCGAGCGGCTTTTGACCGCGATGGAGGCCGGTGAGGCCGCCGGCGGCGACAAGCGCGGGCGCCAGTCGGCGGCGCTGAGGATCCACCGGGGCGAGGTTTATCCGTGGATCGACATCCGCGCCGATGATCATGCCGATCCTCTGGCCGAACTGCGCCGCCTTCTGGCCGTCGCCGGTGAGCGGTATCTTTTCTTTGCCGATGATCTGGCCACGGCTGAAAATTTCAGCGGCCTTCCGGACCGCGCCGCGCTGGACAAGGCGATTGCCGAGGATGAAGAGCGCCGCCGCGCGCTTGGCGTCGGCTCGGCCTCTTATGCTACGACCAAACCTGGCTAAGCGCGGCTGTCAGATGCGATAATAGTCGCGGTACCACTCGACGAACTTCCCGACGCCTTCGCGCAGGTCGGTTTGCGGGCGATAACCGGTCAGGCTCTGGAGCAGCGATGCATCGGCCCATGTCGCTGGCACATCGCCCTTTTGCATATCCATATAGTTGCGGATCGCCTTTTTGCCGGTCGCCTCTTCGATCGCCTCAACAAAATCCAAAAGCCGTACCTTGTCCGAATTGCCGATGTTCACCACGCGGTAGGGCGCCACCGGTGACAGGCTGTCACCTGCGGCAATCTCCTCCCCGTCGCCGGGGCGTTCGGGCGCGGCATCGATCAACAGGCGGATCCCGCGCACCAGATCGGTTACATAGGTGAAATCGCGGAACATCTCACCATGGTTGTAGATGTCGATCGGCGTGCCTTCCAGAATGCCCTTGGTGAACTTGAAAAGCGCCATATCGGGCCGCCCCCACGGCCCATATACCGTGAAAAAGCGGAACATGGTGACCGGCAGATCCCACAGATGGGCATAGGAATGCCCCATCGCCTCATTCGCCTTCTTGGTGGCGGCATAGATCGTCATCGGCGTGTCGGCCTTATGGGTCTCTGCATAGGGCATTTCGGTGTTCGCGCCATAGACCGAGCTGGTCGAGGCCATCAGAAGATGCCGCACCCCAAGTTCACGTGCGCATTCCATCACGTTGAACGTGCCGGTGACATTGGTGTCGATATAGGCGCGCGGATTTTCAAGGCTGTAGCGCACCCCGGCCTGCGCGGCCAGATGAACTATGACATCAGGCGCCTCGGCACGGGCCAGTGCCATCAGCGCGTCGGCATCCTCGATGTTCTGCTGGGCACGGCGAAATCCCGGCGATTGCAGCAGCATCTGATGACGCCGCTCTTTCAGGCGCACGTCATAGTAATCGGTCATCGCATCAAGCCCGATCACCTCCAGCCCCTCATCCAGCAAAAGCTGTGACAGGTGATATCCGATGAACCCGGCCGAGCCGGTGACAAGGATCTTTGTCATAAGATGCCCTTTGCAAACCCACCTCGGCTTAGCGGCGCCGGTTTGGCAATTCAACCGACATCTGGGGCGGTTGCGCGGGGTGGTCGCCGCGAAAGGGCGTGATTTACAAATTGTGCGCGGGGGCGGTTTGCCGTTATTACAGGGCCCGAAGGTGCCATATAAATCACAAGCGGCAGGGGCAGGAACAAGATGGCTTCGATACTTTTGACCGGTGGCGCGGGCTATATCGGTAGCCATACCTATGTGGCGCTCTGCGAAGCGGGCCATCAGGTTACCATCCTCGACGATTTTTCAAATGCCGATCGCAGCGTCCCGCAGCGCCTGCAACAGATCACCGGCGCCCCGGTGAGATGCCTGGAAGGTTCGGTTCTGGATACGAAGTTTCTTGCCGGAGTATTTGCCGGGCAGCGGTTTGATGCGGTCGTGCATTTCGCCGCGCGCAAGGCGGTGGGCGAAAGCGTTGAAAAACCGCTCGATTACATCGAAACCAACTGTCAGGGGCTGATCACCCTTTTGCGCGCGATGGAGCAGGCAGGAGTTTTTCGGCTTGTCTTTTCCTCTTCGGCCACAGTTTACGGCATCCCCGATGAAACGCCCACGCCCGAAACCGCGCCGCGCCGGGCGATGAACCCCTATGGGTTCACCAAGATCGCGGGCGAGGGTATTCTGGAGCAGCTTGGCCAGAACGATCCGCGCTGGGCCTTTGGAACGCTGCGCTATTTCAACCCGGCCGGCGCCCATTCATCGGCCCTGATCGGCGAGGATCCCAGCGATATCCCCAACAACCTGATGCCCTTCATCGCCCGCGTCGCCACCGGCGATCTGCCCGAGCTTGCGGTTTTTGGCGATGATTACGACACGCCCGACGGCACCGGCGTGCGCGACTATATCCATGTCGAGGATCTGGCGCATGGGCACGTCCTGTCGCTTCAGGCGCTGCTGCGCGAAAATGAAAGCCATCTGGTGAACCTTGGCACCGGGCGGGGCTATTCGGTGCTTGAGATGCTGGCGGCCTATTCGCGGGCCTGCGGGCGCGATCTGCCTTACCGCATCGCGCCGCGCCGGGCCGGTGACGTGCCGGTATATTGCGCCATCCCCGACAAGGCCCGCGCGCTTCTGGGGTTTCAGGCAAGGCGCGATCTTGATGATATGTGCCGCTCAAGCTGGAACTGGATTTCTGGCCCGCACGCGGCGGGCAAAAGCGGCTAGGCGGCGCCTGAACGGCCAGCGCGCCCGACGGCCTGATAGGCATCGAAGCCTGCGCGCTTGGCCTCTTTCGCCGAATAGATGTTGCGCAGATCGGCCATCCGCGGGCGTGCCATTTTTTTCGCAATCTTCCTAAGATCCAGCGCCCGAAACTCGTTCCATTCGGTCAGGATCACCAGAAGGTCAGCGTTCTGCGCGGCCTTATAGGCATCCTGCATCCAGTTAACCCCGGGAAGCAGCGCCTCGCCCTCGCTCAGGCCCTGCGGGTCCACCACCCGCACCTTGGCGCCCCCGCCCACCAGGGCCGGCACGACGGTCAGGCTGGGTGCATCGCGCATATCGTCGGTGTTGGGCTTGAAGGTCACGCCCAGCACCGCGATGGTCTTGCCGTTGAACGTTCCATCGCAAAGATCGCGCAGCTTTTCGATCATCCGGCGCTTGATCTCATCATTGACCTTGATGACGGTCTCAGTGATCTGCATCGGCACCGCATGTTCCTGTCCGATCCGAGCTAAGGCGCTAGTATCTTTAGGAAAACACGAGCCGCCATAGCCCGGTCCGGCGTGCAGGAACTTGTTACCGATCCGCCCGTCCAGTCCCATGCCTTTGGCCACTTCCTTGACATCAGCGCCGACCTTTTCGCAGAGCGCGGCGATCTCGTTGATAAAGGTGATCTTGGTCGCCAGAAAGGCGTTGGCGGCGTATTTGATCATCTCAGCGCTTTCCAGATCGGTCGTCACAATCGGAAAATCGCGCAGGAAAAGCGGGCGATAGACATCCGCCATCACTTCGGCTGCGCGCTCGCTCTGCACGCCGACGACCACGCGGTCAGGGCGCATGAAGTCGTCAATCGCCGCGCCCTCGCGCAGAAACTCGGGGTTTGAGGCGACGTCGAACTCGGCCCCGGGGTTGGCTTTGGCGATGATCTGTTTGACGCGCCGGTTTGTGCCCAGCGGAACCGTCGATTTGGTGACCACCACGGTATAGCCGTCAATGGCGCCGGCGATCTCTTCGGCGGCGGCAAAGACAAAGCTCAGATCGGCATGCCCATCGCCCCGCCGCGTCGGCGTGCCGACGGCTATGAAAACCGCATCGGCCCCCTGCACCGCGTTTTTCAGATCGCCGCTGAACGTCAGCCGCCCGGCGGCGACGTTCTTGGCCATAAGCTGATCCAGCCCCGGCTCGTAGATCGGTACCTTGCCGGCCTCGAGCATGTCGATCTTGGCCGGATCCTTGTCGACACAGACCACCTCATGTCCGAAATCCGAGAAACACACCCCGGACACCAGCCCGACATAGCCCGTTCCGATCATGGCGATACGCATTGCAAACTCCCGGCAAAGTCACGTCAACTGATCCTTCGTATGATCGAAGGCTGGGCAGCGTGCAACAGTTTCGGCCGCGCGCGGCACTTGGTCCCGGAATTTGTCTTGGGAACCATTGCCTTGTGCGGGCGTTGCTTCGTAGAGTGGGCAGAGTGGAACACGCCCCCTCACGCGGGGACACCTTCCCCGAGCAATGGGACTGGAGCGCAGAGAATGACGACCGAGCCGCCGATCTACCCTGTTATCCTTTGCGGCGGATCGGGAACGCGGCTTTGGCCGGCCTCGCGCAAATCCTACCCCAAGCAATTTTCCTCCCTGACCGGTGAGCAAAGCCTTTTTCAGGCCTCGGCCCTGCGGTTTTCCGGCCCCGGCTTTGCGCCGCCGATTGTTGTCACGGGCGACAGTTTCCGATTTGTGGTGACCGAACAGCTGGCCAATGTCGAAATGTCGCCGGGCGCCATTCTGATCGAACCCGAAGGCCGCAATACCGCGCCTGCGGTTCTGGCAAGTGCGCTGTGGCTGGCCGAACGTGACCCCGATGCCTTCATGGTGGTTGTGCCCTCCGATCATGTGATCGGCGATGCCCCGGCCTTTCGCGAGGCTGTGCGCGGGGCGATGGAGCGTGCGCGCGCAGGCGATATCGTGACCTTTGGCATTCACGCCGACCGGCCGGAAACCGGCTATGGCTATCTTGAGGTGGACCCGGCGGATCAGACGGGGGAGGGCGCCAAGCCGCTGCGCCGCTTCATAGAAAAACCCGACGCTGCCCGCGCCGCCGAGATGATCGCTGCGGGCAATTACTACTGGAACGCGGGAATTTTCCTGTTCAGCGTCAAGACCATTCTTGCCGCCTATGAGGACCACGCGCCCGATCTTGTGGAAAAGGTTACACCAGCCGTGGCCGGCGCGACGCAGGATCTGGGTTTTACCCGGCTTGACCCCGCACCATGGTCAGAGCTTGCCGATATCTCGATCGACTATGCGATCATGGAAAAATCCGACCGTCTGGCGGTGATGCCTTATTTCGGCGGCTGGTCCGATCTGGGCGGCTGGGAGGCGGTCTGGCAGGAAATGGGCCCCGACGCGCAGGGCAATGTCACCACCGACCGGGTTACCGCGATTGACTGCAGCAACTCGCTTTTACGCTCCGAATCCGAGGGGCTGGAACTGGTCGCGATCGGCCTTGACGATATCGTTGCGGTGGCCATGCCCGACGCGGTTCTGGTGGCCCGCAAATCCCAAAGTCAGCAGGTGAAAGAAGCGGTCGCGGCCATCAAGGCCCGCGATATTCCCCAAGCGGTCCAGTTTCCGCGCGATTACCGCCCATGGGGATGGTTCGAAAGCCTCGTCATTGCCGGGCGCTTTCAGGTCAAGCGCATCGTGGTGAAACCGGGCGCTGCGCTTAGCCTGCAAAGCCATCATCACCGGGCCGAACATTGGGTTGTGGTCGAAGGCACAGCCAAGGTCACCATTGATGACACCACCCGCCTCGTGGCCGAAAACGAAGGTGTTTACATACCTTTGGGCGCGGTCCACCGGCTTGAAAACCCGGGCAAGGTGCCGATGATTCTGATCGAGATCCAGACCGGCAGCTATCTGGGCGAAGACGATATCATCCGTTACGAGGATCTTTACTCACGCGGCTGACAAAGCCGGTGGAAAGATCAGGTCTCGAAACGAAACCGCATCCGGCGGGCGGCGGCGGGCAGATCATCCTCGGCCACATCTTCCGGCGCATCATCCTCAGCGAAACGCGCCGCCTCATCCTCGGCTGGATCGCTTTGCGGGGCGGTATCCTGAGGTGCGGCATCGGCCACTTCTGCCTCGCCGGTCTGCCCCTCTGGCCCTGCGGGCACTGCTGGTTCAGTTTCACTTTGCGCGTCCGGCATCCCCTTGCCCGCCTCATAAAGTGAGGTGACCGCGCCCAGAACGGTCGCGCTGTCTGTGTAATCCTCGCCATATTCCAAGAGGCCGTCGACATTGGCCAATGTGGGGTTGCTCAGCCAAAGCTGGCGCAGCGCGCGCCTGCGCAGGCGGTCGGGAACCGCGCGGGACATGAAGGCGGCAAAATCGTCACCGGGCTTAAGCTCATCCGGATCGGACAGGCCCAGCTCGTCCAGAATTTCGCCATCCGTCTTTTCGGCCAGGGCGGCTTCGGCCTCGGTCGCGAGGCGCTTTTGCTCGGCTGCCTCTTCGGCCGCTTTCTCTGCCGCCACCGCTGCGCGGCGACGTGACCAGAAATCACTTGGTTGGCTCAAGACGAAATCTCCCGTCGCTTGGGCAAGAGGCCGGACCATGCTGCCCCGGCCCCGGGCATCGTGCCAAGTCTTTTTATCGCGACGCGGAAAATAATGCCATGGGCTGGCCTGCAGCCCTTCATCACGATTTTTCGGTTTGCGGTCTGCCGCGTTCCTGCCTAGCCTAGCGTGTAGCCCTTTGCTTAAAAAACGGGCTGAGGGGGCTGGATGCGGGTGAATTCATGACCAAAACCGTGATACTTTGCGATTGCCTTTCCAGTCAGAAACTGGATCGCGCAGCGCTGCAGGACGCCAGCGGAGTTTCCTGTTCCCGCGTCCATAATTTTCTTTGCGGCGACCAGATCGGCGAGGCCGGCAAGGCCATTGCCGGCGGAGATGTCATCATCGCCTGCCAGCAGGAACGCCAGAGATTTGAAGAGCTTGCCGATGATCTGGGCGCCGAGGCGCCGGGGTTTGTCGATCTGCGCGACCGCGCCGGCTGGAGCGATGATGCGCGCGCGCCCATGCCCAAGATGGCGGCGCTTCTGGCCGAGGCGGCGATCGAGGTGCCGGGTGTCAAGACCATGGATGTCCTGTCCGAAGGCACCTGCCTGATCATCGGAGAGGGCGACACGATCCTGCCGGTCGCGCGCGAGCTGTGCGAGATGCTGGCGGTCACGGCACTTGTGACCGATGCGGCCGAGCCCGATGAGGACCGGCGCTTTGACATGATCCGCGGCAGGCTGAAACGTGCGACCGGGGCGCTGGGACAGTTTCAGGTCGAAATCGACGCTTTTCAGCAGGTAATCCCGGGCGGGCGCGGGCCCCTGACGATGACGCCGCCGCGCGACGGGGCGCTGTCGGATTGTGATATCATTCTGGATCTTTCGGGCGGCCAGCCGCTTTTCGCAGCGCCGGGCAAGCGCGAAGGCTATCTTCGCGCCGATCCCAAAAGCGCGCCCGCAGTGGCACATGCCACGCTGGCGGCAAGCCAGCTTATCGGCACCTTCGAAAAGCCGCTTTATGTAACGCTCGAGCCGACGCTCTGCGCCCATTCGCGCGCCGGTCAGCCGGCCTGTTCGCGGTGTCTGAACCTTTGCCCGACCGGGGCGATCAGCCCTGATGGCGATCATGTCACCATCGACCCGATGATCTGTGCCGGCTGCGGCTCCTGCGCTGCGGTCTGCCCCTCGGGGGCCATCGCCTATGACGCGCCGCCCGTTGACACGGTGTTTCGCCGCCTGTCCACGCTGGCAGGCACCTATCGGTCGGGCAGCGGCGGCGAGGCGCCGCCGCGCCTTCTGGTGCATGACGACGGGCATGGCGCCGAGATGATCCGCCTTGCTGCGCGTCATGGCCGCGGTCTTCCGGCCGATGTCATCCCCTTTGAAACCACGACGCTTGCCGGGTTCGGCCATGCCGAGATGCTGGCGGCGCTGGCCTGTGGCTTCGGCTCGGTCGATATTCTGTTCAGCCCCGGAACCGAACGCGACGCGCCGATGGGCGAGCTGGCCCTCGCCCGCGCCATCGTCGATGACGATGTGCTGGGCTATCTCGACCCTGACGATCCCGATCACCTTTCGGCGGCACTTTTCGATCAGGCGCCGGCGCCCGCCGCGCCGGGCGATCCGATCCTGCCGATGGGCAGCCGGCGGCAGGTGGCACGTCTGGCCGCCCGCGCCCTGCGCCCCGGCGAGACGATGCTGGCCCTGCCCGAGGGCGCGCCATATGGCGCTGTTCTGGTGGACACCGAGGCCTGTTCGCTCTGCCTGTCCTGCGTGTCGCTTTGCCCCTCGGGGGCCCTGGGCGACAATGCCGACATGCCCCAGCTGCGGTTTCAGGAAGACGCCTGTCTGCAATGCGGGCTTTGCGCCAATATCTGCCCCGAAGATGCGATCACCCTTGCGCCGCGCCTGACCCTTGACGATAGCGCGCTGAGCCAAAGGGTTCTGCATGAGGAAGAGCCCTTTGCCTGTGTCGAATGCGGCAAGCTTTTCGGTGTGAAATCGACGGTTGAAAAGATCACCGAAAAACTGGCCGGGAAACATTCGATGTTTGCAAGCTCGCAGGCCGCGAGGATGATCCAGATGTGCGATGACTGCCGCGTCAACGCCCAGATGCATATGCAAAACAACCCCTTTGGTATGGGCGATCAGCCGCGCACGATCACTGCGGATGATTACCTGTCCAAACGGCGGGACCATTAAGTGGCCGGGCGCAGTCTCGGCGTCATATTCTGTCAGATCAAATGGAGGATCCGATGAGCGATAACTTCAATATGTCGATGCGCAAATTTCTCAAACAGGTGGGGGTTACCTCGCAGCAGGCCATCGAAGAGGCGATGCGCAAGGCGGGCGACACAAGCGGCGAAACCTTCGAGGCGAAAATGGTTCTGACCATCGACGGGCTGGACCTGACGCATGAGGTGACGGGCAAGATCGAAGGAAACTCCTGACGTGGCACTGGAGCGTGAAACAGTTCTTGCGGCATTGCGTTCGGTTGCCGACCCGTTCGGCAATGGCGATATCGTCACCACCGGGCTGGTGCGGGCGCTGACCGTCGAAGAGGGCGCGGTGCGCTTTGTGCTTGAGATCAACCCCGCCCGCGCAGAGGCCTATGAGGCCGTGCGCGACGCGGCCGAAGGGGCGGTCAAAGCACTGGAAGATGTGGCATCGGTCAGCGTAGTTCTGACCGCGCATTCCAGGCCCAAGGCGCCGCCCGATCTTAAACCCTCCCGCCGGGCCGAACCTGCGGGGCCGCAAAAGATCCCCGGCGTGGATCGCATCATCGCTATTGCTTCGGGCAAGGGCGGGGTCGGTAAATCGACGGTTTCGGCCAATCTGGCCTGTGCTCTGGCCGCCGAAGGCTGGCGCGTGGGGCTGTTGGACGCGGATGTCTACGGCCCCTCCCAGCCGCGGATGCTGGGCGTTTCTGGGCGGCCGGCCTCTCCCGATGGCAAGACGATCCTGCCGCTTCGCAATTACGGCGTCACGATGATGTCGATCGGGCTGATGACAAATGAGGATCAGGCGGTCGTCTGGCGCGGCCCGATGCTGATGGGCGCGTTGCAGCAGATGCTTAACCAGGTGCAATGGGGCGCGCTGGATGTGCTGATTGTCGATCTGCCGCCGGGCACCGGGGATGTGCAGATGACGCTTGCGCAAAAGGCGCATCTGGACGGCGCGATCATCGTATCCACGCCGCAGGATGTCGCGCTTCTGGATGCGCGCAAGGGGATCGACATGTTCACCCAGCTCAAGACGCCGATCATCGGCATGATTGAGAATATGTCGACGCATATCTGTTCGTCCTGCGGGCATGAGGAACATGTCTTTGGCCATGGCGGCGTTGCGCATGAGGCGGAAAAACTGGGCGTGCCGCTTTTGGCTGAAATCCCGCTGCATATCGATATCAGGCTGGCCTCGGACGGGGGCGCGCCGATTGTGGTGTCCAAACCCGACAGCGCTCAGGCTGCAGGTTTTCGCCAGGTGGCGCGGGATCTGATTGCCCAGGACATGACAGCCGGTGCCAAAGCGTGACAGCCTACGACCGGCAGCCCGATTTCCCGCCGCTGCTGAAAGGCCGCGCCGTGGTGGGCCAATCGGCGCCGTTTCAGGCGGCGGTCGCCGCCGCCTGCGAGGGCTGCGATCCGGGGCTGATCTTTTATACCCCCGATGCCGCCCGGCTTGAGTTGGCGCTGGTTCTTGCGCCCGAGGTGCCGCTGGCCGATGCGCTGGCGATGTTTGCCGCCGCCGGGGTTGGGTTTCAGGCCGCGCTCGGCTCACTCGCGCCGCCCGAGGTCGGGGTGCATCTGACATGGGATGGCACCATCCGGGTCAATGACGCGGCTTGTGGCGGGCTGCGTATGGCCGCCGACACGCGCGACAGCGGGGCCATTCCAAACTGGCTGGTTGTGGGGCTTGATGTGCCGATCTGGCCGCTCAGCGACAATCCCGGCGAAACCCCGGACCAGACCGCGCTTTATTCCGAAGGCTGCGGCGATGTGGACCCGGTCGAGCTTTTGGAGTTCTGGGCCCGTCATACCCTTGTGGCGATCAATCACTGGTCAGAGGATGGACCGGCAACACTGCACCGCGATTGGTGCGAGCTGGCCCATGGGCTGGGCGAACCTGTCACCATCAACGGCCAGAGCGGTATCTTTCAGGGCATCGACGAACGCTTTGGCCTCTTGCTGAAAACCGCCGGGGGGACCACATTGATCCCGCTTGAAACGCTGTTGGAGACCAATCCATGAAACTGGCGCGCGCCATCCATTTCGATGAAAGCGACATGAATGTCTTTCGCATCCCCGCCCGCACCGGCGAGTGGTGCATTTCCGGCGGGTTTGAGTTTTCTAACTGGACCGAGGGCGAGTTGACCGGCAAGGCCGGTCAGGCCTTTGCCAACGGCTGGCTGGGGATCGAAACCTTCGGCCGGGTGACCTTTGTTGCAGTAACATCGATTGAACCAGGTGAGCATGAGGTGCTGGCCGATCATCTGGCGCAGCATTTCGTCGACATCTACGGCGCCCCTTCGCTAGAGGCGGCCCGCGCCGTCGCGCTGGAAGAGATGGCGCATATGGCCGAATTATGCGACGAGCACCGCCCCAATACGCTTTTGACGGTCGAGCGCGAGTTGACCGATGCTGGGGTGCGGGAAAGTTTCCGGGTGATCGAGGCGCAGGAGGCGGATCTGCAGCAATTTGCGATCCACGGATCGCTGGACGACGATCCGCATTAGCGCAGATCGTCGCCCGATACGGCTCTGTTACCGCTTGGCGTTGAAAACAAACAGCTTCTCGCCGTTTATCTTATAGTCGTTGATAATTTTCTCGGCCTTCTCGCTGGTCAGCCAGGTCTCAAGCTTGGCCACCAGATCGGTTTTGACCTGCGGGTGCAGCTTGGGGTTCACCGGAATGAAGGCATATTGGTTGAACAGCACGGGATCGCCTGCATAAAGCAGCTTCAGATCGCCCTTGTTGGCGAATTTCAGCCAGCTGGCGCGATCGGACATGATATAGGCGTTCATCCCCGAGGCGGTGTTCAGGCTGGCGCCCATGCCGGCCCCGACCGCGCGATACCAAGACCCGAAACCGCTGCTGTCCATCCCGGCGGATTTCCACAGGCTCAGCTCTTTTTTGTTGGTGCCGCTGTCATCGCCCCGGCTAACGAAAGGCACTTTGGCCGCCGCGATCTTTTTCAGCGCCTCAACGGCGGTTTTTGCGCCCGCGATCCCCGCGGGGTCGGATTTGGGGCCGATCAGAACAAAATCATTATACATGATCTCGCGCCGGTGGGTGCCGTATCCTGCGGCCAGAAACGCCTCTTCGGCGGCGCGCGAATGGACCAATACGGCATCGACATCGCCGGCCTGACCCAGGCGCAGCGCCTGTCCGGTGCCAACGATCAGAAGCTGAACATCAAGCCCGAGGTCTTTCTTGATTTCGGGCAGCAGGATATCGGACAGGCCCGAGTTGTTGAAGGATGTGGTGACAGCCATTTTCAGGCTCTCTGCGCGTGCAAGCGCGGGGGCAAACAGGCCCGAAACAAGGCTAACAGACAAAAGTACGACACGGACAAACGTCCGGGCAAAGCTAAGACGGCTCATACGACAATATCTCCCTTAAAAAAGGATCTGGTTTCGGATGTCTTGGGTGCATCAAAAAAGCTGTTCGCATCGCCCCTTTCATGCACGGCGCCATTCAAGAGAAAGATCGCGTCAGTTGCAAGGCGCTTTGCCTGCGCCAGATCGTGGGTGGCCATGATGATACGCGTGCCGCTGTCGCGCGCGGCCAGCAAAAGCTCTTCGATCTCGCGCGTGGCGTGACCGTCAAGGTTTGCGCAGGGCTCGTCCAGAAACAACAGATCTGGCTTGCGGATCAGCGCCCGCGCCAGTGCCAGCTTTTGCTTCTCGCCCCCCGAAAGGCGCGGCGCCTGGGTTTCGATGGATCGGGCCAATCCGATCCGATCCGCCCATTTGCGGGTCTCAACACGGATTTCTTCGGCCGGCCTGCCGATCAGTTGCAGCGGATAGGCCAGATTCTGGCGCACCGAGCGGCGCAGCATGATCGGCGTCTGAAAGACATAGGCCTCGCGCCGGCGCGCCTCGGCCAGATCCACCGCATGGCTTATCCGGCCCTCGCTCAGCCGCTCCAGCCCGTGCATGACCTTCAACAGCGAGGTCTTGCCGGCGCCATTGGGGCCCAGCACCACGGTCAGGCCCGATCCCTCAATGGTCAGATCGACCGGCCCCAGAAGCACCCGCGCGCCCCGGCGCACCACCGCGCCCTCGATCCTCAGTGGCAAAAGCGGGCTTACCATCGGCCTTCCCTTTCGGTCTGCGACAGCCAGTGGCTGACGATACTGACCGCCAGCGCCAGCGCGATCAGAACAAACCCCAGCCCCAGCGCCAGAGCGAAATCGCCCTTGCCGGTCTCCAGCGCGATCGCGGTCGTCAGAACCCGCGTTGCATGGTCGATATTGCCGCCCACGATCATGATCGCGCCGACCTCGCCGATGGCGCGCCCGAACCCGGCAAGGGCGGCGGTCAAAAGCGTGCGCCGCCCGTCCCAGATCAGGGTGCGGATCCGCTGCATCTTGGTGGTTTTGAGCGAGATCAGAAGGTCATGATATTCGGCCCAGAGATCGCGCATCGCCTGATGGGTGATCGAGGCGACAAGCGGGGTGATGATGATCACCTGCGCAATGATCATCGCCGTCGGCGTGAACAAAAGGCCCAGCACTCCAAAAGGGCCCGACCGCGACAAAAGGATATAGACCACCAGACCCACCACCACCGGCGGCAGCCCCATAAGCGCATTCAGCGTGGCAATGGCAGTGCGTCGCAGCCGAAACCGCTGAACCGCCAGCCATGTGCCTAAGGGAAAGGCAAAGACACAGGCAATCGCCAGCGCCGAAAGGGTGACCTGCAGCGACCGCAGGCTGATTTCGACAAGATTGGCGTCAAGTGTAACGATCAGCCAGAATGCCGCCGCCAGACCATTGAAGATATCGCTCATTTGCGGGCCCGCACTCCCGCGGCGGGGCGGCGCGGTGCGGGCGCCTGAATGGCTCGGTTTTGGGCTGGGCTCATCGTCACATCCGGTTTTGGCGCGAGCGTTTCAGCCGCACCCGCCAATGTCAACCGCTGCCCCGGGCAGGCGGCCCGGCGCGGCGAGGGGCGCGTCAACCCCGCTGGCCCGCAAACCGCTCCTGCCAATCCTCGCGCTGCTCATCTGTGATCTTGGCGAAAAGAACCTCGGGAACCTCGAAAGCGTCACCGGGGCCGAGCCGGGCAAGGGCCTGGCCCAGATCATCGCCCGGCCAGCTGTCGTCGCTGGTGCCCATCGCTTTCAGCATCCGTGCCGATGCATCGGGAATGAAAGGCGCCGAAAGCACGGCATAAAGTGCGACCAGGTTCAGCGACAGCCGAATGATCGCCGCCGCCGCATCCGGGTCGGTCTTGTAGACCGACCATGGCGCGGCAGATTGCAGATATTCATTGCCCGCCACCCAGATCGCGCGCAGCTCAGCCGCCGATTTGCGGATTTCCATCGCCTCCATCAGATCCTGATAGGTCTGGAGGCGCCGCGACAATTCCGCGATCAGCGCCTCTTCGGCCGGGCCAAACGCGCCGCCTTCGGGCACCGTCTCGCCAAATTTGGAACGGGCGAATTTGGTGACCCGGCTGACGAAATTCCCCAGAACATCGGCTAGATCCTTGTTCACGCTGGCCTGAAAGTTTTCCCAGGTAAACTCGGCATCCGAGTTTTCGGGCGCATGGCTAAGCAGCCACCAGCGCCAGTAATCGGCCGGCAGAATCTCAAGCGCCTGATCCTGAAAGATCCCGCGCCCCTGACTGGTCGAGAACTGACCGCCGTCATAGTTCAGAAAATTGAACGATTTGATGTAATCGACCAGTTTCCATGGCTCGCCCGACCCCATGATTGTGGCCGGGAACGACAGCGTGTGAAAAGGCACATTGTCCTTGCCCATGAACTGAATATAGCGCACGTCTTCTGCGCCCTTATCGGTGCGCCACCAACGTTCCCATTCGGCATCCGGCGCGCCGCGCGCATTGGTCCATTCATTGGCCGCGGCGATGTATTCAATGGGCGCATCGAACCAAACATAGAAAACCTTGCCCTCCATCCCGGGCCATGGCTCGGTGCCCTTTTTGACCGGCACGCCCCAGCTCAGATCGCGGGTGATGCCCCGGTCGCGCAACCCATCGCCGTCATGCAGCCATTTCTTGGCGATCGAGGTGGTCAGCACCGGCCAGTCGGTCTTGCTGTCGATCCATGCATCCAGATCACGGCGCAAAGCGGACTGGCGCAGATAAAGATGCTTGGTCTCGCGCACCTCAAGATCGGTCGATCCCGATATCGCACTGCGCGGATCGATCAGATCGGTCGGGTCGAGCTGTTTGGTGCAGTTCTCGCATTGATCGCCGCGCGCCTTGTCATAGCCGCAGTTGGGGCAGGTGCCCTCGATATATCGGTCGGGCAGAAACCGCTTGTCGGCATTGGAATAGACCTGACGTTCGCTGACCTCCTCGATCAGACCGGCATCGGCCAGACGACCCGCGAAATGCTGGGTCAGCGCACGGTTCTCGGGCGAGGACGAACGCCCGAAATGATCGAACGACAGGCCAAAACCCTTGGCGATCGCCGCCTGAACCTGATGCATCTCGGCGCAGAACTCCGCCACCGGTTTGCCTGCCTTCGCCGCGGCCAGTTCCGCAGGCGTGCCATGCTCGTCGGTGGCGCATAAAAACAAAACCTCATGCCCGCGCGCACGCATGAAGCGGGCATAAAGATCGGCCGGAAGCTGCGATCCGACGAGGTTTCCAAGATGTTTGATCCCGTTGATATAGGGAATAGCCGAGGTAATCAGAATACGTGCCATCAGTCGTCCGTTGCTCTGTTCGCCCCCTCCTAGCGCAGCCACCGGCGAAGGGCCAGCGCCCTGTGTGCTTCCACATGGCAGAAATATCCCCGCCGGAGGCATGATGTTTTCAGCCGCCGGGATTACGCCTTCGGCGAGAGTATTTGGACAAAGAAGAAACCCGCGGCGTCAGTCAGGCTTGCGCGCGCCCTGCCAGAGCCGGCCGATCAGAAACGAGGTGCGCGGCGAATAGACATAGCGCGTTCGGTCGGAAACCGTAGGCCGCGCGCGCATGCGCCAGAGGCTTATGATGACCAGAGCGGCGTGGCACAGGGCCAGAAACACAAAGAGCGCGTAGGGGCCGAAGCCGCTGATCAGCCACGAGGCGATAAGCGGCGAGGCGATTGCGCCGATGGCATAGACGAACATCAGTGCCGCCGAAAGCTCGACCCGTTCGTGGTTTTCGGCAAAGTCATGGGCGTGGGCCGCGGCGATCGAGAATATTGGAAAGGTCGTGAAGCCGAAAAAACCTGCGGCCAGCATGACGCCGAGGGTACCGGTGCCGCCGGCCAGAATTGTCGTGGCCGACGAAATGATTGCGGCGAGTGACAGCCAGATCAGGACCCAGCGCCGGTCGTATTTATCGGCCAGCGATCCGACGGGATATTGCGCCAGCGCGCCGCCCGCGACATAGGCGGCGAGGAAAAAGGCGATCTGACCGGCGGCCAGGCCGACCTCCTGGCCATAGACCGGACCGACCATCCGGAAGGCCGCGGATGTCAAACCGGCCACGACGATGGCCGCTGCGGCAAGGGGCGAGCGCTCCCACGCCAGGCGCGGGCGCAGCCGTGGTGCGGCAGGTGTGCGGGGTTGCTCGACGCGGGTGAGTGTCAGGGGCAGGAGGCTGGCGCAGCAGAGCAGCGCCAGAAGGTTGTAGGAGACATAGGAGGCCGGCTCCAGCACGCCAATCAGAAGTTGCGCCACCAGCGAGGCGCCCATATCGACCACCCGGTAGCTGCCCATGGCGCGGCCGCGGGTTTCATTGGTGACCTTGGCGTGGAGCCATGCCTCGATCACCGTGTAGCAGCCGGCGATGGACATGCCTGTACCGATGCGCATCAGCGCCCAAGCCGTCGGGTCGATCACCAGCATATGCGCCAGAAGGCCAATTGCGCCCAACGCGGTAAATGCTGCGAAAGTACGCGAATGGCCCACCGCCCCCATCAGGCGCGGCGCCCACCAGCAGCCGATGAAAAATCCAAAGAAATGCGCCGAGCCCAGAAGGCCGACCTGACCTGTCGTAAAGCCGATCTGAAGGCCTGAGAGCGCATCCAGCGGCCCGACGCCGCCTGATGAAAGCTGCAGGAGTATGACGGAAAGGAAAAGCGACAGAAATGAAATGATAAGGCGCATGAGGTCAACCTGAGTGACTGATTATTTGCCGCTTGTTCTTATTCGACATGGCGCGTCGTTTTTGGAAAGAGAGTGCTGTGCCGGGGCCGATTGTTGCACGGGCGGTCGGGCAGGGCGATCTGGAATTATACAATTTGCAGAAAAATACCCGCCGCAGGCTTGCCGCCGGAGCAGGGTCGGGTAGGGTCGCGGTGACCAAAACAGGAGTAAGCCGATATGCGAATGACGACCCTTGGGCGCACCGATCTGAACGTATCCGTATTATGTCTGGGATCGATGACCTGGGGCACGCAGAACACCATGGCAGAGGCCCATGCGCAAATAGATCATGCCTTGGATCGGGGGATCAATTTCATCGACACCGCCGAGATGTATCCGGTCAACCCGGTCTCGCGCGAAACGATCGGCAGGACCGAGGAAATCATCGGCGAATGGCTGGCAGATTCAGGCCGGCGCAGCGATATTGTACTGGCCACGAAACATTCGGGTGAAGGTCTGGCCCATGTGCGCGGCGGCGCCCCGATTTCCTCGGCGACCATTGTCGGGGCGGTCGAAGGCTCGCTCCGGCGGCTGAAGACTGATGTGATCGACCTTTATCAGTTCCACTGGCCCAACCGCGGCAGCTATATGTTCCGCAAGAACTGGCGCTATGATCCGTCGCATCAAAACCGGCAGGAGACGGTGGCGCATATGGAAGATGCGCTGGGCGCCCTGCAGAAGCTGGTCGATCAGGGCAAGATCCGCCATTTTGGCCTGTCGAACGAGAGTGCCTGGGGCACGGCGAACTGGCTTGAGGTAGCGGGGCGCTGCGGCGGGCCGCGGGCGGCCACGATGCAGAACGAATATTCGCTGCTCTGCCGGCTTTACGACACCGATATGGCCGAGCTTTCGGTGAATGAGGATGTCACGCTATTGGCGTTCTCGCCGCTGGCGACCGGCCTATTGACCGGAAAATACCAAAACGGCGCCAGGCCCGAAGGCTCGCGCATCACGTTGAACTCCGACCTTGGCGGACGGGTCAACGAGAAGGTCTTTCCGGCGGTGGACGCTTATCTGAAGATTGCCCGCAAACACGGGCTCGATCCCTCGCAAATGGCGATCGCCTGGTGTCTGACGCGGCCCTTTGCGGCGGTGCCGATCTTTGGCGCCACGACGATGGAGCAGCTGGATACCGCGCTGGGCGCGGCGGAGGTGAGCCTGAGTGATGAGGTTCTGGCAGAGATCGACACGGCCCATCGCGCCCATCCGATGCCCTATTGAGCCGCGCCGGGGGCCAGCCCCCGGACCCCCGGAGTATTTTCGCAAAGAAGAAGAAAGCGTCGCATTTGAGCTTGCGGTCCGGGGGCGGCTGGGGTCGGCTGGGACGGAAAGGGAGGGAGTGCAAATGCCGCTGGAAATGAACCGTGAGGTCTTTATCACCTGCGCAGTGACCGGATCGGGTGCGACGCAGGACCGGAGCCCGCATGTGCCCCGCTCGCCGGCGCAGATTGCCGAGAGTGCGATTGCGGCGGCCAAGGCCGGGGCGGCGGTGGTTCACTGCCATGTGCGCGATCCGGGTACCGGGGCGCCATCGCGCAAGATCGAGTATTACCGTGAGGTCACCGACCGCATCCGTGCTTCGGATGTGGATGTGGTTCTGAACCTGACGGCGGGGATGGGCGGTGATATCGTCTTTGGCGGTGTCGAGGAGCCCTTGCCGGTGGCGAAGGGGACCGATCTGATCGGGGCCAGCGAGCGGGTGGCGCATATCGCCGAATGTCTGCCCGAGATCTGCACGCTGGATTGCGGGACGATGAATTTCGCCGAGGCTGATTATGTGATGACCAATACGCCGGGCGCGTTGCGGGCGATGGGCCGGATGATGACCGATCTTGGGGTGAAACCGGAGATCGAGGCCTTTGACACCGGGCATTTGTGGTTTGCCAAACAGCTGGTGGAGGAGGGCGTTCTCGAGGCGCCGGCGCTGGTGCAGCTTTGCATGGGGGTGCCTTGGGGTGCGCCTGATGACCTCAATACCTTTCTGGCCATGGTAAACAACATCCCCGCTGGCTGGGAGTTTTCGGCCTTTGGGCTGGGGCGCAGTCAGATGCCTTATGTCGCCGCTTCGGTCCTGGCGGGGGGCAATGTGCGGGTTGGTCTGGAAGATAATCTGATGCTGGACAAAGGGGTTCTGGCGGAGAACTGGCAATTGGTGGAACGGGCCAGCAGCATTATTGAAAACATGGGCGCGCGGGTGATCGGCCCGGCGCAGGTGCGCGAAAAGCTGGGGCTGGTCAAACGCGCGCCGGTGGCGGGTTGAGCCATGCCGGTTCTGCTTGCTTATGGTGACAGCAACACGCATGGCACGGTGCCGCTGAGGCAGTTGGGCGAGATGGGGCGATTGCCGCTGGACGAGCGCTGGGTTTCGGTTATGGGCCGGGCGCTGGGCCCGGCGTGGGAGGTGATCGCCGAAGGCCAGCCGGGGCGCACCACCGTGCATGACGATCCGGTCGAGGGCGCCCATCGCAACGGGCTGCGGGTTCTGCCCGCGATTTTGGACACGCACCGGCCCATCGACATGATGATCCTGATGCTGGGGACGAATGACCTCAAGCCGCGGTTTTCGGTGAGCGCCTTTGACATCGCGGCGTCTGTGGCGCGGCTGTTGGCGGTTGTGCGTGCCTCGGGCGTGGTTGCGGACGCCATTGTGGTGGCGCCGGCGCCGGTGCGCGAGAAAGGCTGTCTGGCCGGGATGTTTGAAGGCGCCGAGGCGCGGGGCGCGGGGCTGGCCGGGCGGCTGGGTAATGTGGCGCGCGAGGCGGGATACGGGTTTGTCGATGCCGGGGCGCATGTCGAGGTCGATCCTGTGGATGGCGTGCATCTGGGGCGGGACGCGCACCGGGTTCTGGGCGGTGTGATGGCTGCGGCGGTAAAGGAGCGGATGGGATGAAACAGGTCGCGGCGATCATTGGTGGCGGGGTTATCGGCGGCGGCTGGGCGGCGCGGTTTTTGCTGATGGGCTGGGATGTACGGCTGTTTGATCCTGATCCTGAGGCCGCGCGCAAGATGGGTGAGGTTCTGGACAATGCCCGCCGTTCGATGCCGGGGCTTTTCGATGTAGCCCTGCCGCCGGAAGGCGTGCTGAGCTTTCACGAGACGCTGGCCGAGGCCATTGATGGTGCGGCCTGGGTGCAGGAAAGTGTGCCGGAGCGGCTGGATATCAAGCGCAGGACCTATGCCGAAGTGCAGAAGCATATCGACCCCGAGGCGGTGATCGGTTCCTCTACCTCGGGCTTCAAACCGTCGGAGCTGCAGGAGGGGGCAAAAGACCCTACTCAGATCGTGGTCGCGCACCCGTTCAACCCGGTCTATCTGTTGCCCCTCGTTGAACTGGTGCCGGGGGATAATTACGATCCGCGCGCCGTCGCCTGGGCCAAGACGGTGCTAACCGGGATCGGCTGTTACCCGCTTCATCTCAAAAAGGAAATCGACGCCCATGTGGCGGATCGTTTTCTTGAAGCGGTCTGGCGCGAGGCGCTGTGGCTGGTGCGCGACGGCATTGCCAGCACCGAAGAGATCGACAATGCGATCCGCTATGGCTTTGGCATCAGATGGGCGCAGATGGGTCTCTTTGAAACCTACCGCGTCGCGGGCGGCGAGGCGGGGATGAAGCATTTCATCGCCCAGTTCGGCCCGGCCCTGAAATGGCCATGGACCAAGCTGATGGATGTGCCCGATCTGACCGATGAGTTGATCAACCAGATAGCGGGCCAGTCGGATGCCCAGTCGGGCAGCTATTCCATTCGTGAGCTTGAGCGTATTCGCGACAATAATCTGGTGGCGATGATGCGCGCGCTCAAGGGACAGAACTGGGGCGCGGGGGCGCTGCTTAATGAGGCCGATAGCGCGCGCGATGCGCTGGCGCATAGCGCTGATGAGATTACCGATCCGGGCCAGCCGATCACCACCGTCAACCGCGCCGTGCCGCTGGATTGGACCGATTACAACGGGCATATGAATGAGGCGCGCTATCTTCAGGCCTTTGGCGATGCGACCGACCGCTTCATGGAGCTGATCGGCTGTGACGCCGATTACATCGCCTCGGGCGGCAGCTATTTCACGGCCGAGACGCATATCCGCCATCTTGACGAGGTGCGCGCCGGCGCGCGGATTGCCGTGCGCACCCGCTGCCTGATGGGCGCGAGCAAAAAGATGCACCTCTGGCACGAGATGTATGAGGATGGGCGGCTGCTGGCCACGGGCGAGCACATGCTGATCCACGTCAGTCTGGAAACCCGCAAACCGTCGCCGCCCGCGCCGCAGATCGAAGAGCGGCTTATGCGCTTCGCGCAGGCGCAGGCCGATTTGCCGATACCCCAAGGCGCAGGCCGCGCCGTGGGGCAGGGTCGGTGAGCGCGCGGGTTCTGATCACCGCCGGCGCGTCGGGTATCGGGCGCGCGATGGGTCAGGGCTTTGCCGCTGCGGGCTATGAGGTCTGGGTGACGGATGTGGATGCAGCCGCGCTTGCCGCGCTGCCCGCAGACTGGCATGCGCGTCACGTCGATGCCACCGACGAAGGGGCGGTTGCAGACCTGATCGCCGAAATGGGTCCGCCCTGCGCGCTTTGCGCCAATGCCGGGATCGCGGGGCCCACGGCGATGGTCGAAGAGATCGCGCTGGACGATTGGCGCACCTGCGTCTCGGTGAACCTTGAGGGCGCGTTTCTGGCGGTAAAACATGCGGTTCCGGGTATGAAGCAGGCCGGGCAGGGGGCGATCATCCTGACCTCTTCGACCGCGGGCATTTATGGCTATCCCAACCGCGCGCCATATGCGGCGGCGAAATGGGCGGTGATCGGCCTGATGAAGACCCTTGCGATGGAGCTGGGCCCGCATGGTATCCGGGCCAATGCGATCTGCCCCGGCGCGGTCGAAGGTCCCCGGATGGAAGGGGTGCTGACGCGCGAGGCGGCGGCCAAGGGCATGACCCGCGATCAGGTATATGATGGCTATGCCAGCGGCACCTCGCTGCGCAGCTGGGTCGAGGCCGGGGATGTCGCCAATATGGCGGTGTTTCTGGCCTCGGACGGGGCGCGCAAAGTATCAGGTCAGGTTATCGCGGTTGACGGGCACACCGAAAACCCCGACCCCAAACCCTGAACTGCGCCGCCGCTAGCGGATTGCCTTGCGCAGGCTGGTCAGATGCCCGGGCAGGGCATTGTCGGGCACATCGGCCTCGCGGACCAGCAGGTTGAAATGCCGGGTCAGGGCCTGCACCCTTTCGACATCGCGAAAGGCCAGATAATTGCGCCCCAGATAGATCACCGCCAGAAGCGGGCCGAAAATCGTGATCGGCGCGGAATACAGCCGCCGGGCGTCAAACAGGGTGATACGCACCGCCGGATAAAGCTGCCGGTGCAGCTCGAGCATCCGGTCGATCTGCTGCACCCGCAGCGCCGCCGACAGCCCCCGGTAATAGCCCTCGGCGCGCGCGAAAGAGGCGATCTCGTGAAGCGGGATGGCAATCTCGAAATCCGATTGCGCCTGCCGCATCCAGTTCAGCCGGTCCTGACTTGCGCCGATCGCCTGTTCGGTCGTGCGGCCCAGTTCGGGCGTATATTCCCAGCGCAGCATCGCGTCGGTCTTAAGCATATCGGGCAGGCCCGCCGGCACATGGCGGATCTTGTAGCCGGCCGCTTCTTGGTGCCATGCGAATATCTGTTCATCGACCAGCGCGCGGGGCGCTTCGGTAATTGTCATGGCCGAGGCCATCAGATCGGCGGCCTGTTCCTGAAGCGCGGTAAGCCCCAGCAGCCAATCGGCCGAAACCCCCAGCGCCGCCGCGCATTCGCCCACGATCTGAGCGTTCGGCAACCGCGCGGTTTGCGATCCCAGAAGCTGTGAGACGGTCGAGCGATCGACACCGATCCGCCGGGCCAGGGCGCTCTGGCTCATCGCCGATTGCTCCATCGCTTTGGCCAGCCGTTCCCGAAAAAGCTGTGATCGGTCACGTTTGTCGATTTTTATCATCAAAACGTAAAATCCAAAACAATTGTGATATTATGTTTCGTATCTTCGGAATTTTCCACCGCCGAGGCAAGTGCTACCTCCTTTTGTAATGTTTTCGTGACGTTGGAGGGAAGGGTGCACAATAAGGGCACCAGGGGGGCCGAATGGCCAACCCTTGGTTTGATCGTGGCCTGTTATCTGGTCTGGGCGCTGGGTACGACCTGGATTGCCGGTCAGGCGCCGGTAGTGGGGGTTGTGGTGACCGCTTTGGCCATCGCGTTGTTTTCATCGCTCCAGCACGAGGTTATTCACGGCCACCCCTTCGCGAACCGCCGGGCCAATCATGCGCTGGTCTTCCCGGCGCTGGCGCTTGCAATTCCCTATCTGCGGTTCCGCGATACCCATATCGCCCATCACCGGGATGAGCTTCTGACCGATCCCTATGACGATCCCGAGACCAATTATCTGGATGCCGCCATCTGGTCGCGGCTGCCGCGCGTTCTGCGGGCGGCCTTGTCGTTCAACAACACGCTTCTGGGCCGGGTGCTGATCGGCACGGCGGTGTCGCAGGTGGCATTCATGCATAGCGACTGGCGGGCGATCCGGGCGGGTGATCGGGGGGTTCTGGCCGGCTGGCTGTGGCATCTGCCAGCGGTGGCGCTGGTTGTCTTGTGGCTGGCCGCTCTGGGGCAGATAACATTCTGGCAATATCTGCTGGCCGCATATATCGGTCTTTCACTGATCAAGATCCGCACATTTCTTGAACATCAGGCCCATCAGAACGCACAGGGGCGCACGGTGATCATAGAAGATCGCGGCCCGCTTGCGTTTCTGTTTCTCAACAACAACCTGCACGCGGTTCATCATCTGCATCCGGCGGTGCCATGGTACCGGCTTCCGGCGCTTTACCGCAACGGACGCGCCGAGTATCTGCGCCGCAATGGCGGCTATCTTTACCGCTCTTACGCGCAGGTCTTTGCCAGCTATCTGTGGCGCCGCAAGGACCCGGTGCCGCACCCGCTGTGGAGCCGCGACTGATTGCTGACTTGCCAGCGCGGTAAACCGCGTGGCAAGCGGTGGCATGGAAGCCTGGATCGTCCTGACCTTTGCCGCGGCGCTGTTCCAGACGGCGCGCTTTATGTTGCAAAAGCAGCTGGCGGCGAGCCGGCTGAGCGCGACCGGCGCCACCTTTGCACGTTTCGTCTATTCGGCGCCGCTGATCGCCTTTGGCATTACCGGCTATATCTGGCTCAGTGGTCAGGCGGTACCGGCGATGCCGCCGGCCTTCTGGGGCTATGCGGCGATGGGCGGCATCGCCCAGATTTTGGCCACAGTGGCGGTGGTGGCGCTTTTCGCGCGGCGCAACTTTGCCGTGGGGATCACCCTTAAGAAGACCGAGGTGATGCAGACCGTGCTGGTCGGTTTTGTCCTGTTGGGCGAAGGGGTCACCTTGCTGGCTTTGGCGGCGCTGACGGTTGGGATGATCGGCGTGCTGCTGTTGGGCGATCCGCCCTCTGGTACGGGGGGCTGGCGGGCGCGGGCTTTCACTCCGGCAACGTTGCTTGGGCTTGGCTCGGGGATGTTTTTTGCCTTTGCCGGGGTCGGCTACCGCGCCGCATCGCTTTCGCTTGAAGGGGGTGATGTAGCCCTGCGCGCGGGGCTGACCCTTGCCGTGGTTACAAGCGGGCAGGCGATCGGCCTGTGGATCTGGTTGAGGCTGCGCAGCCCCGGCCAGATCACCCGCACTTTCCAAAGCTGGCGCCAGAGCGCATGGGTGGGGCTGACATCGCTGGCCGGCAGCTATTGCTGGTTTGCGGCCTTTACCCTGCAAACGGCCGCATATGTCTATGCCGTGGGTCAGGTCGAGGTGATCTTTGGCTTTCTGGCCGGTCTGCTGTTCTTTCGTGAAACCGCCACGGGTCGCGAGCTGGCCGGTATCATCCTGCTGACCGGCAGCATTCTGGGCCTTATTCTGCTTGTCTGACCGCGCGGCCTTTCAGATGCTCAAAAAGGCTCTGCTCGTCGGTATTGTTGAAAAACGGCACCTGCGCGGGGGGCTGGCCGGTTTCGATCTGCCCTGCAACCTCGGCCAGAACGACCTCGGTGATAAAGGGAAGGTCAAAGCCGCGCGCCTGATCCAGAGGGACCCATTGCAGATAGGACAACTCATCCGAGGCGGCTGAAAAATCGTCCAGATCGCCATCGATCATCGCGGCATCCACCATGAAGAACCGGGCATCGAAACGGCGCGGGCGCCCCGGCGGAGTGATCGCGCGAAAGACAAAGCTGAACCCGCGCGCCGAAGGAAGAAGCCCCCTGCGCCCGAAATCGCGCCAATCCCAGGGGATCGGTTCCGGCCATGCCCCGGCGGCGCCCAGCATCAGGCCGGTTTCCTCCCACAGCTCGCGAATGGCTGTGGCCGGCAGCGCCGCCGCCCGCGCCGGATCGGCCGCATCGGTCAGCCGGTCATGGCAGGTGTCATTCAACCCTTCGGCCAGCGGGATATCAAGATCGCCCTCATCCAGCGCCCCGCCGGGGAAGACGAATTTATTCGGCATGAAGGCCGCCGCCGCGCCGCGCTGTCCCATCAGGATCCGGGGTGTGCTGGCGCCGTCGCGGCGCAGCACGATCAGGGTGGCGGCGTCGCGGATTGGCACATTTTTGGTCATCTCTGGCAGCCCCCTTGCAACGAAACGGCGTTACCGGGGCTGGTCGACCTCTCCGAACCCATGCATGCGCTTGGCCCATTGGGTGGCGACGATCAGCCCCTTCAGTCGGGGCAGAAGGTAAAGCGACAAAGTGACCGAGCCAATCGCAAAGATCGCAAAAAGCGTCAGCGGCTGAGGCCGGAAGGTGGTGAATACGATCAGCAGGGTCGGGGCGATGATATGGCCGACGATGAGGATCGTCAGATAGGCTGGCCCGTCGTCGGCGCGGTGATGGTGCAAATCCTCACCGCAGGCCGGGCAGGCCGCGCGCACTTTCAGATACCCCTCAAGCAGCGCGCCTTCACCGCAGCTGGGGCAACGGCGGCGCCAGCCCCGCAAGAGCGAGCGGCGCATGGGCCGATCTTCGGGTCCGGCCCCGGTTACAGGGCCGTTCTGAGTGATATCTGTCATGATGTCTGCCTTGATGATGCGGCCAATCTAATCCTTTTCTAAGAATAATACAGGGGCGAGCTGTCGGTTGCGGCGGCATGTCGCAAAGATTTTTCAACTTTACGCGACGGAAACTTCCCCGGGCCGCGTTTGATGGTCTGAGTGATATTTCAAGCGTCGCCACAGGGGCGGCGCAGATGGATCAAAGGGCAGGCCGGCACCGCTACCTCCACCCGGCGTTGAGGTGGATTGCGGAGCGGCTTGGATCGGGTTACCCCCAGCGGGTGATGGACAAGCCTTTTGATGCCATGGATGAGGTTGAGGATGACGCTTTGTTGGTGCTTTTCGCCAATGGGGACTTCGAGGCCGCGCGTGAACTGACCCGGCGGTTGACGCCGCGGGTTCTGGCACAGGCGTTTCGTCTTTTGGGCGATCACGCCGAGGCCGAGGATGTCGCACAGGAGGCGCTGATGCGCCTCTGGAAGATCGCCCCCGACTGGCGTCAGGGCGAGGCAAAGGTTTCAACATGGCTTTACCGGGTTGTCGGAAACCTTTGCACCGACCGTTTGCGCAAAGCCAGAGGCGTGGGGCTTGAGAGTATTCCCGAACCTGAAGACGGGCAGCCCGGCCCGGCCGGCGCCATGCTTGACCGCGCGCGTGCCTCGGCCTTGCAGGCGGCGCTGCAAAACCTTCCCGACCGACAGCGTCAGGCGGTGGTCCTGCGCCATATCGAAGGGCTGACCAACCCGGAAATTGCCGAGGTTATGATGATAAGTGTTGAAGCGGTCGAAAGTCTGACCGCTCGCGGAAAACGGGCGTTGATCCGGGAATTGGACGGGCGCCGCGAAGAACTGGGGTATTATGATGAGTGACCAAATCCGTGACGATGATTTTCTGAAAGGTTTTTTTGCCGCCGCGCGCGCCGAAAACCCTGCGCCCGATGCCGCCCTGATGGGCCGTGTTCTGGCCGATGCCAAAAGGGTGCAGGCAGGGTTTGGCCCGGCCCGCGTCCCGCCGCCCGCGCCACAGGGGGCGATCGGCTGTCTGATCCGCGCTGTGGGCGGCTGGCCGGTGCTTGCCGGAATGACCGCCGCTGCCGCGACCGGGATCTGGATCGGACTGTCCGCGCCGCAATCGCTGGACAGGTTGCTGGCGCGTGATCTTGCCGGGCAGGGCGCGCCGCATTTTGTCGATCTGATGCCGTCGTTCAATCCATTCAGCATCGAGGGCTAAGCCATGCCGGAGACTTCTGCCCAGCCATCCAAGCCGATCCGCATCGCCCTGGCGGTGTCGGTGGCGCTGAACCTTCTGGTCATCGGCGCTTTGGGCGGTGCCTATATGGCCGAGGATGACGATGACGACATCGTCGCGCAGCACCCGCCGCCGCCGGGTGAGGCCGGTGCCTTTGGCGTCTTTTCGCGCGCCATGCTGCCCGAGGATCGCCGCGCCATACATGACGCGCTGCGCGCCCGCCGCGACGAGTTTCGCGCAGGCCGGCGCGCCGAACGGCAGGAGATCATCGCGGTGATCGATGCCCTGCGTGGCAGGCCCTTTGATCCTGCCACCCTGACCAATGTGTTCGAAGCCCAGAAAGCGCGCGCGGCCGAGCGGGTTTCGATGGGCCAGAAAGCGCTGATCGACCGGATCTCGGCGATGAGCGAGGCCGAGCGGCAGGAGTATGCCGACCGTCTGGAAGAGATCATCGACAACCGCTGGTAACGGCCTGCCGTCAGGCCGCCGAGAGGCTGACCGTGACCTGATCGCGGCCTTCCGATTTCGACAGGTAAAGCGCCTTGTCGGCGCTTTGGATCAGGCTTTCAACCGGCGCGTCATCGGGGCCGCTACCGGGACCCATTGCGATACCGATGCTGATGGTGACATGGATCGGGGCCAGCGCGCCGGGCAGCGCGATCGGCGTTTGCTTGATGATCTGGCACAGCCGTTCACCGGCAACCCGCGCCTCTTCCAGCTTGCTGTCGGGCATGGCGATCAGAAATTCTTCGCCGCCCAGCCGCGACACAAGATCGACGCCGCGCAGATTGTCACGCAAACGCCGCGAAATCTCGACCAGAACCGCATCGCCCGCCGCGTGACCATAGGTGTCGTTGACCTGTTTGAAACGGTCAAGATCGGCGACCATGACGGCAAATTCGCGCCCCGAGCTGCGGGCCTTTTCGGCGATGCGCCCAAGGTGCGGCAAGGCATAGCGGCGGTTGAACAGCCCGGTCAGCGGATCGGTCATCGCAAGTTTCAGCCCGTCGCGCACGGTTTTGCGTAGCCGGTCTGCCTCGCGTTTCTTGCCGATCTGAAGGCGTAATCTGAGCGCCAGTTCCCTTGCCTCGAAGCCCTGCGGCATCACATCGCTGGCACCAAGATCAAGCGCCATGACCGCCGCCGCCGGATCGGGGGCGGCCAGCACCGCCAGCACCGCCGCATGGCGGCTGGCCTTGCGGCTGCGCAGCTCGGGCAGGATCGACAGCGGCTGATCGGGCTGCATCCCGGCCTCGACCGCAAGGATCACCGCATCCGGCCCATTTTCGTCGTCAATCCGCTCCAGCGCAGTGTCGGGCGCCCAGATTTCAACGGCTTGCCCAAGCTCTGTCTCAAGCGCCTGCCGCCAGAGCGTCGCTTGCGGCTGATGGCGGCTGACCAGTGCCACGCGCGGCGGCGGCCCGAAGGGGGCAGGGCTTTCGGCCAGACCCAGCGCGCGGCTGGTGCCGTCACGCAGCCTGAGCTCTTCGGAGGCATGGCTGGAGCGCAGGAGGCTGCGCAGCCGGGCAAGCAGGAATGCGTCATTCAGGGGCCGGGTCAGAACGTCATCGGCCCCCGCCGACAAAAGCGCCAGCCGCGCGCCGGATTGCAGGGGTGGGGCAACGGCCACCACCGGAACCCGCGCCAGTTCGGGCACCGCGCGGATGCTCTGAACCAGCGATGCATCGCAGTCATCGGGCGACAGGCCGGCGATGATAAGATCGGGCCGGGTCTTGGCGGCAATCGTCAGACCGTCGGCAATCCGGGCAGCGTGAAAAATCTCATATCGCGCGGCCGAAAGCTTGACCTTTATGATGATCCGATTTGTCGCAACCGGATCTATGACCAATATTCGGCCCGGCATATAGAACCCCGTCTCGCTGCTTGTGTCTTTTGTGCAGTC